>CAZCWX010000691.1:0-3876 GCA_964502465.1 uncultured Enterobacteriaceae bacterium | reverse complement strand
GCTGACCGCTGATAGCTGAGGGCTTTTCGCCTTCCCACGGTCCTGGACGACGCCACAAATATGGTAGATCCTGAATAGTCCCCGGTGTTTGTACCTCCGTCAAGGCTCGGAGTG
The DNA here is from genome assembly GCA_964502465.1 of uncultured Enterobacteriaceae bacterium. Classification (GTDB taxonomy): domain Bacteria; phylum Desulfobacterota; class Binatia; order Bin18; family Bin18; genus CAZCWX01. The sequence continues at coordinate 3,762 of CAZCWX010000691.1, read as the reverse complement.
CCTCAAGGAGTATCCAGCGCTGCTGAGCAATATTGAATGGTTCCCCGAGTGGGTGACCATAGGGCCACCGCAAGAACACTGCCCGTGGAGGTCGCGTTTTCTCTGTTAATTCTCGCTGGATGCTGATCGACACCGTCGCTATTCCCTGCCGTTCAATTTCGCGTGCGACCAGTCCCACGGACCGGTTACACAGCCCTCAAGCCGGGGTCAGAACCACTGCGTCTACCTGCTCATGTTGCAACCGCCGTGCGACCTCTGGAGCAGCCACCGCCAAGAGACGTGTCACGTGCGGCCCGTCAATATGGCCCATAAAACTGTAATGGAATGGCGCAACTTGACCAACGACCTTCTCGCTCACCAGTTCCTGGAGTCGGTCGAGTGGGAAGACAATGTTGATATCTCGATCTGCATCGCGGTGGTCATAGTAATCATGCGTAATGCAGAGAAGGTCTCGCGGTCCGTCGTGAGGAATAACCCGGTACGTCGGATCGCCATTTTTATCTGCCATATTGAATGGGACATCACTCTTCAGATGCACCCCAGCGGTCGTGACCAAGGCAACCGTACATGTTTCAAGCGGCTTCCGCAGCGGTGCCCAGGGAGGCGGACCATAGTCGTCGAGCTGCTGTTTCTTCAGCCAGCGAGTTGTGAGCCCAGGAAAGCGACTAAACAACAGAGCGAACAGACGATTGCGAAAGCGGTGGAGATTTACCATGGCGCCGAGACATCCATTCCCAGATGAAGATCGCATAAAATGGAATATATTCCAACCAAACAACCCACCGAAACGTTTCCGCCATATCGCGATAGATAAAGTAAAAAGAGAGATAATACAGACTGAGCAACCCAGAGAGCAACAGCCAGGAGAACAGTGGGAAAATGCACAGAAACGGCACAATCCAGAGGAAATACCAGGGATTCCCCACTGGACTAAGGAGAAACAGTGCCCCAAGGTTATAGAAGTTCGCCCAGACGAAAGAGCGTTCTTCACGCAGATCGCACCGGAATAGAAGAAAGAGCACCATCCCTCCAAGGACCACCGCAACAACAGCATTCGCAATCCACCTCTCGTCCACGAGAGCACGCAGCAACGGAAAGAGCAGGCTATTGGTTTCCCAACGTTCGGCAAACGTGAGTGTCCCTTGCCACAAGAATGCACCCGCATCAAGGAATGGGACATAGCCAAGGGCGATTCCTATGCAGAGCACACTCAATCCCACAAGCGCTGACGAACGTCCTCTTGTTGTCCATGTGCGCCAGAGGAAAAATGGAACAACGAGCAGCGGATAGACCTTTCCGAGCACCGCAAGCGCAAGGCTCGTATACGTCAGCAGAACCTTCTCCCTGAGCGAAAACAATACGGCAAGCACAAGAAAAAACGTCGGTACCGCATCGTAATGAGCTGAATTGATCGACTCCTTTATGACGAGTGGCGACCAGGCATAGACAATAACCAGGAATGGAGTGATCCCGAGGCGCTTCAGGAGCGCGATGATGAGTCCACAGATACCAAGATCAACCCCCAGAAAAACAATGCGCAGGGCAACCAGACTCCCAGGGACCACTAGAGCCACGAGACCGAACACCGCCTGGGCGAGAGGTGGATAAATCGTGGGGACGGCCGGGTGGTTCACTCGTGAGAGGATGAGAGCGAAAGCGTCATCTTCAACTGGAATGCGGGAGTATGCCTGTAGCTCTTCTTGTCCAGTTTCCTGATTCAGCACGCTCAAAGGGGCAACACTGTACGGATTGAGCCCACTGGCGATGACTTTGCCGTCCCACAAGTAGCGATAGAAATCGTCCTCTTGAATGGGACTAGAAAAAAGGAGCGTCACACGGAAAATCACCGCAAAGCCCAAGAGCAGCCACAGATCATGTCGATCTTGCGAACCTCGCAGCAGAATACGCAGAGTGAAAAAATAGAGAACAAAGGCTACGGCGGACAACGCAACGAACAAGAGGAGCGGTCGCTGCAGATGCCCTTGACCATAGATGAAAGCGTGGCTCAACCAGGCGATTCCGGCATAGACAAGGAAGGACAGAGTCCCGCACCACAAGACCCTGCGGCGTACACTCATTGAGTCTGTGTCGTTTCAGTCAGGCAATCATACGAGACACAGCCTGCTGCTCGTGCTCTCTGACTTCCCGAAGACAGGACCTAGCGAAGTTTCCCTTCAACGAAAGGGACTTCATAGACTTTCTCGTGGTGAATCGGACCATGGCCAAAGTAGCCTTCCTCTCCGAAGAGTTCTCCATGATCCGCAGTCACTGTAACATAGGTGTTGGGCGGGATAATCTCGAAAAGTTGTTCGAACACGTCATCCAAGTAGCGGACAGCTTCAACCTGGCGGGCTCTCAACACATCCAATTTTCCCTGGTCGAAAAACTTGCCCTCTTCTTCTTCAACCAGCTTACCCCCAACCAGCATGTCATCGAGATGCTTAAAAACTCCATGGACTCCATGGAGTTTCGGCCATCGGTCTTCTGGTTCGTCGGGCAAGGCGTAGGGATAATGGGTCTCCCCCACATTCAACAAATAAAAAGACGGAAAGTCAGAGGAAAACATCATACGATCAATCATCGCTGCCATGTCATTGTGTTTGGGCATGAGCGTGAAGGAATCGAAATCTTTATTGAGGATAGTAGCAGGGTTCAGGACCGGCAGGGACATAAGAGCGTGTGTCCGATAGCCTAATTTCCGCTTCAGGAATGTCGGTAAATACAGGGAGGGCACCAGACTCTTAAACTCAATTTGCTCAGTCCCTAGCCGTTCGTTGTAGCGAAGAAAATCCTTTTTGTAATATTCTGAGGCATAGACATGGCGAGGGCTGGAATGAGGCAACAACCCCATAAGCAGGTTATAGTGAGAAGGAGCAGTCCAGGAGGCGTAACTCCAGCGACGTTCGATCGGACCAAGACGTCTTAAGGCCTGAGGCGCGGCTGCCATAAGGGTGTCATAACGGCAGCTATCAAGCACGACAATGACATAATTATTCAGCGTTCGGGCAGGAGTCGATTGGGCTTTTTCTCTATCGAGTTGTCCCGCTGGCGTAGGGCTGACAGAAGAACCAGTTTGAGGGGGTGTTATGGTTGGAACAAGAGCGGCCTGTTGCAACACGCGCTTCAAAATCTTCATGCTTGTCCCTGTCTACGCCAGGCAGTCACAGTAGGCCTGCGTTCTCCTTTCTTGCTGGCAAAAATAGCGCGCCCGGGGAGATTCGAACTCCCAGCCTACGGGTTCGAAGCCCGGTGCTCTATCCGTTGAGCTACAGGCGCGACAAGCAAATTCAAGGATTTACGAGGTTCAACCCAGAGAGACTTTTCTGTGTGTGCACCATGTGGGAAAATTTCCTCTCCTCCCTCATCATCCGACCGCTTTCCTGGGTGGGTTCGCCAACACCACTTCCTTAATATCCTCCTCACTCGGGTTGTTGTAGCGCTGGAAGACGGCAAAGGTTTTGTGACCAGTAATGGCCATGATGCGTTTGTAATCCCAGCCCTCTCGTACTTTGCGAGTAACAAAAGTATGGCGGAAGTCATGAAAGTGCAAGTCCGTCAACTTCGCGTTCCGACAGGCAGTCCGAAAGGCCGTTTTCCATCCCTCAGCCATAGGCTTTCCTTTCCAGGTGAAGACATGGCCGGTAATATCAGTGATCTTTGCCTCTCGTTGCTCCTTCCGTATGTCTTCCAGCACCTCGCGTAAGGTTGAGGAAATGGGCACTGCCCTTCCCTCTCCTGTCTTCGTATCCTTCGCTTCGAGCC
>CAZCWX010000690.1:0-5758 GCA_964502465.1 uncultured Enterobacteriaceae bacterium | reverse complement strand
ATCGATGAAGGGCGGTGGCGCATTGCTGCCTGAATTACGCGCAGGCTTCAAATTATATCTGCTTTCCGTACACGAGTCGCTAATTATGATTTTCAGAAAGAACATTTCAATTTTGATCGCGATACTTTCGAAATAATTGATCTTCGAACCGCAAGTACCACGCGTGGTACGTTGAAGAAAAAAGATGAGCCCTAGCAACCATCAGCGTATGCTTTAAGAGTACGAGAAAACATCGGAGATATGACAATCTGTACGACATTTCTGATTATCGCGTCACATTTGGATGTTACCTCAAGCTCTTGCTTTCTACGCCTCTAGGTCGGAGCCAGATCATTCCCTATCAGGATTCCGACCTGGAGCAGCTCTACACCTTTCTTCGCTACCTCTCGGCAAAACTGCCGAAACGATCCAGTGGCCCACAATACACTTTTGATGACGAAGTGCGGCTGGAGTATTACCGCTTACAGAAGATCAGTGAGGGGTCTATCAGCTTGAAAGACGGCTACGCACGCCCGCTCGATGGCCCGAGCGAGGTCGGCAGCGGTATCGTGCGTGAGGAGATGGTGCCACTTTCGCGTTTGATCGACGTGGTCAACGAACGATTCGGGACTGACTTTACCGCAGCGGACCAGCTCTTCTTCGACCAAATCATCGAAGCGGCGCTTGCGGATGAAAGTCTTCAGCAAGCCGCCAGGGTGAATCCGGTAGATAAGTTCTCTCTCGTATTTAACAGTCTGCTCGAAACCCTTTTCGTCGAACGGATGGACCAGAACGAAGAAATCTTCGCACGGTTCATGAATGAGGAATCCTTCCGGAAAGTTGTCGCTTCCTGGATAGCCTCAGAGGTGTATCGGAAGCTGAAAAGCGAAGCTGGGAGTGTTACAAAAGATCCTGTACTTGCGGATCGCTGAGGACATTCATTCTCGGCTTCGCCGTACTGTAAATACACCGCAGTCTGACTCTTACCGTTTCCTGCTATGGGCAGGGCGGCTTTCCCACAGAATCAACCAGATTCCCACTACCGCGAAGAGACCAATCAAGGCATATTCTATACTCATGTTTTTTTAATCGACTCAACGAAAAAGATTTTAACCCCTTTACGCCATCTTTCTGAGTCAAACCATTAGGAAGAGCGGGGAAACAGGTGTGACCACTTCCCGCGGGCAAGAGCGGTAACAAAGGTCAAGTCACCTTCAAGAAAATCGTAGGTCAGTAACTGGGCTGGTTCGACCCACGCGAGCCGCTCAAACTGCGTATTCACGATTTCCCCCTGATAGGTAGGCACATGGAAAAAGATCAGTGCTACACTGCGACCATTTGGATAGGTGTGCGTTGCCCGATAGAGTTCAGCCCCAATTATTGCGTCTATCCTTAATTCTTCGCGCAGTTCGCGCCGTAGACAGGTTAGGTGATCTTCTGCTTCCTGTGTCTTTCCACCAGGGAACTCCCACTTCAAAGGGTGTGGGTCGTGCGCGCGGCGTTGGCAGATCAGCAGATGTTGCCCATTGGTAAGAACGCCAGCAGCAACGCGGAGGAGTGCAGTCATCTGGAGAGACTACCTATGACGTTGACGTCTCACGATTTACGTTTTCGGTCGTTAATTCAGCTGCGCGGTCATACGCGTGATCAGGGAACGCACGGCCTCGGCGTCCTGAGCGTTCGGTGCAAGTTGCAAGTATCGCTTGAAGTCTTGTGCGGCAGCTTGGAAATGGCCAAGACGCTGATACACCACTCCACGGTCTCGTACTTCTGGTGCTTCGTCTGGAACAAGCAATAAAATACGGTCGATCACGCCCAGAGCGCGGGAAAAGTCCCCTTGTTGCCAATAGATTTGCTTGAGATTGCGGAGCATCCTGGTGAGAATGTCTTTTTTGCTCGCTGGAGCCAGTAGTTGTGGCAACTGGGAAGCAAACGGGTTCTGGTCACCGTATTGAGACCGCAGCTTCTGTGCCAATTGCTCGTGGGTCAGCGCGGTGCCACCAAAGAAGGGATCAAGCACAATATCGCCGTCTGGGCCCGGATATTTGACTAAAAAGTGCCCAGGGAATCCGACTCCCACCAAAGGGAGACCAAGCCTGCGGCCGACCTCGATATAGATCACCGACAGTGTGATGGGAATTCCGATCTTGCGATCGAGGACCTCGTTGAGAAAACTATTCCGCGGATCGTAATAGACGTGTTCGTTGCCACTCAGTCCCGTCACACGGAAGAGTTGGACGTTCATGTGATGAATAATATCGATCGGTGTCGGCGAGGCTGGCAGGTTAGCTTGTACGGCTGCTGCCAACTCATCAAGCCGATGGAGGTAGGAAGAGATGTCAAGTTCCGGCTGTTCTTCTTGGGCGATCAGGAGGGCTGCCTCAGCCAAATCCAGTGCTTCCTCTGGTCCACTGACCAACCGGGCAAACCGTTCACGTATTACTGAGACCATAAATGCTTCGTTCCTTCTGTACAGACGTTATCAATTTCCTTATAGTGCTAACAAAATCGATGGGACGCAAGAGCGCAGGGGATAGACAACGGAACGGCTCGTCTCTTATAATCCCACCCAGAACCTTATGGTTGTTCCATCTAAGAGTCCGTTACATCAGTTGTTGCGGACGGTAGCAGGTCCTGCTCCGCTGGTCATTCTCCCTCACGACAACCCAGACCCTGATGCCCTCGCTAGTGCGGCGACTCTGCGTTTCCTGGTGAATCGGGCGCTAGAAGACAAGGAGATTGTTATTGCCCTGGGCGGCATTGTTGGCCGGGCTGAGAACCGCGCGATGCTTCGCTATCTGAATATCAATCTCGTCCCGGTGGGGGAGATCGACTTTGCGAAAGAACCCCAGGTCGCGCTTGTCGATACCCAGCCGGGTCGGATTAATAATTCTCTGCCGGAGAATTTCATCCCTACTATCGTCATTGACCATCATCCAGCGTACGCTTCGTATGACCACCTGCCGTTCATTGATCTGCGCGAGGGGTATGGTGCAACCTCGACCATTCTGACCGAATATCTGCAAGAGACGCATGTGGATGTGGAGAGCAAAATTGCGACCGCCCTCTTTTATGGCATCAATGCCGAAACGCAGGACTTAGGGCGCGAAGCCACACCAAAGGATGTTGCGGCTTGTCAGTTTCTCTATCCCTACACCAATAAGCGGCGACTCTCGAAGATTGAGAACGCCCGCGTCCCGCGCGAATACTTCAAAGCGTTCCGTAACGCTATTGAAGAGGCCGTGCTCTACGACAAGGTGGTGATCTCGGTGCTGCACGAAGTGCAGTATCCCGATATGGTAGCGGAGGTGGCGGATTTCCTTTTGCGCCTCGATGCGGCGGAGTGGTCCATGGCGATTGGACATTATAACGATAGTCTGTACGTGTCCCTGCGGACGGTCAACCGTGAGGCCAACGCCGGGGAAATTCTGCAGAAGGTGTTAGGGGGCAAATCCGCTGGTGGGCACGACATGATCGCCGGTGGTCGTATCAAGGTGACCGAGAAAGGCGTTGGCGTGGAAAAAGCCGCCGTGCGTATTAAAGACCGCCTGCTCAAAGCGATTGGCGTTGATGCCTCCTCGGCGCAAGATTTAGTCCAGTAAGCTGAGTTCCCTCCTTACAGAACAGAAAAATCTGACTCTTTTGTTGGGTGAGAGGACCAAACAACCCTCTATCAATTTCTCTCGAACTCGCGCAGAATACGCCTCGTATCTTTGACCGTACACTCGTATCTTTGACCGTACAGAGGAGGGGACCATGGCTCTGGCACGCATTCCACGCTATTCGGCGGCGGGGATGAGTCTCATCTCGTTTGACACACTTCCGTCCGGCACGACTCATGAGGTGATATCGCTTACCGCAGAAGACCGAGGCGAATCGAAAGGGGTGCTCTACAGTAAAGGGGGGGAGAAGACCGTTGTCTGTTTAATGCACCCGCGCGGCGACATGAGTCGCCATTATGCCATTCCCTATCTGTTAGAGGGCGGATATGCCGCTTTTGGACAGGAAGGGCGATGGCCGAACAACGACATTGCTTGCATTCACGAGATGTTGGTGCCAGATATTGCTGCTGGCATCAAAGTCCTCAAGGCGCAACGCGGTTTTCAGCATGTGGTCTTTATCGGCAATAGCGGTGGCGGCTCGCTCTACACCTTCTACCAAGCGCAGGCTGTGACCACACCACCAGGGCGTTTCACCCACACCCCGGCTGGAGACTCATACGATCTGAACCGTTTTACGTTGCCTTCAGGTGACGGGATGGTGATTCTCGCTGCGCATTTGGGAGAGGGGAAGTTTTTGCAGAATGCGATTGACCCGTCGGTCACAGATGAGGACGATCCGCTTTCCTGCGATCCCAGTCTCGACATGTACCACCCTGCGAATGGATTCCGTGAGCCACCTGAGCCGAGTCAGTACAGTGAGGAGTTTATCCAGCGCTACCGCGTGGCGCAGACGGCACGAGTCGCGCGTATCGACGCGATTGCGCGCCGCTATGTCGAAGAGCAGCGGTATTTTCAGGAACTGACCCGTCAGCCCGAATTTGACCAGCTCTCACTGGAAAGGCGGACTTTTATCAGCCGAAGGGCCTTGGCTGGGCGATACATGGAGATCCATCGGACCGAGGCAAACCTGACGTACTGCGATCAATCCATTCATCCTTCGTCGCGCGACTATGGCTCACTGTGGTCTCCACGTCCTGATCTCTTCAACTACATGGAAGCAGGCTTTGGCAAATACCAGACGCCACGCGCATGGTTGAGCACGTGGTCTGGACTGTCGTCTCGCGCGGCAGTGCTGGAGAATATGCCCAAGGTCACCATTCCCACACTGGTGGTGAACTACACTGGAGACCATGCGATCTACCCACAGGAATCTGCATCGATCTATCAGCAGTCTCCGGCCACAGATAAACAGCTCGCCCATGTTGACGCCGATCATTTTGGCTACCCGCTGAAGAACAAACCCGGCCAGGGGGGCCGAGACGATTCTATGAAAATTATTGTGCAGTGGCTGCGCGAGCGGTTTCCAGCACGGTAGGCCTATCGAAGAAACGGAGAATCGGAGACGGGGAGAAACGGCGAAATGCTTTTGAGTCGCTGATTCCCCGGTTCCTAGATGCTCCCCTTCGTGTTTTCTCAGCTGATAGCTGACAGCTAATAACTGATAGCTTTACTATGCGGTTTGGCATCAATTTCTTCCCGTCCGTCGATCCGACGCAGCTCTCCGGTTACGGGTACTACCGGCAGGCATTAGCGCTCGCCGCTCGTGCCGATGAACTGGGCTACCATCACATTCGTACGGTCGAACACTACTTCCGCGGTTACGGTGGGTACTCCCCCAGCCCAATCGTTTTTCTGACTGCGGTTGCCCAGCGAACACAATGGGTGCGGTTGGTCACTGGTGCAGTGCTGCCTGCTTTTAACCATCCAATCAAACTCGCTGCTGAATTGGCCATGCTTGACTGTCTCTCTGATGGGCGTCTCGACGCAGGATTCGCTAGAGCTTTCCTTCCTGAGGAGTTCGAGGCTTTCCAAGTGTCCATGGACGAAAGCCGGGCACGGTTCGAGGAAGGCATTGCCGCAGTCAAGCGTCTGTGGACCGAGGCAGAAGTACGATTTGACGGTTCCTTCCATCAATTCGGCCCACTGTCGCTCCTTCCCAAACCCGTGCAGCATCCACATCCACCGATCTGGATTGCGGCCATTCAAACGGCTGAATCTTTCGTATGGGCAGGCGAGCAGGGCTATAACCTGATGATTGTGCCTTATCTGAGCGCGTT
>CAZCWX010000689.1:0-2918 GCA_964502465.1 uncultured Enterobacteriaceae bacterium | reverse complement strand
AATCCGGGCATGGGGATCAAACCCGCCCTGGCGCCCCTGGGTGTATTCCATGTTAATCGGCACGTTCTTAGCGTGATGCCACTTGCCGTCGATGTGTTCGCGTACGCCAATCGCCCCAATCAGTCCGAGTCCCGCTGGCGGGCCAAACAACTTGCCTTCTACCAGCAATCGCTCTTTGCCATTGGCGTCCACAATGAGATCCGGCGCTCGATCGCGGTATTGCGGGTCGATATACTCCCGCCAAAAATGCTGCGGTTCCAACACATGGCCATCGGAATCAATAATGTTATAGGTGCGTCCCACGGTTTCCCTCCTTTACAGTGTTGCTATTCAACATTCAGTAGTGACGCTTCATCCGCTTATTGTAAGTGAAATCCCTCATCCCCCTTGGCCGCAACCTCCGCACACTTCCCGCGTAGAAAACCGGGTGCGGCGATCCGCCAGAAATCAATGTACCAGAGGGGCGTGAGAAACGGGAACCCCCCAGCCCAATAGGCATGGCCGCCGGGTACATAACAGGTGTAGGGACCGGTATGGAAGCGAGAGGACTCCTGTTATTCTTGATGGAAGGCTGAGGACAAGCAGTGTACCGCGCTATTTTCGACCTCACCACGATTGGCTCACAGAAGCGTGGCGAGATGCGCAATGACTTACCTGATGGTGGACGCCGCCTCGTGATGCCTGCCCGAGGGGTGCACGACACCATTGTCAACGGTGTCGTCCTGTATGAGGACAGCGAGCATACCGGCGCGCTACCGGGACAGGTCCTGCGCTCGGGACAAGCGTAAAGGGTTAGATCTTCCATTGGCTGCCGCGTTTGACGAAGACCAACGTTGTACGTCCATGTCCGGTCTGTACCTTGCCATCTTTCGTCACGCCCGTAAACGTATCATAGGCATTGACAATCCCGATATTGTCGTTAAACACCCGGCAAGAGAGCTGTCGAAAGCTAAAATCGCCCGAAGCCAGCCCACTCGCAAGTCCTTGTATATAATTCACAAATTGCTTCTTGTTATCAAAGCGATAGGGGACATGGTCGAAGACTTCCAGGTCGTCATCCAGCAGCTCTGCCCATGCAGGGACATCTAAACGGTTGAACGTGTCACAGAAGGCTTGGGCGGCCGCTTCAATCTGTTGGATACTCATGGTCTTTCCTCCTTGTTACGGACGTTGATGCTGTGAACGGCTTACCATCCTGTTTCTCCATTAGACACACTCCATCGGAGAGTGTGACAGATCTAGTTACGAACGCGTTCGATTACGAAAAAAAAGGTATCACTGCATCGGCATCTCGCCGACACGATCACCTTTGTCCGGAGACGCGCGTCGCGGCCAATTTTGTCAAATTGGGCTTTCATCCAGGACTCACCTCCTGCCGCGGCTGATTGGCTGGCAACGGGCCACACTGCTTTGCTACACGGGCCGCCAGATTAGAGGAACGGGGAGTAACCAGGTGCGTGTCTCTGATGTGTTCGTGCCTGAGGGGTTGACCCATACTCCTGCCCAGTCATTGCTCATTGATCGTCCTCTTTTTCACGAATGCGTACTTCTGGGGGTTTAATCATCAGTGCATGCGTATGTGAGTGATCGTGCACGCTGGATCACGTGGCAGAATATCGCGGTGGATGGAGGAATTATTAGTCGCTGATTTTTCTTTTTCACATTTCCTCTAGTGTGGTGTCTTGCTCTGAGAACCAACTGTTATGGAGGGATCAGACGTATGACTCTACTTGCGGGGAAGGTCGCAATCGTTACTGGCGCTAGTGCTGGGATTGGCTACGCTGCTGCTAAACTCTTTGCGCGTGAAGGTGCGAAGGTCGTTGGTGCTGCGCGCCGCCAACCAGAGTTGAACACGCTCGTTGACGAGATCACTAAAGCGGGAGGGAGTGCTGTTGCTCTTGCTGGGGATGTGAAGGAGGAGGCGTATGCAAAAGCCTTAGTCGATCTTGCTACCAGTAAATTTGGTAGGCTCGATATTGCGCTCAACAATGCCAGCACCCTTGGTGACTCGTCTGTAACAGTGCCGGAACTGTCGTTATCCTCATGGGACGATACGCTGGCAACCAATTTGACCAGTGCATTCCTCGGTGCGAAGTATCAGATTCCAGCGATGCTGAAACGTGGCGGAGGGTCGCTGATTTTTACATCATCATTCGTGGGGCATACTGCTGCTTTTCCTCCGATGACCGCGTATGCGACGAGTAAGGCCGGGCTCCTTGGTCTCACGAAGGTGCTCGCCGTTGCCTATGGTCCGCAAAACATTCGGGTCAACGCATTGCTACCGGGTGGTACCGACACACCAATGGGCCAAGCCTTTGCCAACACACCCGAAGCGCTTGCCTTTGTCAAAGGGCTACATGCTCTTAAGCGTATCGCGCAACCAGAAGAGATCGCGAAATCAGCATTGTATCTTGCCTCTGATCTATCGACCTTCACAACTGGTGCAGCATTGCTTGCCGATGGTGGTGTTTCCATTAATCGTACCTGAGCGCGAATTGCGTTCAGAGCTTAAACGGAACGGGAGAACGAATCATGATAAAGGTGACGTACAGCACGGTATTCAATCACTCCGCCGACCGGGTGTGGGCAGTCATCCGCGATTTCAACAGCTATCCGGTGTGGGTAGCGACTGTCACAGAAAGTCGTATTGAAAACGGTAAGTCAGGCGACTCTGTAGGCGCGGTTCGTGACTTTGTCGAATTTGGAGCGCATATTCGCCAGCGATTGGTTGCGCACTCGGACCTTGAGCGGTTCTATACCTATGAGTCCTGTGGTCCGCTTGGGGCAATTTCTTATTATCAAGGCACCGGGCGGGTTACGCCGATTGTCGATGGCAACCGGGCATTCCTGGAATGGACGATTTATCTTGAGTGCTCCGAAAGCGAGCGCGAAAACTGTGTCAGACAGCTTAAGGAAGC
>CAZCWX010000688.1:0-12091 GCA_964502465.1 uncultured Enterobacteriaceae bacterium | reverse complement strand
AACGGCCGGATTTCTCGACGTGGCTGCTGGGTCACTAGACCGCCTTCCATGTAGCCGGTCTCAAGGGCATTCAGGATCAATTCAGCGTATTCCACGAAGCGACTCCGCCCTTCGTTCTGATCGAGGCGAAACCCTTCATACTCAATCCGGGCTAACCCACGCCCAAGACCGAGAATGAACCGACCATTGGACAGATGATCGAGTAGCGAGACCTGCTCGGCAACGCGGATGGGATCGTGCCAGGGTAAGACAACGACCATTGATCCGAGCTTCACGTGCTTGGTTTTCCCAGCCATATAAGACAAAAACTGCAGCACATCAGGGACCATAGTATAGTCGTCGAAGTGGTGCTCCACTGACCACACCGAGTCAAATCCCAGGGGTTCGGCCATTTCGGCAAGCCGCAGTTCCTGGCGGTAGACTTCGGCGTCAGAGAGAGCATTATTGGGGTTCTGAAAAGCTGCTCCGTAACCAACGTGCATGATAGCCTCCTTTATGTATATTCTTTGGAGAACCTTTCTGCCCATATTACCCGTCTGGCCTCATAGCTCAAGGGGTAGCTGGTGAGTGCAGAACGGCGACCTATCCTCCTGCCTGATTTTGATGTTTCACTTCGTTCAGCATGACAATTTCACGACCTGTCACCCTGAGCGCAGCAAAGGGTCCCTCGCAAAAGCAGATGGACGGACTACTAGCACGTCCTGACTGGCAAAAGAAAGGGTGCGCCCAACCATTGCATCGACCAGCGGGGTTTTGTATAGCTCGATGCTGTGAGTGCCATGGAGAGACAAGGGGAGGTTTCTCATGCGTGTGGGTTTCGACATTGGTGGGACGTTCACCGATGTGATCGTTCTGGGGGATGATGGTCAGTTAACGACCGCGAAGGTCCTCTCACTGCTTGATCGTGTCGGGGAGGATATCGTTGCCTGTGTGCAACAGGCGTCCACCCATCCTCAAGTGGAGAATTTTGTCCATGGTACGACTATCGCCTCGAATGCGGTCATCGAGAACAAAACTGCAGTCACGGGTCTCATTACCACCCAGGGCTTTCGCGACGAACTGGAGATGCGCGGCCAGCGCCGGCCGAACATTTACGATGCCAACTGGGATCGCCTGCCGCCGTTGATCCCGCGCGAACTGCGCCTGGAGGTTCCCGAGCGGATCCTCGGCTCAGGGGAAGTGGAACAACCGCTCGATGGACATGCAGCACAGGCGGTGATCAAACGGCTCCTTGCGGAAGGGGTAGAAGCGATTGCTGTCTGCCTGATCAATTCGTATCTCAACCCCGTGCATGAACAGCAGATCGGCAACATGATTGCCCAGATCTCTCCGCGGACTGTGGTGTGTCTCTCGTCCGATATCCATCCCGAAATCCGCGAATACGAGCGCGCCAGTACGACGGCGATCAATGCCTCGCTGATCCCGGTTGTGAACCAATACATGGAACAGTTGGAACAGCATCTGTCTGCCTATAGTGGCCAGATCCTGATCATGCAATCCAACGGTGGCATCATGACTGCCCGCAGTGCGCGCCGTCGGCCGATTTACCTGATCGAGTCCGGCCCGGCGGCTGGCGTATTGGCTGCTGCCCGTCTCGCAGTGGAGAGCGGCTTGGCGCAAACGCTATCGTTCGACATGGGTGGGACCACAGCCAAATGTTGCCTGGTGGAGAACGGTGTCCCGTTGGAGAAACCTGGAGGTGAAGTTGGTGGTGGAACCACGGTGGCTACCCGGCTCTTTGGTGGGGGCGGACACGCCTTGCGCGTGCCCTCGTTAGATATCGTGGAGGTAGGAGCCGGTGGCGGTAGCGTTGCCTGGATCGATAGCGGCGGTGCGTTGCGCGTGGGACCGCACAGCGCCGGCGCTGAACCTGGCCCGGTTTGTTATGGCCGCGGGGGGCAAGAACCGACGGTGACTGATGCGAACGTAGTTCTCGGGTATATGAATCCAGAGAGTATCGCCGGCGCGACCCTGCGCATCGATCGAGAAGCCGCCTGGAACGCGATCAAAAACAAGCTGGCCGATCCGCTGGGTCTGGAGGTTCTGCAGACTGCCTATGGCATTGTCCAGGTCGCCAACGCCACCATGATGCGAGCGCTGCGGGCGGTTTCGACCGAGCGAGGGCGCGACCCTAGAGAGTTTACTCTCATTGCCTTTGGTGGTGCCGGACCGATCCATGCTGCCGAGTTGGCTGCCAGTCTCGGTATGCGGCAAGTCTCGGTGCCGCTCTTTCCGGGGTTGTTCAGTGCTTTGGGTTTGTTGCTGGCCGATTTCCGCCACGATTACGTCCGTAGTGTCGCACTGGCGCTGGAGGCAATCGATGCAGAAACGATTCTTCAGCGTTACGCCGAGTTGGAAGAAACGGCACAGGCAGAGCTCGTGCAAGAAGGCATCCCTGCGACCGCCGTCCGCTGCGAGCGACAGGTGGATCTCAAGTACGGTTATCAGATTTCAGAACTGACCCTACCCTTTCCTGCCGACACAACTCCCGGCGATATGCGCCCCGTATTAGCACGGCTCTTTACCGAGGCTCATCATCAGACGTTTGGCTACAGTCGGGATGATCCCATCGAAGTGGTCAGCCTGCGGCTGCGGGCCACGGCAAAAGCCACTCGGCTGCAGTTTGCCGACCTGGCACAACACAGTGCCACCTATGGGGATGCGACGCCTACCGTTCTGGTGCGTCAGGCATATTTCGGTCCCGCACATGGCTTGCAAGCGACACCCATTCGTCGGCGCGATGAGATCAGCTCGGCGGAACGAGGGCCGCTGATCGTGGAAGAGCCGGATACTACTGTAGTCGTCCCGCCGGGCTGGACCATAGAGCGGGATGCTGTGGGGAATTTGGTATTACAAGCGTGAAGCGTAAAAGGAGAGAGCATGGAACGGAAATTTGATCCCATTTTGGTGGAAGTTGTGAAAAACGAACTGGCCGCCATCACCGAAGAGATGGCGATTGCCGTCTGTAAAACCGGCCGCTCGGCGATGGTGCGCATCGGCGATTTTGCCGCTGCCATGAGCGACAGTCAGGGCCGGCTTGTTGGCCCGGGCTACGCCGCCCCGTTTCAAATCGGCAACTTTATCGAATTGATGCCTTATGTGTTGAAGAAATGGGGAGGAACCTGCCAACCTGGGGACGTGATCGTGGTCAACGATCCCTATGCCGGCATGGGGCACATGCCGGATACAGCGATCGTGGTGCCGGTGTTCTGGCGGGGGCAACTCGTCGCTTTTAACCTTTCGTATTCCCATCATACTGATACCGGCGGCCGGTTTGCCGGGGGATTTAGCAGCCAGTGCAGTGAGAGCTTTGAGGAAGGGGTACGTCTGCCGATCGTGAAAATTTATGACGCAGGCAAGCGCAACGAGGCGCTGCTGGACACCATCCTGGCCAATGTGCGCGCGCCAGAGGAGTGGATCGGAGACCTGGAGGCGAAGATTGCCGGATGCTGGCGGGGCGGGCAGGAGATGGGGGTGTTGCTCGACAAGTACGGCTTAGAGACCTTCACTGCCTGTTGTGAGTATTTGATTGACTATGCCGAGCGTGAGATGCGCGCGGCGATCCGTTCAATCCCGGACGGAAAGTATGTGCATGAAGATATTTTTGAGGATGACGGGTTCGGTAATGAAGTCGCCCTCAAACTGAAATTGACAGTGCAGGTGGAAGGCGACACGCTCACGGCAGACTTCACCGGTACTGCTCCCCAGGTCAAGAGCGCCCTTAACAATCCGCTCAGCCTGACCAAGGCCATGGTGTACGGAGCGCTCAAAGTGATCGTGAGCCCGGATGTGCCAGTGAACAACGGCTTTATCCGACCCATTCAGGTGCGTGTTCCCTTGGGAACGCTTCTCAATCCGCGCTTTCCCGCAGCGGTTGGTGGACGGGGACCAGTAGTGATTCGCCTGTTCGATGTCGTGTTTCGCGCCCTGGCTAAAGCCCTGCCGGAAAGAGTACCGATCGCTGGCGAAGCGGGAGATGTGCTCCATTTGACCGGGCAAACCGCGGATGGCCGGCCGTTTGCAGTTATGGACCTGGTCTTTGGCGGCTGGGGTGGCCGACCACAGAAAGACGGCATCGATGGCGTGGCACCGATGGGCTTTGGCTCCTACGGCGCCGTGCCGGCGGAGATTCTAGAGCGGGATTATCCGTTGGTGATTGATCGTTTTGGTTATCTGCCAGACAGTGGCGGGCCAGGAAAGTACCGCGGGTCACTTTCTGTCATTAGACAATGGCGGTTCCTGCAGCCAGGGCACGCGATGATACGCACGTGTCGGCTGAACCGTTCTGAAGGAATGGCGGGCGGGCAACCTGGGGGATTGTCGCAGAATATTCTCAATCCGGGGAAGGACAACCGCAAACTCCCACGGCAAACCCACATGCACCTTGAGGTGCAGCCCGGGGACCGCATCTATCACGTGATCAGCGGGTCGGGTGGCCATGGCGATCCCTGGACGCGAGCGCCAGAGATGGTGTTGGCTGATGTCAAAGGTGAAAAAGTCACGATCACCGGCGCACGTGAGCAGTATGGGGTTGTCATTGATCCGCAGACCATGAGCATTAACTGGGAGCAAACGGCGCGGTTGCGGCAGAGCCGTCAGGAGCCGGAACGATTGGTAGCAGCGGACTAAAGCGGACAGGTTCACCCTCCTACTGAAATTCCCTCTCCCCTCGTGTGGGAGAGGGATAGGGTGAGGGGGTTCCTCATCGTAGTGCGCGAAGGCAAAGGGGAGAAGGATCACATCACGATGTTGCCGGCAGTGGTCAAAAGGCCGCTGACTGCGTATTTACGACGCGTGCGCCCCTTGCACCAGCGTGATCTAGGCCGAATTCACACTGGACAAGGAACAATCGATGAGCGGAGGCTTCTATGTCAATTGCAAGATTTATCGTATGGCTGCTGGTAACCTTGCTCGGCGCTTCCACTCACAGCGCCTGGGCGCAGAGTGAGCATGACCAGCACGTTCCCCCATCAGCTGCCTCACCCGAGCAGCTCGGGGAAGTACACTTTCCCGTCTCGTGCAATGTTGCCGCGCAGCAGGAGTTCAATCGGGCGATGGCGTTGTTTCATTCCTTCTGGTTCGAACCGGCGAAGCAGTCCTTTGCCCAGGCCCTGGCGCACGATCCTGATTGCGGTATGGCGCATTGGGGCATTGCCATCATGTCAATGGGCAATCCCTTCGGCTGGTCCATCAATCCGAACGTGCCGAAGGCGGGCGCAGTGGCCATGACGGAGGCGCAGCGCGTGAGCGCCAAGAGCGCGCGCGAACGCGACTATATCGCGGCGCTGGCCGCGTTCTTTACAGATTGGGAGACGGTGGACCACCGATCGCGAGTGCTGGCCTTCGAAAAGGGAATGGAGGGCGTGGCGACGCGCTATCCCGAGGATGACGAAGCGCAGATCCTTTACGCGCTCGTGCTCAACGCCACGGCCGTGCCCACCGACAAGACCTTCGCTAACCAGCTCAAGGCAGCAGGCATTCTGGAGCCCTTGTTCAAGAAATACCCTAACCATCCGGGCATCGCCCACTACCTGATCCACACATATGACTATGCCGGACTGGCGGAGAAGGGACTGCCCGCCGCCCGCGCCTACGCTACAATCGCGCCTTCAGTGCCGCATGCGTTGCATATGCCCTCACATCTTTTTAGCCGAGTTGGTCTATGGCCGGAAATGGTCGAAAGCAATCGCGCTTCGTACCGTGCGGCGAAGAACGAACTCTCTGGGCAAACCCTTGGGATCGGCTCCTACGATGCGTTGCACGCCATGGATTACTTGGTGTTTGGCCACCTCCAGCAGGCACAGGATAAGGCGGCGAAGCTCCTGGTGGACGAGGTCGCGGCGATACGCAAGGTGAACGTGGAAGACTTTGCGGCCGCCTATGCCTTCGCCGCGATCCCCTCTCGCTACGCGCTGGAACGCGGCGATTGGAAGCAGGCAGCGGCGCTCAAACTCAGCCCACGCGATATGGCCTGGGACACGTTCCCTCATGCGGAGGCCGTTCTGGTCTTCTCTCGCGGCTTGGGTGCGGCGCGCAGTGGAGAGGTCGCGGCGGCGCGCAAGGATGTGGAGCGATTGCAGACGCTCAAGGAGGCGATGACAGCTGCCAAGATCGGCTACTGGGCGGGCCAGACGGATTTTCAAATCAAGACACTTAATGCCTGGATCGCGCTGGCGGAGAAGCGCTCCGATGAGGCGGTGCAGTTGATGCGCGCCGCGGCAGAAGCAGAAGAGGCCAGTGACAAACACCCCGTGACCCCGGGGAACGTCGTGCCCTCGCGGGAACTGCTGGGCGAGATGCTTCTGGCGCTCAACCAGCCAACGCAAGCGTTCACCGAATTCGAGCACTCCTTGCAGCGCGACTCCAATCGCTTCCGGGGTATGTACGGGGCCGGTCGCGCCGCAGAAGCAGACGGCAACCGCCAGGCGGCCCGCGAGTATTACGCTAAGCTGCAGACGTTGACCGCCGATCGCGATACCGAGCGTCCGGAACTCGCACACGCCACGGCATTTCTGGCAAAGCAATGACCACGACCGGCCCGGATCGTGTAGCAAGCGCAGTCTGGATGAGGCGGAACGGAGATGTTGCTGAGTTTTTGAAACAGTTTCTGAGTTACCTGGCTCCTAACCTCGATGCCTACGAGCAGACTTTTTACCTCTACATCTTTCGACATGGTCGACTGATCGGTCCAGACGAGGTTCCGATTGGTTTCAAGAAGTGCCGGCGAATCGCTTCCTACTCCTGGAGCGCGAACAACACATGGGATCTCGAAGGCGGCAAGTATCATCTCGAATACAACTTAAGCCACTAGCTTCAGCCCTAATCAAGCAGGGGGGGCAAAAGTGCAGCGTTACCCACCAAAAGGAAGATAGGTGTCTACTTCTTCCTCGATGCTTCCTATGAAGGCCCAGCCTACCAAATCCTTCCTCCCCGTCGGCACCTTGCGCTGGAAATACATGACTCGCCGAGAGCCACTGATCATATCGACTCGTGGTCCCACCGGACACCCGGACATGCACATCACCTCATGCACGTTCACACAGTCATCGAGCTGTTTCTTTGCTACCAGTTCCCGTATCGCGCTGAGTAGCTCCGGCCCATTATAGGAATCTGCCTGCGCCTCGGTTGCCCACAACTTGACCTGGACGCGCTTGGCCGTACACTTGCTTTTGGTGCAGATATAGATATCAAGCTTGTTCATAGTCCCGCACTGACAATAGAGGAAACGTCCCCATGAATGCAACCGAATTAATGGAGTATCGCCGCAACCATGTGCCGGTCTTTAATCAAAACAAAATGAAGCTTGGTATTTTCGGCCAGAATTGCAGCTATGGGTGTACAATCAGTCATGCTGAGTCTACTTTCGAGCCAACGTACAAACATAACGTTGCCATTTCCCAAAAGGCCGATGCTCTTGGTTTCGAACTGTTAGTGCCGGTGGGACGCTGGCGAGGCTTTGGTGGTTCTACGGACTTCAACGGCACTTGCATGGAGACCTACACCTGGGCAACCGCAATGGCGACCCACACACAGCACATCATGCTCTTCTCCACCTCGCATGTGCCGACCATGCACCCCATTGTTGCGGCTAAGCAAGGCGCAACCATTGATCACATTTCCGCAGGCCGCTGGGGACTCAATATTGTCTGTGGGTGGTTCACGCCGGAGATGGAAATGTTTGGCGTCAAGCAGATGGACCATGACACGCGATACCGTTACGCCGGCGAGTGGATTCAGGTCATCAAACGGCTGTGGACCGAGCAGCATTTCGATCACGAGGGTGAGTTCTTCCGCATCAAAGATGGCTACCTGCTGCCAAAGCCTATGCAGAAACCGTATCCAGTGCTCATCAATGCCGGCTTCTCTCCAGCAGGAAGAGAGTTTTCCGCCCGTGAAGTCGATTTTAATTTTATCTCGATCGATACCCTCGAGAACGGGCGAACAGTTGTCACTGATGTGCAACGGCTGGCACACGAGTACGGTCGTGAGATCGGGATGATGAGTTACGGTCTGGTGGTCTGCCGCGATACTGAGAAAGAAGCCAAGCAGATGTACCGCTACATTATCGAGAAAGGCGACTGGGAAGCGACCCGTATCATCCTGCGGCTCCTGGGTGTCGAAAGTGGCTCGTTCTCTGAACAGCATCTCACCGAGTTTGCTGAGCATTTCATCGCTGGCTGGGGGGGGTATCCGATGGTTGGCACCCCCGAACAAGTCACTGAAGAATTGGTGAAGCTGTCGCAGATTGGTATTGAGGGGATGATCCTTTGCTGGCTCGATTACAACGAAGAGATCACGTACTTCGGGGAGAAGGTCTTACCCCTGCTGCACCAGGCTGGACTGCGGTCATAGGAAACATCCATAACACGCCACGCATTTGTCTTTCGACAAATGCGGCAGCCCCTTCACACAGGCTACACGCTGCCCTTAAGAGCCATGTCCCAGAACAGCTATTCGTAGCGCACCACAAAAGGAAAGAGTTCTTCCATGCGTGTCAGTTCGCTGGCACTCCATCCGTCCACCAATGTGTCACGTGTACGCGCTCGTGACACGGCGACTTTACCTGTGACCTCTTTCATCACTCTTCCCCATTGCTTCTTGCAAACTATTCCTGTCGGAACGGTCCATCCCGCAATTCAAGAAACGCCCTGAGTCCTTGCTCTTGTAATACTCTCATCAGATTGCGTTTTTCTTCGATCTGTGAAGCATCGATCACCAAGGCATCATTCGCCCGGTGTAGCTCCATGGCGTTTTTGAATCCCATCATTTCATACGCAGACTTGATACTCCGCTTGGTCAATTGCACGGCATACGCCGGAACCTGCCCAATCCGCCGGGCGATACGCCGTGCTTCAGTCTGCAGTTGATCCTGCGGAACGACTTTGCTGACCAGCCCGAGCTTCAAGGCTTCCTCAGCACCGATCGTGTCGCCGCTATAATAGAGATAGTGCATCGCCTTGCTGTTGTTGGCGAGGTAGGGGAGTAAGAGCAAGGGAGAAAGGGCGAAATGACGAATTTCCGGTTCCCCGAATGTCGCATTCTCTGCAGCGATGGTGATGTCACAGATCAGCGCCAGATTTGAGCCAGCAGCCACGGCATAGCCGTTCACGGCAGCGATCACCGGCTGGCGCAGATTCCAAATCCGCATCAACGTATCAAAGTTGAGCTTGATCGAGCGGTTCCAGTCCGCTTCGTCCTGCGGGGCTCCGACAGCCAGTTCACGTGGGTTGAGGTCAAACCCAGTAGAAAATGCCTGCCTGCCAGCTCCCGTAATCACCACAGCCCGTATGTCTGTATCAACTTCGATCATATCAAGCACCCCCCGCAGTTCAGTCAACAATCCTTGCGAAAGGGCGTTATGTTTCTCCGGTCGGTTGAGTGTGATAGTCGCCACCCCATCGGCTTGTTCAGAGAGCAAGTATTCGTATGCCATAATTCCCCTTTTTACTGACAAAAATTTTCACAACAATGGTCACCATCCAACTTGAAAGACACGATATGTCACGTCGAGAGACATAATCTGTCACGCTTCCCTCACTCACCTTATCTTACCTGTAAAAGCACCTGACGCTCAGTGACACAATGCGGCAAAAATTTAACGCCAGGAATTTTTGCGTTATCTGAGATGGACACATTTTGTTCCCATATTCTCTTTATTCTTCGCGGACAGAGGGACTCACATTACGCGCTTTTTTCTCGATACCGTAAAATGGCAACACTCCGACCGATAAAGATGTCACATCTGCGCACCGTTAAACCGTTAATTGGAGAGCCGCCGCAAGCGGGAACATATTTTTCTCCTTGAAATCTCAGTGGTTTTCTCAAAAATGCTGAAAAATTGCAAATGGCACAGAGATTGCTCTCTTATTTTACTCGTGGAGGATACATCAATGGCAGTACAACAACAAACTACCCTTCTTGATCTGATCCAGACTGTGAATGAGTCCGCCAAAAACGATGAGGAAGCCGTCGCTACCGTTGCCTACCTGATCAATAGCGGTCGGGTGCGACTCTGTGGCAATTTTGCCGGTGCCAAGATTAATACACGGCCACCGCTCAACGTGTTCCTCAATTGGGTGCGGTCTGGCCAGATGCCCGCTCCCTATCAGGTACATTAAGCTACGAATATACTTATAAAAAACGATCCCCACTCGCGTAGCAACAGCAGAAGGGAGACGCGACAAGTCACGTCTCTTTGAGGTGGTTCCTTCGGAATTCCCCTCAGCCCCAAGCTGACCAGGGCGTCTCAGTCGCTCTACGTAGACATCTCCAATCTTCTCACCGTCCAGAAGAGGATGATTATTCCTCCGGTACGCAACTACAGATTTGCTTCGGAGGACTTCTCGTACACCCGCACCTGAATAATCTGTCGACACACAGGACAGGGAATATCTTTGATGACAGGGAAAGTAGTGTAATAGTTCCTGATTTTTTTCACTCGAGCAGTGAGGGTCTTTTCACAACAAGGTTTCAACTCTTTCGCCATGTTTTTTTGCACTCCCCAACCCCTCTCAGGAAGTCAAGTAAGAAGAGCAGCGCCTACTGTCCAGTGAGGGTGATCTCAACACATTCCGGCCGAGCAGCCAGACGAACACGCCAAGTA
This sequence comes from uncultured Enterobacteriaceae bacterium, assembly GCA_964502465.1. Classification (GTDB taxonomy): domain Bacteria; phylum Desulfobacterota; class Binatia; order Bin18; family Bin18; genus CAZCWX01. Next base: position 1,488 of record CAZCWX010000688.1, on the reverse strand, counting down.
TACCCAATCCCACGGCTGACAAAAACCCAACTGCGGCCATGAGCGAACAGCCCACCCCAAAAGCGTCGGTTTGAGATTGCCGTCACTGGCGGAGGAAATGGGGGAACACGCACCTGCCCCCCATGCGTATGGCCACACAACAGCAAGTCAAAGCTATCCGGCGGCAAAAACTGGACAATGTCCGGATTATGACTAAGCAGAATGCGGGGATACGACGCGGGGATATCCTGCAACGGAGCCGTCTGGGCACGTCCGCTCCAGAGATCCTCTATCCCTATGACAGCCAGCGGGCACTGCCCTCCTCCGATCGGGAGCCACTCATTACGCAATAGGGTGATCCCAGCCTGTTCCAGGGCAGTAATCACGACATCCTCAGCTCCAGGAAGCCCAGGATGTCCAGGATAATTCACTGCGTAATCGTGGTTCCCGAGAACAGCAAATACACCCTGTGGAGCTTGTAGTTTGCTCAGGAGCGCCGCGAGTTCTTGTGAGTTTTCTGGGCGAGTATGAACAAAGTCACCGGTAAGCACGATTGCGTCAGGAGCTAACTGACGCACTGTTTCTATCACCCGGTGGAAAAACCAGCCTGGCACTGCAGAGCCAATGTGCAAATCGCTCAGATGCACTAAGCGGAACCCGTCAAGGCTGAGGGGCAAGTTGTGAAGAGGCAAGGTAAGGCGTTTGACTTTGAGCCATGTCGGTTCAATCAAATGGGCATACGCACCGATGCCAGGAATCCCCACAAGCAACAGTGCGCGAAGCACTTGGTGTGCACGGGGAGACCGTGCCCACGCAGAGCACTGGGCCTGCAGTTTCGCTCTCCACTGGGGCAACGGTGGAATTGTTATCGGGGTCGTAAGCGATGGGGGTTGTTCGAGGGCAGAAGATTGAGCCACTGTTTACCCTTTCACCTTTCTCTGGTGGATTAAGACTGCACAAGTGAAAAGATCGGCAATAGCTCGTGAGTCTTGAGACGTCAGCGCTTGTTTTTGATCATCGTTCCTGACTGCTCACGCATCAGGTCCGAGGTGCGCTGCACCTCGTTGTGATCTCCATGCAAGAGTGCCTGACGAAATTGGGCTGACAATGCACGCATCATCATCGCCTCGTAAGGATCAAGGCTATCAGCAAGTTGTGCGAGGGTATCCATTGCTCTGCCAATACCATACATCGCCCGCGGAACGTCACCGTTGGCATGCGCGGCAATAGCTTCTTGCAACAGCAAGCGAACGGACTCCAGCCTGGGCCTCGCCGCAGGACCAAGGATAAGTGCAAGTTCTGGCAGGCGCGAGACCAACGTCTCGAGCGCCTCTGGATAGGGATGATCATATGCCATATTATTATAGTTTATGTCTTTCCTTCGGATTATCAAGCACTACCCTTGGCGATTTAACCCTTTGTGAACGACACATGAAAGTCGTAGTTGAAGTCGCTGCCGTACGACGACACCCACTTGAAGTGCCAGCCCATGCGCTTCTTGAACGCTTC
>CAZCWX010000687.1:0-6227 GCA_964502465.1 uncultured Enterobacteriaceae bacterium | reverse complement strand
GAGAGAACGGCTATACGGTGATCCCGCTCAAGGCGAAGTACCTGCGATACTCTCCGTAGCATAGGCGAAAACTATCTCCTCAGCTTCTCGCTCTTGGGAACGCTCGCTCACGCCCCTCGACCAGGACACAGCCAATGACGGCGCGCCACGGCCCACCACAACATCAGCAACGACTGGCACGGCAGTTGCTGAACCTGGAAGATGACAAAAAAGCGCATTCTGGTCGTCGACGACGAGCAGATTAGCCGTGATGGTATTGCTGAAGTCCTCCAAGACGAAGGCTATGAGGTCGCGACTGCTGCTGACGGGCATGAAGCAGTGACTATCTTCGCCGCCTTCCAGCCCGATCTTGTCTTAACTGATTTACAGATGCCTGGGCTCGACGGCACGGGCGTGATCACGCACTTGAAGAGCGTCTCCCCTACCACTCCGGTGATCATCTTCACGGCAGATGTCACGATCGATGCCCGACGGAAGGCTGAGCGCCTCGGCGTGCAGGACTATCTCAACAAGCCGCTCAATTTTGATGATATGCTCACGCGGATCAAGCGGATCCTCACGTAAGACTGCCGGTAAGCACTCGCTATGCACCACTCTCTTTATCCTTCGGAAAACGCCAACGGGAACATGACTGTGAAGGTCGTTCCCTGGCCGTGCGCACTCGTGTAGGTCAGGGTTCCTCCGTGTACCTCCACGATTTGCCACACGATGGCCAGCCCCAATCCTGTACCTTCGGCTTTGGTCGTCACAAAGGGCTCGAAGATGTTGACTCCCTCAGGAATCCCTACGCCAGTATCTGCCACCTCCAGCGTGATATGCTCCCCTGCGTTGTGCACCCGTACGGTAAGCCTCCCTCCTTCGGGCATCGCCTCAAGGGCGTTCTTGCACAGATTGAGTACCACTTGCTTGAGTTTGTCCCGGTCCGCCTGCATCGAGGGGACATCGAACGCGAACACCTGTTCGACGGTAATCCCCCGCTCGGAGTAGAGCGGGAGTTCTGCGGTTAACACATCTTGCACGACCGCGGTCAGGTCGGTGGACTGAAAAGCGAACTCTTGCCGGCGCGAGAGGGAGCGAAACTCCTGCAGGAGGTGTGAGAGACGGGTAATTTGGTCCATAATCGATCGCACAGACGCAGAGATGTTGTCGTCGAGGTTGTATTTACTGAGGCGTCGCTGCAAGAGCTGCGTCGCCACCGACATACTGTTGAGTGGATTGCCGATCTCATGCACCAGTTTGGCTGCGGTGACACCGATCGCCGCTAGGCGCTCGCGTTCGATGAGCTGCTCCTGGAGTCTAACCTTCTCGGAGATGTCGCGAATGAAGGCGCCGTAGCGCACCTCGTTGCCGACCTTAACCTCTGCCACCGAGATTTCAATCGGGAACACCTCTCCAGTCTTGCGGCGCGCAGCCACCGTGCGAGTGCGGCCAATGGCGCGCGCCTCACCGGTCCGCTCATAGCGAGTGAGATAGTCATCGCGCTCGCTGGCATAGGGCTCGGGCATTAGCATGCTCACATTCTGCCCCACAATTTCGCCATGGCTGTACCCAAAGATCTGCTCAGCGGCTGGGTTGAACATGTCGATGTGACCTTGGTGATCGATTAAGATCACGGCATCCTGGGTCGTTTGGATGAGACTGCGGAGCGCGGCTTGTGTACGTTCGTGCTCGGTCACGTCTTGCCCGATGGAAAGCACACCGATGGCGTTGCCGCTCGCGTCCGTGAGCAGCGTGGAAGACCATTCAATTTCGCGTTCATGCCCGTCTCGGGTGAGGATGGAGTTAATAGTGCGGTGGGTCTGCGTCTCCCGCACGGTCCGCACGAATATGTCCCGGACGCGGCTCTGCTCGTGCTCTGGGATGAAGGTGGTGAACCAATTCTTGCCCTGCACTTCTGCCAGAGGGTAGCCGGAAAGCTCCTTCAGGTAGGAATTAAAGAGCACGATCCGTCCTTCCCCATCAAGGACGAGCACAATGGCTTGGGCAGTCTCGATCAGGCGTTCGGCAAAGTCCCGTTCCCGTTGCAGCGCCTCCGTCCGTTCTGCGACCTGCTGCTCCAGCTCAGCGTTCACATGCTGCAGCAAGGCTTTGCCTTCCTGAGAACTGCGCCTGGCCAGTTCAAAGGGCGCCAGGCTCTCGGTGAAAACATCAGCCGTTGCGTGTGTGAGGCAAGTACTCTCCTCGGTCGCCAGTTTCTGGAGCAGCACCTGCACGAGTGCGTCCTGCTGAATTGCCAACATTTCTAGCACGTTGACCTGGCTAGCCACGGCACTATGGCCCAGATCGTAGGCACGCAGCAGCGCCGCCTCCCCACCGTCCGCCATATAGTCTTGCAACACGGCGATGAGTTGCTGGGTAAGCTGGCGCTGGAGGTCATTCATGGAGTATCTCCGCGATAGCGCGCAACAAGGACCAACGCGTCATCGGTCTCTTTCCCATAGGAGACCAGGAGACGATTGGCAAGTTCCTGGGGTCCGTCCGCTGTCTGGCGGATCAAGGGGTTGTGCAACAGCGGCTCCTGGACAAAACTGTTCTGCACCCCATCCGTAGCAAAGATCAGCAGATCGCCCTGCGCCACAGACACCGTGGCAGCTCGCAGTGGCGGCAGTTGATACCCGAGCACCCCGCCGCGCAACGGGATAGACTCGCGTGCTGGTCGAGCACTCGGAGCAGCGCGCAGCAACACCCCCTCGACGTCACCTACTCCCGCCCATGTCATCGAACTGTTTTGCGCACCGAACGACGCCAGGCTCATGACCACACCACGTGTCCCTTTCAGTTGGTCATGGCAACGCTGCAGCAACGATACCACCGACTCGTGGGCGTGCTCCTTCAAGGCCGCGATAGCCAGGTTGGCAGCAACGATCGCCTCTTCCCCGTGTCCTAAGCCATCCACTACGGCAACGAGGATACCACTAAGGAACGGTTGAACGATATGCAAGTCTCCGGAGACCGTTTGTCCAGCCAGGGCTCTTGTCGCCACGGCCCAGTCTATGAGGGGGGAGGCGTCTTTCATCGCTTCCATTTCTTCATGGTGATCGTCGTGCCCTTCCCCACTTCCGAGACGATGGTAAATTCGTCCATGATCCGCTTCGTTCCTGGTAAACCGAGCCCGAGGCTGTTTGAGGTTGAGTACCCATTCTGCAACGCCAGATTGAGATCGGGAATACCCGGTCCTTCATCGTGGGCGATGACGATAATCCCATTTTTCTCATTGTGGACCGGGCACAAGATGATTTCCCCTTTCCGGGCATAGAGCAGAATATTGCGGGCCAGCTCGGAAATGGCGGTGGCGATCAGCGTTTGGTCTGTACTGGAGAAACCCAACTGGGCCGCTAACGCTCGCCCCTGCTGGCGGGCAGTAATAATATCACTGCCCTGTCGGATCGGCACCTGCGTTTCACCCTCCACGTCTGGCGCCTCGCTGCGTGTGCTGGTGCAAGAGGGCGAGTCCGTCTTCCAAGCCTAACGCCGTTTCTACGCCTTCGAGCGTCAGGCCCAGACGCACCATGGAAAAGGCCACCTCGGGCTGGATGCCGACGATGACCGTTTCTGCCCCGCGCAGCTTGATGGTGCGGGCGAGGTCACGCAAGGTGCGAACCGCGAAAGAGTCCATCACATCGAGCACCGTGACATCGACGATGACGCCGCGGGTGTGGAGTTTACCCACGCGATCCGCTAACTCCTCCCGCAATTGCGACAAGTCTTCATCCGTTAAGGCATCTTGAATCGAGGCAATCAGGTAGTGGCCTTGTTTCAGAATCGGCACGCGCATCGTCTACGGCTCCTGTGCGCTGTTGGTCACGGTCGCTGCAGCCTTGGTCTTGATGACGGTATAACCGAGGAGCTGTTCGGCTGCCTCAATGCCGTCTTGCAGCGTCCCCACGGTGTTGACCGCGCTCAGGTCCGCACCGATACGCACCAGCGCATGGGCGACTTCTGGCGAGAGTCCCGAGACGATCACCGTTGCACCCATGAGACGGGCTGCCTGCACAGTCTGAATGAGGTGATTGGCAATCGCCGAGTCTACCGTCGGGACACCCGTAATATCCATGACCACCGCCTTGGCACGGTGGGCACGGATACTCTGTAAGAGCTGCGCAGTCAATTGCTGGGCGCGTGGCGGGTCGATCGCGCCGATAATCGGCAATAAAAGCAACCGCTCGCGCAGAGGCAGCACCGGGGTAGAAATCTCGCGGATGGCTTCCTGCTGGTCACGGATGGTGCGCTCGCGCTGGAACAGGTAGGTCTCAATAGCTAAACCCATATCCAGGAAGACCAGCTTCAACAATGAAACGAACGTCGGGAGCACCTCTTCAGGATTTGTCTTGTACGCCTCCAGCAGACGCAGCATGACCGCTCGCAGGTAGAAGTTATATGCCCCAAGGTACAACTCACAGGGCAGATCGATGCGCTCGTGGGCTACGCCAATGCGCAGCCGGTCTTCCACGTAGGCGGCATCGTAATCGCCCTGGGTGAGCCGTAGAAAGTATTGCTTCTGCGCGGCCTTGACCCGCGCGAGGATTGCGGGGTCGGTAAAGAACCGCCGGCTCTCGTCGAAGGCCAGGAGATGGCGGTAGAAATCCTCGATCACGTCGTCGGCATACCTCTGGGCCAGCTTGTGCAGCCCGCGCAGCCGCTCAACGTCCTCGTCGCCAAATTCGAGAAACGCTTTGCGCCGGGCAATCTCCTCCTCACTGAGCCCCATCTCCCGCATCAGCGACGGAGCTGTCGTGGGGTGCGTCTGACTCGCCATCCTCTCCTCCTCTGCCGATAGGCAAACTGAAAGCACGAACTGCTCGGAATTTCCACAATTTGGCTACTGCTGTCAAGCAGGATTGACAGAGCCATGGCTTTCTTTTGCCAAGGAACTTGGCAAGGAGAGCGGCGCTGGACACAAGCATGCGGAAGGGTTGTTAGAACAGTTCCAGGTCGGTAGGATGGTCGCTCTTCATGCTCCCATTTCTCAATTCTGCACATTTTCCCACCTGTGCTTCTCACAAGCAGGAACGTTTCCAGGAAAAAGTCAGCCACAGACAACTCTCTTACTGGTATGAGAGTTGCTCTTAAGACGCAGAGGACAAACCTATGACCAAAAAGGAATCATGGTTCTCGCTCCCCGTGCGGCTGTCTGAAGAGGTTGATCGGCTGTTCGATGAGTTATCTACCGGCCTTGGGGTTTCAGCCGCTCTGGGGAAGCGGGTGTTCTGGTAAAGAGGAAGCACGATGGATCTGCGCAGGATTGATGAGAAGAAAGAGAAACACCATGAAACTGTTCACGCTCATACCACTCATGCTCCTCGTCGCCTGTATGGAACAACGGGCGCTGGAACAATTCAATACAACCATGAATCGACTCTGTGTGACTCCTCCTCTTGAACAGACCGTGGACCAGCACTTAAGCACTCATCCGCAAGGGTGCGTTCAGGTCACGATAGAGAAGACCCTTGCCGCAGGACTGAACGAGGTTGGCATGGAACCTGGGGTCTACAAGACTCAGGCGACGAGTCTGGGGTTTACGCATTATCCCGATGAAGTCATTGTCGCTCGGACTACGGATTCGCTTGCGGTTATGACTCCTGCAGCCTTCCATGCACTTGCTGAGGCAGCCGGTGCGGTACATGAGGCGCGATTAGAAGAACAGCATCTCCGGGAAGGGCTCGGATTAGTCATTCTGGGCACGTTGCAGGCTTTTGCTCCTACCGAGCCCAAACCACTCACGCCAGACCAACTTATCCTCCTGCGGAAAGGGGTATCATTCTGAGATTCATAGACGACAGAGGAAGCACTACGGAGGAATCCCTACCATGAACGTTTCCCAATGGATGACTACATCAGTGGTGACCGTCAAGCCGAAGGACTCCTTACGGCATGCACGGGAGCTAATGACCAAACACCGCATTAACCAACTCCCCGTCGTAGTCAATGGCAAGCTCGTCGGGATCATCACTGATCGTGACATTCGTGATGCTTATCCCTCGAGCCTTCGGCTCCTGCGTGGCAAGGACATTGATGAATTCGCCGACTCGTACACGGTGGAAGAGGTGATGACGTACAACGTCATTGCCGTTAGTCTGCAGACCTCGCTGCGGGAAGCAGCCCAGCGCTTGCGCGGACAGCGGTTCGGCGCACTGCCGGTAGTAGAGAACGATAAGCTGGTGGGCATTATCACACGCAGCGACCTGCTTGACGCGATGCTGGCCGGGGAGGCTGACAAATCTCACAAG
>CAZCWX010000686.1:0-4808 GCA_964502465.1 uncultured Enterobacteriaceae bacterium | reverse complement strand
ACTAAGCTTTTGCAAAATGCGTGGGGACCGCGCCAAAGCTGCGCATTTACGGTAAGCTGACGGTGATAGCGCCGGAAAATCTCCTGGGGAGGCCCTGCAATGCCCGCCATTATTGAGTTTCCGACTCTCGTACAGCACGCCAGCGAACAGTTTGGGGCCATCTTTGCCAATGAACCCGAGCGGCGGCATTTTGCCGAGTACCTGACGGGCCTGTTGGTGGCGGAGAAGAAGACCGTCTCGGGCATCAACGCGGAATTTGCCCAGACGACCGATCAATCGTGTCTCAACCGCTGGCTCACGGAAGTCGACTGGGATGCGGCGAAACTCAATCAGCAGCGGTTGGCGTGGTTGCAGCGGGACCCGCAGACGCGCTATGCGCCCAGCGGGGTGATTCCGATTGATAACACGCTGCTGGATCATGCCGGCAAACTGATTGAGGATGTGGGCTACTTCTGGGATCATGCCGAGCAGCGGCACAAGGTTGCCCACGATTATCTGATTGCCAATTATGTGTGTCCCTCGGGCAAGCCTTATGCGTTGGAGTTCCGGCGCTTTCGCAAGCGGGCGGATTGTGAGACCCAGCAGGCGCAGTTGGAGGCGCAGCCGGGCGGCGTGGCCGCCGCGCCGGAGGAAGAACAACGGCTGGCGACGTTCAAGAGTCACACGGTCTTGTGCTGCGAGTTGGTCGATTGGGTGGTCGCGCGGCAGATTCCCGGCACCTTCGCCTTCGATAGCTACTTTACTAATGCCCCCGTCTGCAATCATATTGCCCAGCACGAGCGGGCCTATGTGGGCGATCTGAAGTTTAACCGCAAGGTCTGGTGTCGCGGGGTCGAACTGCGGGCTGACGAAATGGCCGCGCAGATTCCCCCGGGAGCCCGCAAGAAGGTGACCATAGGCGAGCGCACGCAGTGGTACTTCACCAAGAAGATCTGGCTGCCGGAGTATACCCACGCCGTGCGCGTGGTGATTCTCTGGAACCAGTGGAACAGCAAGGACCCGGTCAAGATCTTGATTACCAATCAAACGCACTGGGAAGTGACGCGGGTGTTGCGCGGCTACGGGCAGCGCTGGACAGGGACGGAGACCCTGCATCGGGACGGCAAGCAGCATTTGGGCTTGGGGGACTGTCAACTGCGCAGCGGCGAGGGCCAGACGCGGCATCTCTACCTCGTACTGCTGGTGCACAGTCTGCTGGTGGCTCAGTTGCGTCAGGGCCGTGCGCGGGCGTGGGCGACCGAAACGCTGACGACCATCGGCGAAGCCTGTCGGGCCGTCCTGCGCGAAACGCTGGGGAAAACGATCTCGTGGGCGATTGAACGGGCGACGCTGGATGGTTGGCAACCGACGAGAATCAAGGCGCATTTGGCACTTCCCTAACTTTGCAAAAGTTCAGTTCTGATCCTAAACGAGATGTCTTCGCAAGGTTTGCACTTCTTACGCGCTCCCTTCACCGTAATCTCGTGTTATTCTTGACAAACGTTAAGCGCCAAAAGGGGAGATATGGGGCTTACCTTCGTCCGCTTCATCACAGGGTCTGAAGAACATGCCACTCAGCAGGGTGCTGCTGAGTGGGTCTTTATCATTGAAGAGGCTGCACAAGAGGAACTTGCCCGGAATAATGAAGAAGCTTACTGGCAACATATGGAGTTTCTTGCCACTTATGTGCGAAAGCAGGCTCCTTGGGGAGAAGCTTCCCACTCCCGTGCTCCTGTGCACCATGCTCCTGAAATCCTCGCTATATTGACTGTCTTGGGAAGGCGAGAAAAAACCGCCTGCAGCGGCGGGCAACGGTGGCTGAATCTCAGACGAACAGACCTGCGAGGCGTGACGCTCCCGAATGCCAATCTGCAGGGGTTAGATTTGACGAGTTCGCACTTAGAAGAAGCGGATTTGTGGGGGGCCGACCTGCGAGGGGCATTACTCCCGCGAGCGCATCTGAACGGGGCATTTCTCGCTAGTGCTCACCTCGAAGGAGCAAATCTTGTTGGCGCGCATCTGGAAGAAGCCTTCCTCCGAGAAGTGCACCTGCGGGGAACACTCCTCACAGGAACACACCTGGAGAGAGCAATTTTGTGGGCGGCCCATTTAGAACAGGCAACCTTGTGGGGCTCCCATTTGGATGGAGCGGATTTGTGGGGAGCCAACTTACAAGGCGCAAATCTCGCGCATGCAACCGGCCTGACAACAGAACAGATTGCCGTCGCACTCATCGACGAAGAGACACGATTGCCGAATATATTGTAGGCTGATCGACATAAGAGAACGTCCCCGACGGGATTTGAACCCGTGTCGCCGGCGTGAAAGGCCGGTGTCCTAGGCCGAGCTAGACGACGGGGACGTGTGCATTGCAGAGTGTGGATTGTAGGGTGCAAATTGCAGTAAGGTTCACTACTCTCTTCTGCAATCCGAGATCCTCAGTCCGCAATTGAGTGAGCCGCCCGGGACTCGAACCCGGGACCCTCTGCTTAAAAGGCAGATGCTCTACCGCCTGAGCTAGCGGCTCAGTCTCGGCGTGTGTGGAAAACATACCTGATGAGTTTACAGAACTCAAACCCCTCTCGCTGGCGTTGACTTGCTGGACTACCCCCTGTTAGCGTGACGACATGAACACTGTTCGCTCTCGCTTCGCGCCCAGTCCCACTGGCTATCTGCATATTGGCGGGGCGCGTACCGCGCTCTTCGCGTTTTTATATGCCAAACAGCAGAACGGTACCTTTGTTTTACGGATCGACGATACTGACCGGCAACGGTCCACGCAGGCATATCTCGACGAAATCCTTGATGCGCTCCGATGGCTGGAAATCCCCTGGGATGAAGGTCCCTACTTTCAGAGTCAACGCTACACCCTTTATCAGGAGGCTGCCGAACGACTCCTCCAGGAGAGGAAAGCCTACCGGTGTTATTGCACAGCAGAAGAAGTGGAAGCAAAGCGTCAGGCCGCGCTCGCAACTGGACGGAAGCCGGTCTACGATGGCACATGCCGGGAGTACCAACCTCAGCCCGGAGACCCTCGGCCTTTTACTATTCGCTTCAAGGGTCCAAAAGAGGGTGAAACCGTTGTTGAGGATCTGATTAAAGGGAAGGTGGTATTTCAAAACCACGAGCTGGATGATCTCATTTTAGTCCGCTCGGATGGTTCACCAGTATACAATTTCTGCTCAGTTGTTGACGATGCGGACCTGCATATTACCCATATCGTGCGAGGTGACGATCACTTAGCAAACACCCCGCGCCAGATCCTGCTGTTTCAGGCTCTTGGTGCCACTCTTCCTCAGTTTGCTCACTTACCCCTTATTCTGGGAACCGACCGTTCCCCACTCAGCAAACGGCATGGCGCGACTGCGGTACGCGCCTATCGAGAACTTGGCTATTTTCCCGATGCCTTAGTCAATTTTCTTGCGCGCTTAGGTTGGGCATATGGTGATCAAGAGGTGTTCACTCGTGCGGAACTCATTGAAAAGTTCTGCCTGGAAGACGTAGGGAAATCAGCTGGCATCTTTAACGCCGAAAAACTGCAATGGCTCAACTTTCACTATTTGAAAGAGCGCCCGCTGGCGCAGTTAGCGCAGGAAATAAAACCTTTTATCGTGCAGAAAGGGTACCCTCTGCCTGCAGATAACGAATGGCTGGCCCGTGCGGTGGCTACTTTGCAAGCTCGGGCGAAAACGCTAGTCGAGCTAGTAGACCTAGCCCATTTTTATCTGAGTGATGCGCTTTCCTTTGACACCAAGGCGGTCAACAAATTCCTGACTGCAGAGATTTTTCCGATACTTGAGCGGTTGCGTACGCGGCTCGCGGCGTTGTCAGTATGGAACGAGCAGGAGATCGAAAAGGTCTTTGCTGGGATTATGCAAGAAGAGCAACTGCCCTTGGGTAAGATCGCCCAACCTGTCCGCGTGGCGCTGACCGGTGGGACAGTGAGCCCTGGCATCTTCGAGGTGATGGCTGTGCTCGGAAGGGAACGGACTCTCGCTCGTCTGGACCATGTCTTGCCGGAGACTGGTGTTTTCTCGTTTTCTCCTGAACCTTGACTTCCCCATAGGGCTTGTTTATGGTGAAAAACCATTGAGGAGTAGGCTAATTGGCAAGCCACCTGACTCTGGATCAGGCGATTGTAGGTTCGAGTCCTACCTCCTCAGCTGCTTGCTGGTCCCATCGTCTAGCGGTTAGGACACCGGCCTCTCACGTCGGTAACACGGGTTCGAGTCCCGTTGGGACCATCGTTATTTACCTGCACTTTCTTTATCCTTTTTCTCCAAATCCAGGGCTTGATTCGTTGCTCTGTGGATTCCTATAATGGTGACACTGTGTTGCAGCTTGGTGGTGGTGAAAGATAATTCAATGCGCAACCACTCCGCACGTTCGTTACTTCAGGAGTGGGCCCTATGGCCGTTACGTTTTCTCTCGTCAAAGGAGTACCCTTTCTGCTCTTTGCTCTGTATTCACGAAAAAGGAAGCTGAGAAGGTAAACCGCTGTACGAAGGAAAGGTTTGGATGTAGCAGGAGGATGGGATTCGGTCTGGGGTTTTCACGTTCGCTGACAACAAAGGAGTAATACATGGAAGAAATCAGCAGGAGCATGTTTGAGAAATTGATTCGGGATGACCGGGCGAGCCGTGAGAGCAAAGCCTGGCGGGGGACCCTACTCGACTATCTGGAGCAGGTGAAGGAAAACCCGACCCTCCCTAAGCTCGCCCATAGTCGCCTCTACGACACGATCATCTCCCAAGGGATGTATGACATTACCGAATCGGATGACAAGCGGGTGAAGCGGCTGTATAAAGATGAATCGCTGAAGGTCTATC
>CAZCWX010000685.1:0-14201 GCA_964502465.1 uncultured Enterobacteriaceae bacterium | reverse complement strand
AATAGCCTGCCCGGTGAAGCAGTCATAAATTTCGGCGAAATCGATATCGTCAGGCTGTACCCCCGCCATCGCGTACGCGCGTGGTGCGCAAAAATCGAGTCCGATTTTGAGGATATCAGGCCGATTGGGAATATCGTGCGGTGGGAAGGGATGGCCCGACGCTACGCCCATCACATACACGGGTTTGCGGCGCAGATCTTTAGCGCGTTCGGCGGTCGTCATCAGTAAAGCCGCGGCGCCGTCGGTCTCCAGGCAACAGTCCAGGAGACGATAGGGATAGCTGACCCAGCGCGACGCCAGGTAATCATCGAGAGTGATCGGCGCCCGCTTCATAAGGGCGTTGGGATGCAGCTGCGCATGCTTACGCATCGCCACCGCCACCGCTCCCAATTGCTCATGGGTAGTGCCATAGAGCTGCATATGCCGCTGCGCCATCCAAGCATAATGTTGGGGCGGAGCCGCCACGCCGAACGGCGCATAGTAATCCCTGATGGTCTCGGCGGCCTGCAGTCCCGTCCCAGGGTCAGACGTCACTTGCCGCGCTTTCCGGCCGGAATAGAACCGGCTGCACAGTGGAATGAGGGCATACTGCGCAATCCCGCTGGCGAGCGCGACGGCAGCCGACTCGACGGCGGATACGCACATAGCCCCGCCCATTTCCTGGAGAGAGGTGGTGTAGTGTAAATCCTGCAGCCCCAGGTTCGCACAAAAATCGCCGGCGGTGCCGCCACTCCCGGCACCTCCCGGCAGGATTACTGCATCGATGGCTTCAGGCCTGATTCCAGCGTCTTCGATGGCTCCCATCGACGCTTCCAAGGCGAGTTCGAGCGCGCTCTTGGGCGTGCCGCGCGTGTAGGCCGTTTCACCAATCCCCACAATGCAAGTTCGGTCCCTCAGAACAGTCAGCTCAGGCATAGTCATCGCCTCCTGCAAAGCTCTCGTGGCCCCGCTTTGTCGCATCCCCCAATTCCTGGCCGAGGCTTTCGCGCTGGGCGTGCAAAGACACACGCATGACGTTGAGTGAAAATAAACGAACGGTTGCTTCTATCAATCTCTTCAGCTTCTCGTCAAGTCTTGCTGCACGAGCGGGAAGCCAGAGTTTGACAGCGCGCGAAGAAGGGTGTTAGAAGCGAACAGCTGTCCGTTTATTTTTATAGACCTCTTAAGGACACGATCATGAAAACTCCTATCTGTGAAATGTTAGGCATCGACTTTCCTTTGGTGGCTTTTAGCCACTGCCGCGACGTGATCGCCGCCGTGAGTCGCGCCGGTGGCTTTGGCGTCCTTGGCGCCACTGCGTTTACGCCCGATCAGCTTGAGCTCGAACTGAAGTGGATCGACGACCACATCGATGGTAAGCCCTACGGGATCGACGTGCTCATTCCGGAGAACCTGTCGATCAAGGAAGAGAAAGGTATCACCGTGGGCGCCCTGGCAGAGCGCGTCCCACAAACGCATAAGGACTTCGTACGTGGCCTTCTCGCGAAGCATGGGGTTGAACCCCCACAGCAGCTTGAGAGTGGACACTTTCACCGTTCGGACGCACAATCCACTCTGCAGCGGGATGCTGCCTTGAAGCTGTTAGAGGTTGCGTTCCACCATCCAATCAAGTTGATCGCTAATGCACTCGGCGTCCCACCGCAATCGATGCTTGATATGGGTCATGCCCATGGTGTGCCTGTCGCTGCGCTGGTCGGATCCAAAGCACACGCAGTCCGCCAGGTACAGGCGGGAGTCGATATCATCGTTGCCCAAGGCGGCGAGGCTGGCGGCCATACCGGCGAGGTCTCGACCCTCGTCTTGATCCCCGAGGTCCTGCGCGCCATCAAGCCCATTCGCCACGTTCCGGTACTGGCTGCCGGTGGCATCATGACCGGCCGCCAGATGGCGGCGTGCATGACTCTCGGCGCCGCCGGCGTGTGGACAGGATCGGTCTGGCTGGCCACGACGGAGTCGGAAACCTCAGAAATCTTCCGCCAAAAGATGATCGAAGCCACCTCGCGAGACACCGTCCGTTCCAAGTGCCGCACGGGAAAATATTCGCGCCAGCTCCGCTCGGCGTGGACCGACGCCTGGGAAGGACCGGACAGCCCCAGCCCATTGCCCATGCCCTTGCAAAGCCTTATCAGCGAGCCCGCTCTCTACGTGGCGCAACGCGCCGCCGAGCGGGGCAACGAGAAAGCGCGCGAACTGGTCTCGTATTTCGTGGGCCAGGGTGTGGGACTGGTGGACAGCGTGAAATCGAGCCGCGTTGTGGTGAGAGAATTCATGGAAGAGTTTGCCGAAGCGCTTGCCGATATCCAGGACCTGATGAAAGAGTAACCATCACAGTTGGCTGGAGGCCGAACGGGGATGGAATCAACTGCTGGTAGCGATATTACGTCCACTGGCAGGAAAAAAAATGTTCCTTGCGTGTGCAGGTGCATCAGGAGTGCGTTGGCGAACGCACTTTTTTAGGTCAACCCCCTCGTGCTCAAGCAGCCATCGCTTGCGTTCTAACCCACCAGCGTAACCGGTGAGCGCGCCGTTCGTGCCCACCAGTCGGTGACACGGAATCACAATGGCAACCGGATTCAGCGCATTGGCTGCGCCTACCGCACGGTAAGCCGCAGGCTTGCCCAGCTTTGTCGCCATTGCGTGGTAAGAAAGGACAGTCCCCGGGGGAATGGTTCGTAGTGCTGACCAGACTTGCCGCTGGAAGGCTGTCCCTCCAGGATTGACCGGAATGGTGTTGACACAGGCAGCGTCACCCGCGAGATACGCGCGCATCTGGCTACTGAAGCCCAGTGGATCGGTCGTCTCCTGCAAATGGAAGCGCCCGTAGCGCGAGTGCAGCAACTTCGTCATCCGCTGCTCGTAGTCAGCGTAGTCAAGCGCACAGAGACTCTCACCATCAGAGATCAGCAGAAGCGTTCCTATCGCAGAGTCGATGCGGTCGATAAGCAATTCCATTGTGTCGCTCCCTTCTTCTCGCCCCTTATGGATGACTTTCGAGAAAGCGTTCTGCGTCAATAGCCGCCATACAGCCGGTCCCTGCTGCCGTCACCGCTTGGCGATAGATCTTGTCGGCAACATCGCCAGCGGCAAAGACCCCAGGCACTCTGGTGGCCGTCGAGCCAGGCTTGGTGATCAGATAGCCAACTTCATCCATATCGAGTTGTCCCTGGAACAGTTGGGTGTTCGGTGAGTGTCCGATAGCAATGAATACACCGTCACAGCGAAAATCGCTGGTCTCACCAGTCCTGAGGTTTTTGAGCCGCACTCCTGTGACCCCTTCGGCGTTAGGGGCTCCATAGATCTCCTCTACGGTTGAGTCCCAGATGAAGGTGATCTTCGGATTGTTACGCGCGCGCGCCTGCAGGATCTTGGAGGCACGTAATTGATCCCGACGGTGCACAACGGTCACTTTGCGCGCGAACTTGGTGAGAAACAGCGCTTCTTCCATCGCGGTGTCACCGCCACCGACAACGACCAATTCTTTCCCTTGGAAAAAGAACCCATCACAGGTCGCACAGGCTGAGACTCCGTAGCCCATTAAACGTTTTTCTGACTCCAGGCCCAAGAGTTTCGCTGTCGCGCCAGTCGCAATAATTAAGGTTTCGGCAGTCAATCGTTTGTTGTCGCAGGTTATCGCAAACGGACGGGAGGAGAGGTCAACGTTCGTAACGTCTCCGTAGGTAGAACGAGTCCCGAATCGTTCCGCTTGCTGTTTGAACAAATGCATCATCTCTGGCCCGAGAATGCCATTCGGGAAGCCAGGATAGTTCTCCACCTCAGTCGTGATCGTCAACTGACCGCCAGGTTGACTGCCTTCGATCACGAATGGTTCGAGATTCGCTCGCGCCGCATATAACGCGGCAGTCAACCCTGCCGGTCCAGATCCGAGGATAATCACTTTGAAGTGGGTTTGCTGTTTTTCCTCCATCGTTTTCTCTGGTCCTTTCTGCCAGGCGTTTCTTTACGTCGGGAGAGCTTCTCTGAGCAGATTCCTTCTTTTGCCTTTTTTTCATACTTCGTGTCGCTGTTGAAGCAGGTCTCCTGACCAAACCTCAGTCTCTCTCCTTTTCACAAACGCGCGCGAAGAGTATAGGTCCGCTGAAGTATTGCCGCCGCAGCGAGAGATTCACGCGAAGGGCTGATCAGTGTATACGGATAGGGCAATGCTTCACGAAGGAGGGTTCTTGCCATGACAAGCGACGGCTGGGACGTCATTATCCATCACGCCACCATCTATGACGGCAGTGGAAACCCGCCAGTCCTGATGGATGTGGCTCTCCGTGGCGAGCGCATCGTTGCTGTTGGACAGCAGCTTGAGGGGCAAGCCGGCGTAGTGCTTGACGCAACGGGACTCGCGCTTGCGCCCGGCTTCATTGACGTCCATAGCCATGACGACCTTGCCGTGCTCGTCTCCCCTGCAATGGACTTCAAAGTCATGCAAGGAGTCACGACGGATGTCGTCGGCAACTGTGGGTTAGGCGTTGCTCCGTACGATGCCGCTGCGCAGTTCTTTCGCATGTTTGACCCGCAATTGGAGTTGCCTCGCTGGGATGGCTATCGGGGGTATCTTGAAGCCATCGAGCAGAATCCGCCGAGTGTGAATGTTGTGCTCCTTGTGGGACATAATACGTTACGACTTGCCGCCATGGGCAATGCCCAGAGAGAGCCGACAGAGAAAGAACTGAGGCAGATGCACGCGTGGATACAGGAGGGCATAGAGGCCGGTGCGGTCGGGTTCTCCACTGGGCTCATCTACGAGCCTGGACGCTATGCCCAAACCGAAGAAATTATCGCCTTGACTCGCGAGGTCGCAACCGCAGGTGGGCTGTACACCACTCATATGCGCAATGAAGCAGGTGGGTTGCTCGATGCCGTGCGGGAAGCACTGTGCATTGGCGAGGAAAGTGGTATTCCTGTACAGATCTCTCACCACAAAGCGAGCGGAAAGGAGAACTGGGGTCGAGTGCGCGACTCGCTCCGCTTGCTGGAAGATGCGCAGGCACGCGGTCTCGATGCGACAGCCGATCAATATCCCTACACGTCTGGCAGCACTGTGCTGTTGGCCATTATGCAGAACAACGCACTGAATGAGCGAGGGACTCACGGCGGAGTTGGGCGTGTCGAACCACGGCATGTCTTCTTTGCGTCAACGCCGCACCATCCTGAGTACGAAGGCCATACGCTGCAAGAGTTGAGCGAACAGTTCGGTCTTCCCGCTGAAGCCGCAGCGCTGCGCGTGTTAGAACAAGAGGGACTGGGCGCAGTCGTCATCGTCGAAATGATGGACGAAGGAGATGTGCGTACAGTCTTACGTCACCCGACGACGATGATCGGCTCAGATGGTATTCCCAGCACTGGAGCAAATCCTCATCCCCGTCTCTATGGGACATTTCCTCGTGTGTTGGGTCGCTATGCACGCACTGAGGCGCTGCTGTCCTTGGAAGAAGCGGTCTACCGCATGACTGGTTTTCCAGCCACGAAATTTCGGCTGCGTGATCGCGGCTTCGTGCGTGCGGAATACTATGCCGATCTCGTGCTCTTCGATCCTACGACAATCATGGACACCGCTACGTATGCTGCCCCCCGGCAATATCCTGCTGGAATTCGTCATGTCTTCGTGAATGGCACGCAGGTGGTCCGTGATGGGCAGCACACTGGGGCCCGGCCAGGACGTGCCTTACGCCGACAGTAACTCTCTCTAAGGAAGCATTTTCATTCCTGCTGCAGATCCGTTGAACGGAGCGCATTCCAGACGAACGGCAGACCGACGATCAACACCGCGATACCCAGTAGTGCCCAGGTCCAATTTGCCCACACCATGCCAATGAGGACCATCGCCAGTCCCCACAGCACGATCAGCACGCACAGCAAACTCTGTATCACCATCACATTCATGGACGTTTTCTCCTTTTCATCAGTGATCAACAACCACCGGTCTCCCTTGTTTAGAACCCACCTTGACACGAGGCAAGAGCCAGGGGCGAAATAGCGAAACAAGCAGTCAGCTCTTAGCTATCAGTGCCAAGAAGTGAAGACAAAAGGAACGGTGACATGAGGTTTATTACGCGGCAGTCCCTTCGTTACGGTGTTGTTTTCTTAGT
Source organism: uncultured Enterobacteriaceae bacterium (assembly GCA_964502465.1). GTDB lineage: Bacteria > Desulfobacterota > Binatia > Bin18 > Bin18 > CAZCWX01. The sequence goes on along the minus strand of CAZCWX010000685.1, from coordinate 8,103 downwards.
TCTTTGGCTGTGGACGAGTATGGTGAGCGCACAAGAGCACCACCCGCACCATCCGCTGCCACTTGAGCAATACCTGGCAATCCTTGAAGATCCCAAACGAGACGAATGGCAAAAACCACAGGCAGTGATCGAGGCACTGAACCTCCAAGATGGTCAGTTTGTCGCGGATATTGGCGCTGGCAGTGGGTACTTCACCCTACGCCTGGCACGCGCAGTCGGAAAAAAAGGAGCGGTCTTTGCTGTTGATGTCGATAAAGGCATGCTTGATTATCTGCGGCAGCGCCTGGCGAAAGAGCACCTGCAGAACGTGCAGGTGATGCTGGTACCACCGCATGATCCTTTGCTGATCGATGGGTCTCTTGACTTGGTGTTTATGTGTAACACCTATCATCATCTCGAAGATCGCGAAGTCTATCTCCGGAAGTTGCGCAAAGCGCTCAAGTCGGATGGACGGGTGGTGATTGTCGATTTCTACAAGAAAAATGACATGCCTGTGGGGCCACCACCACAGATGCGACTGAGCGAAGAGACGGTCCAGCAAGAATTACAAAACGCGGGGCTCCGTGTCACCGACACGCTGACGTTCCTCCCCTATCAGTATATCCTGATCGCTCAGGCTACGACGGAAGCGGCTGTCCCTTTTCCTGCCGGAAAATCGTGAGGGCATCGACGCGGCGCTCAACTAGTTCATCCGCCCGGGCTAAGAGGGCTTCGTTCTGCGTGAACTTTTCGACCATGTAGCTGAGGTCGCTCAAGTCATGAATCAGCAACTTAATTGCCTGTTCGCGCAGCATCTTTTCCTTCACGACCTGGAGCAACTCGACCACCACGTCTTCTAATTCTGACGCTTCCAGATCGATGGCCATCTCAAACGCACGTTCGACGGAAACCTTCTTTTCTACCTCGCGGTTGTAGGCGCTCAGCAACGAGCGCAAGCGGACCACCGTAGAAGGATCGAACCACACCTTGGCATACTGCGCCAGGTCTGGTTCGCTTTCCAACACCCCCTCTACCAACGCTAAGGCGCCGAGGTGACCAGCTTCGTGTCGCGCCATGGTAAACCAGAATTTACGCAGCTCTTCTTGTGTTTGGAAATTCCGCGCAAGGTGCATGTAGAACGCCATGGTCTTTTTTTCCAAGTCCGTGGCTGTCCGCAGGATGTCCTTGATCGTGGTCCGTTGTGGTCGGCGGCGTAGGTCAGCTTTCTCTGCCATATTTCCCTCATAGCAGACCCGGCGGGGATTGAAAAACGGGGGTCCCTTGATTTCTAGAGGTGACCCTTTATATTGCGCCCGCCGCAGCAAGTGCGCTGATGTCGGCGTCGCTATATTCCACCTGTGAGAGAATTTCCCGCGTGTGTTCGCCTAACTGCGGCGCTCCGTGTGAGAAAGCGGTTACGCGTTGCCTCCCGTCAGTCGCGACGGAGACCGGGGAATGGAGAGCGCGACCGAGTCCACGATGATAGATCGGCTGAAAGGTGCCGCGCGCCTGAAAATGCGGGTCATCGATGTTTTCCTCCGGATATCTGACGTTCGCCCACAACAACCCTTTGGCCTGTGCGCGATGGAATACTTCTTCGGCAGTCAGCGATGCGACCAGCGTGTCGATCGTGGCGCTGAAATGCGCTTGCGCGGCGGACGGCGACCGCTCGGCTAACTCGCGGTAGGCAGCAGACTCGAGATCGTGTGCAATCCCGGCCTCATTGAGCATCTCGATAATCACCCGCAGGTCGCGTCGGCCCCAAAACATGAACGCCTTGACGTAGCGTCCGTCCTTGGTCCGGCGCAGCCACGGCAGTGTCCGACCTTCTCCGGCGTGGCGTCCGGTCTGCCGTTGCACAACCCTGGCGTTGTAGATGTAGCTGGGCAGAGCGACCTCGGTGCAGGTGCTGACCGCTTCATGAATTGACACGTCGATGCAATCGCCTTCGCCCGTCAGCTCGCGAAAGTTGAGCGCTGCGGTGATCGTAATCACGGCATACTCGCACGCAATATGATAGGCCTGCCACATTTCCGGAGCGATCGGCGGCGTGTCGTAGACGCCGTCGGGCTGCGGATCATAGCCACAGGACGCCATCACGCCCCCCATCGCCAACTGCGTCAGGTCCGTCATTTTGAGATCCCGATAGGGACCGTCAAGCCCAAAGGGGGTGAGCGTGCAGATAATGAGTCGAGGATTCGCCGCTTGCAGTTCACGATACAACGTGAGCCGCCGCTCCACGTCGGCCGCCTCGCCAGAATCAAGGATGACGTCAGCGCGCTTGGCGAGACGTTCCAGTACACCGCGCGCCGCCGGATGGTCCACTTCCAGGCTCACGCTTTTCTTGCCCAGGTTGTACCGCCAGAAGCACAGACTCTGTTCTGGATCGCGCTGCGGCGAGGCGAAGGGGCCGAGGCGGCGCGAGTTGGAGCCGCCTCGGCCCTCCAACTTGATCACTTCGGCGCCCAGCGACGCCAGCAACATCCCGGCGAATTCGCCACGCTCGTCGCCGCTTTCGATAATCATGGTTCCGTCAAGGGCTGAGCTCAACGCTGCTTCAGTATTCAAATGATCCAATCCTCTCTGAGTGCCGCAATTTCCTCGGGTGTAAGCCCAAGGATGTCGCGGTACACATAGTCGTTGTCCTCTCCCATGATCGGCGCGGCGCGACCCGGGAGCCCGCCGACGTCGATCCGCATGTTCTGGCACTGAGCAGGAAAGCCTTCGATCGGCCACGTGCCGATTTCACTCTGCGGGAGCGGCACGAAGTAGCCGCGCTCCTGGAGTTGCGGATCTCGCGTGTACCGATCCACCGACTTCTGCACGACGCCAGCTGGGACGCCTCGCCGCTGCAGGCGGTGCATCAGGTCGTAGCGATCCTCATTTTTCGTGCATTCCGCCAACAATCGGTCGAGGTCATCCTCATGGGCTTTGCGCCCAACCGTAGTCTGAAAGTGCGCGTCGCGCGTCCAGCCGGGCGCACTGATCTCCGCCACCAATGCCTCCCACTGCTCGTCCGTCTGCACGGCGATCGCGATCCATTCGTCCGCGCCACGACAAGGGTATGCGCCATGCGGCGCCCACGCTGCGGCCTGCATCCGGTTCCCATGACGCGCTGTTGGCTTGCCGGTCACCTGCGCTTCCAGCGTGGCGGTCCCGGACAGCATGATCCCAACTTCCGTCTGTGAGAGATCGATATAACAGCCGCGACCGGTCCGCCGCCGCTGCAACAGCGCCGCCTGCACAAGCATCGCGCCGTAGTAGCCAGTCGAGTGATCGAGATATGAATAGCCCCAACCGCCCGGCGGCATCGGCTCGGGAAATCCCGACATGTGGGTCAACCCCGACAGCGCCTGCGCTGTCGGTCCGACGCTGAGATAGTTTTTGTATGTCCCGGACTTTCCCATCCCAGTAATCTGCAGATAAATGAGCCCGGGGTTGATCTCGCGGAGGGTGTCGTACCCTAGTTCCCAGCGCTCCATCTGTCCAGGGCTGTAGTTTTCGCAGAGGACCGTTGCCCTGGTGATCAACCGTTTGAACAGGTCACGTCCCTGCGGCACGTTCATATTGAGCGTGATGCCATACTTGCCGGGATTGATGTTATTGAAGAGACCACTGCGATTGACACTGTCGGCTTCCCCACCCGGCACGGTCGGCCGCACCCCACGCAGGAGATCAATCGCCCGGTCGTCGTGCCATTCGACCCGGATGACTTCCGCTCCCATCGTTGCCAGCAGCCGGGTCGCATTCGGGCCGGCTACGATCCTCGTCAGGTCTATGACCCGCACGCCCTCAAGGGGACGCCGCCTTGCCGGTTCAACTTGTGCTGTCGTCATTATACCTCCGTCCATACGTCCACCGGAAGAGCGCCACACCTGAGAAGCTATCAAGCGGTGCGGCTGCCAGCTGTTCAGTCGGGAACGCCATGATGATGGTCCTACCTGTACGCGACCATATGCCCAATCGCGCCCGTATGCAACAAATTGGGCATCGTCAGCGGGATCTGCGTTCCATCCGGATTGTCTCGCACCAGTGCGATATGTTCCCGCTCGCGCCCTACCCGCAAGCCGAGCAGTCCTAACGCTTTTACAACTCTGCTCTGCGGTGCATCGACCGGAAATTTTGCCACTATGGGGTCACTCCCGCTTCGGCAATAAAAGCTTCCAGCCCGGGAGACTCTTCCTCTCAGACTTCCGTGCCGAACGTATCCATTCGGCTCACGCGGACTTCATCCGGCTCTCTCTCAGTGTCTCTTGCGCAGTTGCCTCGCGGCCAGCCATCGTTGGGTGTTCGATAGAGACAAGTCGTTGCCAATAGGCATGGGTGACGCGCACCTGAAAGCCTAAGGGAGTGAGCACGGTCTGGCTGTGGATCGCAGCAGTAGGAAATGCCGACTACACGACAGTTTCTTTCTGGATGAACGTTTCCCTTACCTTAGGCCGGTAACAGCGCTTTTGCCAAGGCATTGGCGGCGCTGAGCGGATCAGCGAAGCTGAAGTCGAGCATGAGCGTGCGGCGCTCTTTTTTCATGAATAGCAATTCGACGCTCATCGCAACGCGCCCGCCATTGGCCGCCGCCAGGCTGGCTTTGAAGCTTGCCGATTTCACATCGATCAATCCGCCCAAACCCACGTCGATGATGAATTGCCCGACATCCGCCAGCCCGCCGACCGTCAGCTTCACGCCTTCAAGCACGCCTCTCGCCGCTTGGAGAGCGCCAGTGGCTGTGCCGTATGCGGTGAACAGTCCGACAATTCTCGGATCAGCGTCTATGGGCACAGTTTGTGCCGCTGCCTCGATGCCGCGCAGCACGCCTTTCGCCGCTTCCAGTGCAGTCCAGGCGCTCCCATGCGCGGTCAGCAGACCGACCATGCGCGGGTCGGCGTCAATCGGAAACGTTTTCGCGCCGGCTTCGATGCCGCGCAGCACGCCTTTCGCCGCTTCCAGGACGCCCCAGGCAGTATGTTTGGCAGTCTCCAATCCGCCGATCTTAATCCCTAATCCCGAAATTTCAGCGACACGCGGTGTGTTCTCCGCCACCATCGCGCCCCAGTTCGCCGGGTTCGCCTTGTCCCAAAATCCCAGGTTGTTATACCACTGCTCCTTCGCTTTGATGGCGCGCTGCAAAGCGGCAATGCGGTTCTTGGCGCGGTTGATCTCATTTTGCAAACGATTGACCTCATTTTGTGCTTTCTGGATATCGCGCTGCGCTGCCTGGATTTTTGCCGTGTCGCGTGTGCGTTCAGCCTGAATCGTGCGCCGCATGTTATTGATTTGGCCGTTGAGCGTGTTGACCTGGTTCTGCGCTTTCTGCACCTCGGCCTGCGCTGCTTGCAAGCGCCGCTGGTCGCGCTCTCGTTCGGTGCGAACCACCTGGCGCATTTTTTCGATCTCGCCGAGCAAACGGTTGACGTCGGCCTGCGCGCGGTCAACGTCACGTTGCGCGTCGGAGATTTTGCGCACGGCGTCTTTGGCGGCGGCGTCAATGGCGGCGTCGGCCTTTTCGCGCAAATACGCGAACAAATCCTGCCGCATGGAGACGGCAAGCATGAAGTCGCCGGCGTTTTTGAGGTTGCCGCCTTGCGCTTCGACGGTCGCTTCGAACAGGTTGAAAATGTTCGCTTGCGTCACAAAGTAAAAGCCCTGGTCGGAAATTTTCACCACGGTTTCGCTGCTGAAACCGAGCAACTGCACCGCGCCCTGAATATCCACGCTTGGGGTCTTGCCGCGCCGCAGATCGAGAGAGAGCGAGGCTTTTCCCCGCCCTTGCGCGCCGGTGAGCTTGAACACGCCGGCGACGTGGACCTCGTCGACATCGCCTTTGATCAACACGCCGCTCGTGTACTCAAGATTGATATACGCAGAGGCGTATAAGCCCCAAAAACGCATGCGCCCTTGCAGCGTGAATCCCTGCTCGAACTTCAGCTCACCAATGGTGGTCGGCTGCGGCACGATGTAGATATTGACGTCTTCAAAACCGATGTCGAGCACAGTTTTTTGCATAGACTGTGGAATGTTCTGCGCTACGCCAGGCCCGCAGAACTGCTTGAGAACATCCATCAAATCCAGCCGGTTGAACGCTATCGCCAGCATGCTGCGACTGGGCATGGCGGAGTCGAATTTCACCGCGACCGCGCCGGCGAACTCGCCCACCTGCAGCGTTCCGGCAAACCCCAGAGAAGGCAACGGCGGCGGGAAGCTCATGCCCAACTCCAGCGCGACATTGGCAACAACCACGCCTTTGGCGCCAAACGGTTCTTGCCAATTGCCCAACATCGTCGCCTGGAACAAGGCGGAACGTGGCTGAATCTGCATCCCGCCGACAAACTCTAACGCGCTCTCGCCGATCTGGGCGAAGACCGTGCCCAGCACCGTCAAGGAAAAATTGCGCGGTGCAGGCACGAGGCGCAAACGCATGTCGCCGAACGCCGTGTTCTGGTCGATTTGCACCCGGCCCGCAATCGCTGCTTCCAGCGCGATGTCGGCCGGGTTGCCGCCAATGGCCGCGGCCACTTGCAAGGTCTTGATCTTCAACACTTCATCCGCGCCCAGGCCGGAAAGATCGAGATGCGCGACGAAATGAAAACCTTTGGTCACACGCACAGGCGTAAAGAGCGACGTGACCGCCAACGCACGATCATCCGCCGAGACAAGGACCAGCGCGGTATTGGAAAAACGCAGGCCGTCGAGCACGGTCAACTCTTTCGCCAGCGTAGAAAATTTCCACTTTGCCGGCGGCGCAAACGCAACACTGAAACCCCACTTCGCGCCGCTTTTTTTTACGTTGATCTCGACCTGCCCGAACTCGGAAGTCGCGGCGATAGACACATGCTTGGATTTGGGCGCAAGGGAAAAACGCGGCCCGGTGAGCGTTGCCGCGAGCACTGTGGCGGGAACCGGAAGGTCGCGGATCAAGTCGCCGCCGCACAGCTCCTGCAAGAGCACGGACAAATTGAGGCTGGGGAGATCGCCGGTGAGAATAAATTCGCCGGGGAAATTGTAATGAACGGCGAATGACGCGCTGCCGAGAGTGAGCGTGCCGCCGATGACGCCGGAGACTGTTTTCCGTGCCCCCTTGCCTCCCGTTCGCGCAACCGAGACGTGGAGATTACTGATGCGTAATCCCGAAACGCCAATGGGAATCTGCCAGGGCGTGCCGCCTTGTCCGCTGAGGGAAAAATCGCCGGTCTTGGCCGCGACCGCCAGCTCTACCGTCTCGAAAGCAATATCGGGAATTTCTGCGGGTAACTCGACCTCGCCGGGGAAAAACTGTGTGACGATGGAACGGAGGCCAAGCCCGGCGACCTGACCGCGCCAGGTGAAGCCCGCAGCATCGCCGATTACTGCCGTCATATCCAAGCTGTGGTCGCCAATGCGCGCACTGCCGCTGAGCGTCGCCGACGTGGCCGCCGCGCCGTTGTTTGTACGTTCAACGACGAGTCCCAGGTTGTGGATCGTCACGCTGGTTTTGCCGGCGCCGATCTGCCATTCATCTTCCAGTCCCGCTCTCAACGAGAACGTTTTCGTGGTGGGCTGCACGCTGATCTCAAGATCGTTGATTGTCGCCTCGGGCACATCCTGGGCGCGTGGGAGCAAACGATGAACGAGGGGTGTGAGCTTCAGGGTTGCATCGTCCGGCAAAAAGCCCATGAGGTCGAAGCCGGGGAAACCGGCGGACACGGCAATTTTTTGCTGATCGCCGAGAGCCAAAACGCCTACGATGGCGCAGTGCACCTGGCGCGACGACTTTTGCGTCGGGTTGCTGACACGGACTTCCAGGGTCACGCCTTCGACGGCAAAGTCATCGAACAGCTTCCATGCCTGCGTCGTTTTCACGCTCAGGCTGATCGCAGCCAGTTGGCGCAGGCGCGGAATCACCGTGAACTCGAAGTGTGAAAGCGCAAGGTTTTTATCGGGACGAAACGCCGTGGGCAAAGACCTGAGCACATCGACGCCATCCAGCAAGCCTGAAAGCTGGGACAGCGCCGCGAGTGAGACTTCCTCCAGATCAGCCGTGAACGTTCGGGCGCCGACATAGCGGTTAAAGCGCGTGGAGATAGGAAGCGTGACGGTGCGGGTGTTGATCGTGAGTGGCAGATTGGCCGTCAGCACGAATTCGCTGGA
>CAZCWX010000684.1:0-13314 GCA_964502465.1 uncultured Enterobacteriaceae bacterium | reverse complement strand
CTGAGCGGCAACCCCTTGAGCGGCAAGCCTGAGCAGATCGACATGGCGGCCATCTGGCCGGTACAGCCTTCGGTCCTTTTGTCTCGCGCGACATCACCCCGTGCCAAGAGGGCAAGCTAGCCCTTGACATTCGACGAGTTTGTGACGGTGCAGCGCACGGTCCGGTCAGTCATCCGTTACCACGACCCCACGCCGCACGAGCATGGCAATCGTCTCTTCATCATACCCGAGGTCTTGTAACACCTCCTTGGTATGTGCGCCAAGCTGCGGCGCAGCCGTCGGTGGTCGCTTGTCGCCCGCCGTGGTAAAAATGGGACTGTTGATGGTCGTCAGTTTACCATACCCAGGATAGTCCAGGTCAACAAAAGCGCCGGCGGCGCGCATCTGCGGATCATCCACGACCTCCTCCAGTGTTGGCAAGGGAGCCCATTTGATGTCAGCCTGCTTGAAAAGAACCCGCCATTCGGCCAGATCACGCGCGTCAAACTGCGCTTGGAGAATCGCGAACAACGCCGCCGCATTCGCTGTTCTGGCCTGGGTGGTCGCAAACAAGGGATTGATCGCCAGGTCCTCGTGGCCGAGCGCCCGGCAGAGCTGGGGAAATTCTGTGTCCGGATCCAGCAGCACGACCAGGAAGGCCTTGCCGTCGCGGCTCAGATACCCCGCCGCCAGCGGATTGGGCGGCGTGCCGTCTGCGCCGCGCTGGGGAAACTCCGCACGGCAGAGTTTGGCTTGCAGGTCGCAGGCATTCGCCCACGCCCCACTCGCCAGCAGAGACGTCCCCACCTTGACCCCCCGCCCGGTGCGTTCCCGCTGATACAGGCCGAGCATGATCGCACCGAAGAGGGACACCGAGGTCGGGTGATCGCCCATCCCTGGCCGTGGCCCGCCCGGCGTGCCATCCAGGCCCACGACGCTCCTCATCAGGCCCGAGCGCGCCCAGTACGCCAGCGCATCAAATGTCGGCGCGTCGGCATCTTCCCCTGTATCTCCGTAGCCCGTCAGATGCGCATAGATGAGCCGCTCGTTTTCCGGCTGGAGCTGCTCCCACGTCAACTGGAACTTGGCGAGCAGCGGGTGTTGGTAATTGGTGACAAAGACATCCGCTGTCTTGATCAGACGGATGAGGACTGCCCGTCCCTGAGAGGAACTGAGGTCAAGGGCCACACTCTTCTTATTGCGACTCGTCAGCACCCAGGGCCAGTTGATCTCTGCCTGGGCAAACCCCGGCAGCGCCGCCATGCAGCGGTACAAATCCCCGCCCTGCGGCCGCTCGATCTTTACCACCTCTGCCCCAAAGTCCGACATGATCGTCGTCGACGCTGGCCCGGCAACGTAGGTGCCACAGTCAATCACCCGCAACCCTGAAAGAATTCCCTTCTGCATACTAAACCCTCCGTTTCAGTTCTGGAAAGCGAACTCCAGGATATTCTGCCAGCAATTGGCCGGCTCGCCAAGGTCGAGAGGAGCCAGCAAAGAAGACCGGCAAACGGTCGCAAGGCGTGTTGCGGAAGAATCATCCGTTTTTGAAGCTCATGGGGACAGGTTACGCGTGCGGTTGAGGAAGAATGGCAGTTGAGCACCTCCAACTTCGTGGTGGCGGAAACGCATGCGCTCATTCTCATTAGACTGGGACGGGACTTGGCGACCAGCAGTCTTCGTGATGTTCCAGCGGCAGTGGTGAGAGGAACAGAAGAAGACGAAGGTAAAGCCAAGCGCATTATTTTTGGTCATCAGGATAAGGAGTTTTCTGGGGCGTTCATTCGTTCATCCCCTCTTCCTCCGATCTTTGCGTGCGCACGACGTAGGGACAGAGTGACCGATCCGCAAATTCTCGCACCGTTCTAACAACCTGCTTCACCTGCGCAAACCGCTGGCAACGGGGATGGTGCAGCGAGCGCAACCCTTTCGTTCCAGCGGAAAATCTGCCAAGCTCCACGTGGGAATGAGGGTCCCCACATATAGGGAAGCACAACAGGACACAGGCGAACACGCGACAGAGAGAAAGGAGGACCCTATGAAACTAGGGATCGAAATGTTTGCGACTGAGTATGCCATCCGGCCAGACGACCTGGCCCGCGCCTGCGAAGAACGCAGCTTTGAATCAGTGTGGTTTCCGGAGCACACCCATATTCCGACCAGTCGCCGGACGCCGTTTCCGGCAGGCGGCGACCTTCCCAAAGAATACGCGCATACGCATGATCTCTTTGTGGCGCTGATGGCAGCCGCTGGAGCGACGAAAACGATCAAGCTCGGGAGCGGCATCTGTTTGGCGATGGAACGTGATCCGATCATCCTGGCCAAGGAAGTCGCGTCAGTCGATCGGCTCTCCAACGGGCGCGTGCTCTTCGGCATCGGGGGTGGGTGGAATGCGGAAGAAATGGAGAACCACGGCACGCCATTCACAAAACGCTGGAAGATCCTGCGCGAGCGCATCGAGGCCATGAAGCTAATCTGGACACAGGACGAGGCTGAGTATCACGGCGAGTTTGTCAATTTCGATCCGATCTTGTGTTATCCGAAACCGCTCCAGCAGCCACATCCCCCGATCCTGTTGGGGTCCAATACCGAGCGCGGTCTCGGACGGGTCGTGCAGTACGGCGATGGCTGGCTTCCCAATGCGCGATACTTTCAGAAGATTCCAGCCATGGTGCGCGAGTTGCGGCGCCGCGCGGCGCACGCGGGTCGTCGACCAGAGGAGATTGCCATCTCAGTCCTTGGTGTGCAGGGCAATGAGGCCATGCTGCAGCAATGTCGGGAGATGGGCGCGGAACGCGCGATTTTCTTTGTCCCACCCGCCGGGCGCGAGACCGTCTTGCCGTTACTGGACCAGTATGCCGCCTTCATCCCCACAGTCGCGTAACCGGCCCGCTGAGATGCCCTGAGGCGTAGCACGACTCATTCCAGGCGGGGCCGCAGGGCACGCCTCGTGCTGCGCCCCCGCAGTTTGGTCGCTGCTCCAGCGGTGCTCCGATGAGCTGGGGGGAAAGATGTGGCGTCAACCGCTGTGCCGTCACTGATGTGATTTGCGACGACGCGCCGTTACACCAGCCGAAACTTCGGCAACGTCATCTCAGGCGTCACCTCATCAAAGGTGACTTCTACTGCCACACCACAAGCAAGCGCGTCGTTCTCACAACCGATCACCTGACTAATGATGAGTGGCCCTTCTGCCAGTTCGATCAGGGCCACATTGTAGGGGATGTCCGCTGTGAAACCGGGATGCCAGAGTTGATGGTACACACCGAACGAGTGAATGACCCCTTTGCCGCTCAGCGGGACCCACTCCTGGTCATCTGACCAACAGTTTGTGCAAACTGGCCCGGGTGGGAGATGTACATAGCCACACGCGCGGCAGCGCTGCGCGACGAACTCGTGTCGCTTGGCTGCCTGCCAATAGGAGGCGTTCCACTTTTCCATGACCGGCAGTGGTTTCGTATAGTCGACCATTCCTTTACCTCCGCAAAATCAAGGCGCCGGCGTGCTCACGCAGACCACCCGTGTACGTGCACATCATGAGTTCCACGTTGGCAATTTGTCGGGGACCACACTCGCCGCGCAACTGTCGTACAGCGTCGCAGGTGTTTTGCCAGCCGACCATGTAGGTCTCAGACAACTGTCCGCCATTGACATTCACTGGCAGTTCTCCACCGAGGGCGATGCGACCACCTTGTATCCACCGTCCGGCTTCACCAACCGGACAAAACCCATAGTTTTCCAACGCCGCGATGATGGCTGGGCTATACGCATCCTGCACATAGAGCGCCTGGATGTCGGTGGGACTCACTTCCGCCATGGGAAAGATCATACTGGCGACACGTTGTTGCTGAAAGCTTTGCATGACCAAATCAGGAGTTTCGTAGGCGCGAAAGGCTTCTTGGCGCCCGAGACCACGAATGTACACCGGCGGCTTCCGTAAGTCACGTGCACGTTCTGCAGTCGTCAGCACAAAAGCATGTCCCCCATCAGTAATATGGCAATAGTCAAACAGTCGTAGCGGCGCCACGATGTAGCGTGCGCTCATATAGTCAGCGAGCGTGATCGGCGTGCGCAGCACCGCCTTAGGGTTGAGTGCAGCATGACGGCGCTGGGTCATCGCCACCGTCGCGAGTTGCTCTTCGGTCGTCCCGTAGAGATGCATGTGGCGGCGAAAGGCGAAGGCAAATGGCAGCGAGGGATTAAACGCGCCGTAAGGGGCATGTTCTTCCAGCAGGGCACCCCCGAAGCGGTTCCGATTGGTTTTTTGGTTGGTGCCATAAACCAGGAGTACATACTGGGCCATTCCGGCGTGTAAGAGTAGCGCCGCATGTTGGATCAGGTAACAACCCGTGGCGCCCGACGCCTCGACCGCTCCGCCCACACGGGGGTTCAGACCGAGCATCAGACCGACTTTTAGATAATCGCCTTGGTGACCATAGCTCGGCTGTACGAACAGCCCGTCAATATCGTCCTTCTTGAGTCCGCAATCCTGGAGCGCCGCGCGCGCGGCATCGATGGCCAATTCGTCACCCGTCTTGTCAGGCACCGCTCCTTGTGGCGTATCGCCGACACCGACAATACAGACCTGATCCCGGAGATCGTGCAGCCCCATATCGTACCCTCCGCAGGGAGTTATATAGAACCGCTGCTATGGGGGCAATCGTCCAGTCGAGTGGAAACGATGATGGAACTATCCTCGGGTGGCAAAGGGCAGTGTATGAAGCTGTTGCTACACAATCGACGAATGCTGTGGTACATTTTCTCAAAAGGCGAGAAGGACTGGAGGTGTCTGACTACGAAACACGCTTCAATCCGGTGTTAGTGAACGAATAAGAGCCTATCCGAATAACTCTTAATCTTAATGCTCCGCTGTGTTGTACAAATCCCCCGCTCGGCTGCGCCTTCGCGGCCCCCTTTGGCAAAGGGGGCCGACAGACGCGGAGCGGCTGGCGGGGGGATTTTTGCCCTCGGACACACCCTTAGAGGGTTCTTCGGATAGCCACTAAGGCGGGGTGGCGTAATTGTTCCCCGGAGAAGAGCAGGGTCTGCTCATCGGGGCAAAAAAGGAGAGCCTATGGAAATCAAAGCTGCTGTGTTGCGTACAGTGCACGAACCCTTAACGATTGAAACGGTAGAAATCGACGCACCGGGACCGCATGAGGTCTTGATCAAAACCGTAGCCAGTGGGGTGTGTCATAGTGATTTGCATGCATTGCACGGGACTCTACCCGTTCGACTCCCTGGTATTCTTGGTCATGAGCCTGCCGGGATCGTTGAGGAGGTCGGGAGTGAGGTGAGCGCCGTGAAGCCCGGTGATCATATCATCGCCTGTACGTCGATGTACTGTGGGTCGTGCATCCAATGCTTGTCTGGATGGACGCATCTCTGTAGCAATCGCTTTGCCTGTCTGCGACCGAAGGAGGCGAAACCACGCTTATCGCAGAACGGTGCGGCGGTCGCACAATTCGCCGATCTTGCCTCGTTCGCCGAAAAAATGCTGCTGCACGAGCGTGCGGTCGTCAAGATTGCTGACGATATTCCTCTGGATCGCGCGGCATTGCTCGGCTGCGCCGTCACGACTGGTGTCGGTGCTGCGTTAAACACCGCACAGGTCACGCCGGGGGCCTCGGTGGCTGTCTTTGGCGCCGGGGGTGTTGGTATTTCGGTCATTCAAGGCGCGCAGATCGCGGGCGCGCGCCAGATCATTGCGGTTGATATCCTTGAGCACAAGCTGGAGACAGCCACGCATTTTGGTGCGACCGATACGATCAACAGTGCGAGGATCGATCCCGTGAAAGAGATCAAGCGACTCAGCGGCGGTGGGGTAGAGTTCGCCTTCGACGCCATTGGCAACAAACAGGTAAGCGAGCAATGTTTTTACGCTCTGGCTCCTCGGGGTCTCGCCACCATTGTCGGCGCCCTCCCTCCCGGGGTCAAGCTCGAACTCACTGCCGGCCACTTCTTCGTTGAGAAACGCATTCAGGGCTGTTACATGGGTTCCAATCGCTTCCAACTCGACATGCCCAGGTATCTCGACTTGTACCGGCAGGGACGATTGAACCTCGACGATATGATCAGTCGCCGTGCCCGGCTCGAAGATGTCAACGAAGCGTTTCGCGCCATGCAAGCTGGAGAAGTAACGCGGACAGTCCTGGTCTTTTGATACGCTTACATCGCCGTGTCTTCACGTGTGTCGAAGCAAAACTAACAGAAGAGAGCAATCCATGAATCTGGAGTATGAGTACGGGGCGCCGTGAAGGTTGCATCTCCAAGGAAGAGTCCCGGTTTGGGATAGTGGATCGTGCTTCAATGAAGTATCAGGCACGCTCCTGAGGGTTTATTGAAGTGCGAATCCCTCGTGCATGGAACTGCAGGCCTCTCCAGCATACTATTGACGGTGTGCGTATGGCGCGCTCCTTTTCTCACTTTTTCCCGTCGCGCCGGAGCAGCGGGATCTCCTCCAGGTAGTGCAGGGGAATCCCCAATTGGTCGGACAAGAGGGTGAGGACGCGCAAGGTAATCCCGAACACCACGCCCTGCGGCAGACGCACCGCCGGGTAGACGAGGACATCTCCCCGGTCGCCCAACACGAGGTGATCGAGATTCTGAGCGTTCCACAAATCCGAGACCGGGGTCCAGAAGGCGGACGCGACCTCTGGACCGCACTGCAGCGGAGGAAGCGGTCCCGGGAGATGGTAAACAAACGCATCAAGGAGCAGCAGCCGTTCTCTCCCTGCCAGCCGAATGCGGAGCTGAGGCAACTGGGTCAACTCTGCGTCCTCTCCAAGGGAGACGCCCACCTCTTCGTGCACCTCTCGTCGGACGGTTTGCAGAGCTGTCTCGTCTTCTAAGCGTGATCCCCCAGGGAACGCGATATGCTCGGACCACGGGTCGCCGTCCCACTTCGCGCGACGAATAAAACAGATCTGGGGGGTTGGCAGAGTCTCCGCGACGAGGACACCGACCGAGGCATGACGGGGCGCGCCAGTGAGCGGACCGTCATGCGACACACTCCTCTCCAGTGTTGCCCTGAGCACCTCAAGGCTTTTCATTGATCCTCTCCTACATCAGAAAATGAGCGAACCAGTCGCGCGCCAGACGGGCGGATTCATCGAACCATTTTCCAGAGTAGATTTCATAGTGTGTGATCGGGAGCACGACCAGCTTCTTGGGCTCGCCTGCCTTCTCGTACAGTTTTTCGTAGCCTTCAATCGGACAGGTGTCGTCGTCACGCGCGCCGATCAGCAGCAACGGACGCGGTGAGATTTTGTGTACAACGTCGATTGGTTTGTATTCCAGCGTCTTCTCCACTGTCTCCCAGGAGAGCTCACATTTCATGGCGGGGTTGGTTTTTAGCAATGGCTCCAGAAAGGCACGCGTCTGCGCCGCATTCAATATGGAGATCGCGTCGAGCGTCTCTCCCGTCCCTTCGCGCGTGCGTCGGTGCCGATCCTCCTGGATCTGCTGCTGGAGTCGTGCCCGCTCCCCGTAACTGCGTGAATCGAGGATCAGGCGTTCGCCGTCGCCAAACCCGACTTGACCAACGACTGCTTTCACGCGGGGATCGATCCCCGCCGTGTAGGGCGCATGGCCGCCGCCGAAGCTGGTCCCCCAGAGCCCAATGCGTTCTGGGTCGACCTCGGGCTGTCCTTGCAAGTACGTGATCGCATTGCGGATATCGTCAACCTGTTCCAGGGGGATCAGCCGCCATTTCGTCCCTTCGCTCCCGCCAAAGCCGCGATAATCAAACGTGAGCGCCACAAACCCCGCCTCGGCGAAGACCTTGGCATAGTCCGGCAGAATCCCGGCGCGCAGGCCGGTAAAGCCGTGGCACAGCACGATTCCCGGTCGTTGCTCTCCAGCCTTCAATCCGTCAGGCAGGAACAGATCCCCTTCCAATCGTGCCCCTTCGCTAAAAAACGTCACCGTGCGTTTCTCCATCTCTCAGTCCTCCGTTAAAAAAAGAAAATGAGTTGACCCACCCTCTTACCTACCCCCCTGGGAGAGTCACCGGTAGGGCTGTCCTCCAGATCTCCGTGAACCGCAGGTGGTGATTGGCGGGTCATGCTCCGTGTCCGTCAATTCGTCTGCTCGTCAGAGCCGATCTTCGCCGGTCCCCGTCACGATGACTGCGCGGTTTTCCGGGTCGCTGCCGATGTCGGAGTAACATTGGCCTAACTCGGCGTGTGGGGCCTCCCCCCAGTGCAGCGTTCCCCCGTCCGTATGCAAGCGCATCTGCAAAATGCCGTCGCGCCGTTCCATCTGAATGTATTGGTATTTGTTCGCGTATTCCTCAAAGCGGGCCATGGGGTATCTCCTTTTTTGCGCGTAGGGGTGCGGTTTCGTGCAGGTCGAGCATCAGAGAGGTCGGTTTGCTCTTTGTCCTCTTGGTCACGACTGACTCCTGCGCGGATCGTTTGGCAGGGCGCGCTGGGTAAAGCCGAACACCATCCCGAACGCCTGGTCCGGCCCGAGGGCGATCGTATCCGCGCCGTCCGGTTCAGGCTGTAGATGTTTGGCTTTCAGGAAGTCGCGCGCTTTGCCCAGGTCTGTCGTCTTGAATATCAGGGAATGGATGCCCTCGCCGTTTTGCTCCAGATCACGGCCTTCAGGAGTGGCCGGCGAGTGGGGCTGGGCCAGTTCTACGACCGTGTCTTCGCCGATGGCCACGAACGCGCTCTGCTTGCGACCCTGCACTTCCTCCTCGTGGATCAGCGTCCCGCCAAGGACATCGCAATAGAGCCGCTGTGCGGCTGGTAGGTCTCTTACTACCACACCAATATGCGAAGCGCGCTCGATCCCCAGCGGATGCTCGCGCCAGGGCGCATTTGACCATGTGGGTGCAAACCGCGGGTCTTTTGTGAAATCGCCATACAAGGCGAACTCAAGCTGGCCGTAGGTTTCCCTGGGATGCGTCCAGATTGCCGTCATCTTGTGCGGCGGTTTTACCTGGTTGCCGACGATGTTGTAGAGGCGCAGATTCTCTTGGTCGAGCCGGGCGGAGATGTCCTCCACATCATCGACGTACCAGGCGATAGAATGAAAATGCTGACCGAAGCGGTCGTGGAATTTCTTTACCGATTGATTCCGTAGATTCTCCCTGCGAGCCGGCATCATCGGTTCCATAATGACATCCCCGATAGCGATGAGCGAGGCCTCGCGTCCAGCCAGCTGCTCATAGCCGTGGTAGAAACGGGTCACCGCAAAGACCTCATCGTACCATTGGTCAACAACGTCGAGATCGTTCACAACGTGCGTAAGGTGAAATAACTTGCCGATCTTGAACATACGTGCCTCCTTAATGATTCAAGAATGATTCGAGAACTTATTGCGCTGGCAGTTGCGACAACCGGCGAATGGGCTCGGTGCCATCCCAGTGCCGCGCCGCCTCGGCGATCTTGCGGAAAAAGCCGGCCTTCCAGCCGCTGACCTCTGAGAGTTCCACCACCGTCCCCGGATGGGCCTCCGTCCACAGATACACAAAGCGCCCCCGCTCACCTACCGTGCCCGCTTGTCCGATCTCGTATCCGAGCGCGGCGAGGCGGTCGAGGTCTGCGTCCATCGTTTCTGTCCAATACGCGACATGCTGGAGTCCTTCACACCCAGCTTGGAGAAAGTCACGATACATCGACGGAGCGTCGTTGTGCTGCTGGATCAACTCGATCTGCAGGGCGCCAGAATTGGCCAGGGCGATGCTGAGAGCGGGGGACGACGGTTGCCCGCGGTAGCGGAAGTCGTCAATCTTCACGTGTGGAAAATAAAAAAATGGGCCGACCCCAAGCACCGTGGTCCAGTGACGCAGAGCGGCGGCAAGGTCTCGCACCACGTAGCCGTTTTGCCGAATTTCCCCAAAGATGCGACTCATACTGTTCCTCCTTTCACGAACGTCATCCCTCTCATCACGCCGACGCCACAACCCGGCATGGGCTCATCCATATGGCAAAGGAAGTTCGGACAGCGCATAATCAAACTTCTCAAGCATAACACGGCTTTGGGCGTTGAGCACCTCGGGCCGATTGACGGTGATGGTTAATACGGCTCCCTCTTGGGCGAGGTGTAACGTGGTATATCCCATACGGACTCCCTCCTCTGGTTTTCCTGATGATCTACCTGCAACCCTCGACGTCGGCAACCGTACGAGGTATCTAAGGTGAATATCACAGACCCGTGGTGAATCTAGAGAAGGCCAAGTCCGTACGAGAGGAGGAATCTCATGGAACAGCGTATGCTCGGTAAGACAGGTTTTCAGGTGTCAGCTCTCACCCTGGGAGGGGGAGGGATCGGCATGGTCTGGGGTCCCACGACTGATGAGGAGTGTGTCGAGACGGTGAAATACGCCGTGACCAGGGGCATCAACCTCCTCGATCTGGCGCCGGTATACGGCGCAGGCAAGTCGGAAGAGATCGTGGGACGGGCGTGGCGAGACCTGCCGACCAAACCCCTAATCGCCACCAAGGTGTTTGTCAAGCCCGAGGAGCGCAAGGATCTCGCCGGCGCAGTCCAGCGCTCCATCACCGGCAGTCTCACACGTTTGGGACTCAGCCAAATCGATGTGTTTCAGCTCCACAACCAGATCGAACCCCAGGAACCCACAGCGCCACGACGATTGACGCTTCGTGAAGTTGTTGGCACCGGCGGCGTGCTCGACGTGATGCAAAAACTCAAGGACACAGGAGTCGTCAAAGCCCTGGGATTCACAGGTATTGCTCGGCATGATGTGGTGCGCGAGTTGTTTGCCGACGGGCGGCTGGACACCGTCCAGCTCGTCACTAATATTTTATCCTCAGAAGGAGAGATGGGCGCACGCGGGGATGCCCCGTACCGCGATCATAGAGAGATGATCCGGCTCGCGCAGGCGGCAGGGCTAGGGGTGTTTGGCATTCGACCGTTTGCCGCGGGTGCACTGACCGCGGCGATCGATCGCTCCCTGCCGGCAGAGCATCCTGTCGTGCGAGACTTTGCGCTGGCGCAGCAACATCTGGGCTTTCTTACGACCGAGACCTCTTCGTCGTTGGCAGTGGCGGCGATGCGCTACGCGCTGAGTCTGCCCGGCGTAAGCACGGTAGTCACGGGGGCCAAGAATCGCACGGAACTGGCCGAGGCGGTGGCAGCTGCAGCAGCAGGTCCGCTGCCTGCCGCGACGATGGAACACATCGCGACGCTGCAACGCACCGTGTTGGCGCGGCAGTGAGACAGCGCGACGCAGGTTCCAGGGTGGTAGACGCTCACGTTTCAGAGGCGGGTCGCATACCGCGGGCCGCTTGGCATTCGCGCTTTCCCACGGGTGCCCTTCGACATAATCCAGTAAGAAGTCGTGCGCTCAACCTCGTCAGCTCCCTGTCTGAACTTCTTTTTATCGCCCCAGTGAGGCCGTTGCCCAATGCTGCAGCTCTTGGTAAGGTTTGGCGGACTTTTCGGTTCCCCCTTTTCCCTGTGAGTCGAGGTTCAGCCAGGTTGCAACGGGAAGGTTACGTATTAGTACAGGAAGCATCCGAGATTCTTGGCGTGTGCCCCAACACCGTGCGCGCGTGGGGTGCGGAGGGAAAGATTCCCGAGTTCCGGCATCCCGTGAATAATTACCGTCTGTATAGAAAAGCCGACCTGGCACGGATTCTGCGCCAGCTGGAGCGGTCAGGGTCGCGGGTTTCTCAAGGTTTTGAGCGAAAGAAAGGACAGTGACTCCCGACCCGGCGTGATCGCATGTGTTTTTGATCGGCTGGTGGGTGCTGAGGGTGGACAGCAATGGGGAGCGCAACGAACTGGACGATCATAGCAGAATCACAGTTTCCCTGGGAGCGGGATGCGCTCGACTTCGTGTGCCAACACTTTCCCTCGCACGAACCCTATCGGGCATGGTCCAATTTCGAGTTCATTGCGGACGACGGCAGTATTAATGAAGTTGATCTGCTGGTCTTTACTCCACAAGGCTTCTTCTTGATTGAGATTAAGAGCCGGCCAGGACGACTGTTTGGCGACGCTGGGACGTGGACCTGGGAAACGGATGGCAGGCTCATCACGATCGACAATCCATTGATTGGCGCCAACAGTAAAGCCAAGAAGCTCCAGTCGTTGCTCCAACGGCAGAAGGTGAGCAAGAAAAAAGGGCAGCTTCCGTTCCTTGAAGCGCTTGTCTTTTGCTCTGCCCCTGATCTCCGCTGTGAGTTGCAGGACACCGCACGCTATCGAGTCTGTCTACGGGATCGTGAGAAGGAAGGAGACATTCCACCGCGCCTTGGCATCATGGCGGGGATTAAACGCAGAGACTGTCTGGGACTGGACCACTATCCGAGGGGAACGCACGATCGGCCCACCGCCAAAACCATTAGTCAGGCGCTGGAACAGGCGGGTATTCGTCCCTCGCAACGACGCCGCAAGGTCGGGGACTATGTGCTCGACCAGATTATCGGGGAAGGCCCAGGCTATCAGGATTGGCACGCCACGCACGTGCAATTATCCGATGTCAAAAGACGCGTGCGCTTGTATCTCGTCCGCACTGAGGCGTCGGAAGAAGACCGGCAGACGATCCAACGCGCCGCACTGCGGGAGTTCCGACTGCTCGAAAAACTGGAGCACCCAGGCATTCTCCGCAGCTATGGACTCACTGACCATGAATTAGGACCGGCGCTCATTTTCGAGCATGATCCTGGGGCAGTGCGCCTCGATCATTTTCTGACACAACAGAAGGATGCACTCAGTGTTGACCTTCGCCTGGACCTGCTGCGACAAATCGCTGAGGTGATCCGTTTTGCCCATGAGAAAAAGGTGGTGCACCGGAGCCTGTGCCCACAGAGCATCTTGGTCACTGCAGCGAATGGGAGTCGCCTACGCATCAAGGTATTCAACTGGCAAGTCGGGTATCGCACGGGGAGTCCTTCCTCTGGAGTCTCGCGTGAGGTGACGGCTACTTCTCACGTTGACCGCTTAGTGGAAGACGCCAGCACGGCCTATATGGCTCCAGAAGCGCTTGCCGATGAGGGGAACGTTGGCGAATATCTCGATGTCTTCTCTCTCGGCGCTATTGCCTATCATTTGTTCTCTGGTGTTGCGCCAGCCGCGAACGGTCTGGAGCTCAGCAATAAGCTGCGCGAGTCGAAGGGGTTACAGATTAGCGCCGTGCTCAACGGCGTCGGTAAGGAACTGCAGTTTCTTATCCAGTACAGTACGCATCCCGAGGTTGCGAATCGTATCGACTCGGTAGTGGACTTTCTGAGCTATCTGGACGGTGTAGAAAATGATCTGACGACTCCGGATCGCGTAGAAGATCCAACCTGCGCGCACAACGGTGATTTACTGCCAGGCAATTACAAGGTGCTGAAGCGCCTCGGGCAAGGAGCC
>CAZCWX010000683.1:0-13023 GCA_964502465.1 uncultured Enterobacteriaceae bacterium | reverse complement strand
TGTGCCGATGGTCGCGCAGAGCAAGTGGTGGCTGGTCGTGCCCACCCTCCTGGGACTGCTCATGCTGACTCGCTTCCTCCCCTCTCTCTCCTGGCTGAGCAGAATTGCCTTTGCTTTTATCCTTGGTGTGAGTTCTGGAGTGGCGATCCCTAGACAGCTCTCTTCTTTCATCCTCCAACAAGTACAAGGGACACTGAAACCTTTTGTTACGGTGAGTGACGGAGGTGCGGTATGGTTTACTCTCGCCAGTCTCAATACCCTGCTCGTTCTTATTGGTGTGGTCAGCGTGCTCGTGTATTTTTTCTTTTCCATCGAACACACTGGTGCGGTGCAGAGAGTTACCCGGTTGGGGATCTATTTCTTGATGGTCTCGTTCGGCGCAGCGTTTGGGTACACCGTCATGGCCCGCATGTCATTGCTCATTGGCCGCTTTGACGAACTGATCCTCTACGCCTCCCCGCACTACGGGTATGCTACGCTTGTGCTCCTCGCCGTTGTCATTGTTGGGCTAGTGTGGTGGGAGCGTGGGCGACTCCGCTATCCGTAGTGCGTCGCACCGCGCATCGTGTCGTCCTCTCTCGGCGTGCCCGTTTTCCAACAACGAAGAGAGAGACCGTTCTCCTGTCCTTACTCTCCAGTCCCCTCAGTTGGAGCGACTTCTCCTGTTTCGGCTGGAGCGACTTCTGCTGTTTTCACCTCACGTGCTCCTACAGGGACAAGTATGGGACCTTGCTGACGTGCACTCTTCTTAATACGGGCAGCCTTACCAGAAAGACCGCGGAGATAATAGAGTTTGGCACGGCGCACGTGACCGCGGGAAACGACCTCGATTTTATCAATACGAGGCGAATGAAGAGGGAATATTCGTTCAACTCCTACGCCGTAAGAAATTTTGCGCACAGTGAAGGTGGCTCGATTCTTCCCATTTGCACGGCTGATGACTGCTCCTTCAAAGACTTGGATGCGCTCTTTATCTCCTTCAAGGATCTTGACATGGACGCGGACCGTATCTCCAACGTTGAACTCAGGAATGTCCGTCTTACATTGGCCTGCTTCAAGCGCGTCGATTAGATTGCTCATGATGGTATTCCTCCGCAATGGTCAGCCATTCGCTAGCAAGAGTGAGAAATGTAAAAAGTATGAAGCGTGGAAAACAGGGAAGAAATCCCTTTTTCCTCTCCCCACAACCGGAGCTTCTTCCCTATTCTAACCTAAGCGGGTATCTTCAGGGATCTACTATACGCTGATCGCTGAAAGCTCTTAGTGATTAGTGTCGTATTATCGTGCCCCTCGGAGACGGTCAAGCAGGATAGCAGCGGCTGCGCGTACGGAAAGATGGTTATACGATTCAATGCCTTGTATTGGTTCAAGAATATCATCCGCTAACGCGAACACTTCCTCAGTCAGACCCCATCCGGTACCCAGTAAAAAAAGCAACGGCGGACCCGTACTTGCTACTCGTTCTCTCATCTCGGGAAAGGTCGCCCGATCTGCCCCTGTTCGCGCCGAGGTCACCACCACCCGAGGGCGCTCTCCAGCTTCTTGCTGCACTGCCTGCAGGGTACTCTCCAGGTCGTCGGTCAGCGCCACAAGCGACAGAGCGTCTTTCCGGGTTTCATTATAGGTGCTGCCATAGCCATATTGCCAATGGTCGATGATCTTTTCGGCCAGCGCTCTCAGCGTGCGAACCGGCGTCACAATAAAATAGCGCTTCACTCCATAGGTCCGTGCCGAACGGGCAATATCGTGGATATCCATATTGGTGACTGCGGTCGTCACGACTTTATGGTCCTTGTCATAGACCGGATAATGCAAAAGAGCCAGGTAGATATCAGCCATAAGAGCTTTGCGCTTTCAGCGATCAGCTTTCAGCAATAGAGGGGCTGAACAATGGCGAATTCTTTCTCTGACGCTCTCTGGTCAGATGCCTTAATCCTAGTACTCTGTCCGCCTAATTTTGAGGGTTTCGTTTCCGTCATGCCCGCGCAGGCGGGCATCCAGAATTGTTCAGCAGGGCTTCGAGTTATGCCCCCTGGATTCCCGCTTTTGCGGGAATGACGCTTCCCCTCTCTACCCCTCAAAATCAACATGACGGACTACTAGGCAGCATTCCAGCCCTCAGTCGTCGTCCTTCGCCTGCTCTGCAGCTGAGAGCTGAGAGCTGAGAGCTAAGGGCTGAGAGCTAGTTTGCGCGAGCCCCTGTTTCTCCTCCTCGCTGAAGACCGCTTTTGCGAAGAGGTCAGGGCGACGCTCACGGGTGCGTAGCAAGGCTTGTCTGCGTCGCCAGTGAGCAATCTCAGCATGGTTCCCGGACAACAACACGTCTGGTACACGCAGCCCGCGGAATTCTTCGGGACGGGTGTATTGGGGATACTCTAACAGCCCGGCGCTGAACGATTCGTCTTCAGTCGATTCTTTCCGACCCACCACCCCCGGCACTAAGCGTGCAACCGTATCAATCACCACTAAGGCCGCCATTTCTCCACCACTCAAAACATAGTCGCCAATCGAGATCTCTTCATCGACAAAACAACGCACCCGTTCGTCCATCCCTTCGTAACGACCGCAAACCAGGATCAGCGCCTCTTTGCTGGCCAAATCCATAGCCTTTGTCTGTGTGAGCAGGCTCCCTTGAGGAGAGAGGAGAATCCGCCACGCATTGGGTAACGATTGGCACACCGTCTCCAGTGCCGCAACGACGGGCTCAGGCTTCATCACCATCCCTGGACCGCCACCATAAGGCATATCATCCGTTGAGCGGTGTTTCCCGGCTGCGTAGTCACGCAGATTATGCACAGTACACGACACCACCCCCTTGTCTTGCGCTTTTTTCAACAGGCTAACAGAGAGGGGGGAGGAAAAGATCTCTGGGAAAATTGAAAGAATGTGAAACTGCATGCAGCGTGAGCTTACTCAAGCAGCCCAGGTATCGGCTCAATGATCGCCTGTCCGCCTGAAATATCGATAGACCGAACAATGTCCTCAATGACTGGAATCAGATACTCTTTTTGCTCCTGACGTACTACCCAAACGTCATGCTCGCCAGAGAAAAATACCTCGGTAATGGTCCCGATTGCTGCCCCTGCAGTCGTGAAAACCTTTAGACCCCTCACTTGATGGTGATAAAACTCTCCCTCTTGAAGAGGAAGCAGGGAAGTTTCCTCGACCAAAACCAGCGAGTCGCACAACGCACGCGCCTGTTCGTGAGCATCAACACCCTGCAACTTTAACAAGAGGAACGGGGCGTGCGGGCGTACCGCTTCCACGTTGTACCGACAGGCTGCATCGGTCTTCCTCTGCAAGAAGACGGCAAGACCTGAGCGTATCGTCGGACAGGGGAAGGAATAAGGGAGCAGCCGGAGTTCTCCACGCAGGCCGTGCGTGTTGACCAGGCGGCCCAACGGAATATGCCGAACTGAATTTATGATTTCATTTTTCTTCAACGATTTCGAGAACAACCTTTTTGTTGGTCCGCGAGGCTGCTGCGTTGAGAAGCGTTCGGATCGACTTGGCGGTGCGCCCCTGTTTGCCAATGATACGACCAAGGTCGTCCTTTGCGACCCGGAGTTCGAGAATCGCAGCGGTCTCGCCTTGGATTTCTTTTACCTCGACTTCGTCAGGATGGTTCACCAGGGATTTGGCCAGGTATAAGACGAGATCCTTCATGGCATTCTCCCCATGTACAGTCAGGCTACTGGTTCTCGCCCGGCCTTTTTAATCAGCTGGGCAACGGTGTCGGTTGGTTGGGCCCCATGCTGCAACCACTTTTCGATCTTGTCTTTTTTAATCTGTACCACTGCTGGGTTTTTGGTTGGATCATAAAAGCCAACCAGGTCGATGAAACGTCCATCGCGCGGAGCGCGCGAGTCAGCCACAACGATACGATAAAAGGGTTTCTTTTTCGCCCCATGTCGGGCAAGTCGAATTCTCACCATAGTGTATGTTATCCTTACCTTATCCAGGATGAGAGGAAAACCAGCGACCGAGATTTTTTCCTCCTGCCATTTGCGATACTTTCTTCATCATCTTCTTAGCGTCGAGATACTGTTTGAGGAAGCGGTTCACTTCGGCGACGGACGTTCCGCTTCCTGTCGCGATCCTTTTCCGGCGGCTGCCATTGAGGATCTCAGGTTTACGCCTTTCTTCTTTTGTCATGGAACTCATAATCGCTTCAATATGCTTCAGCTCTTTTTCGGCTGCCTCCATATCAGCCCCTTGCATGAGCTTCTTGCCACCGGGCAACATGGAAACGAGATCAGCTATCGAGCCCATCTTCTTGAGCATACGCATCTGATCCTGGAAATCTTCCAGGGTGAATTGGTTTTTGCGCAGCTTCTTTTCCAGAATCTCGGCCTGGCGTTGGTCATAGACCTTCTCCGCCTTCTCGATCAGCGACAGAACATCACCCATGCCAAGAATGCGTGAAGCCGCTCGATCCGGATAGAACGGTTCAAGCGCGTCAAGCTTCTCGCCGACACCAACAAAAAGGATGGGTTTCCCGGTGACCGCGCGTAAAGACAACGCCGCACCACCACGCGCATCTCCCTCTACCTTGGTGAGAATGACTCCGTCTATGCCGATCCGGCTATGGAATCCCGTGGCAACGTTGACCGCTTCCTGGCCGGTCATCGCATCAGCAACAAGCAGGATTTGATGAGGGGAGGTTGCCACTTTCATCCGCTCAAGTTCAACCATCAGTTCTTCATCGATCTGGAAGCGGCCGGCGGTATCGATGATGGCAACATCACACCCCTGACGTTGAGCGACCTCGACCCCTTCTTTGGCAATAGCGACGGGATCTTGCGCCGACCCATCGTGAGGGGTGGGATGAACCAGGACGCCAACCTCCTCCGCAATGATACGGAGCTGATCGACCGCTGCCGGACGATAGGTATCCGCCGGGATCAGATACGGCGAACGCTGCTGCTCGATCTTCAGGTAGCGCGCGAGCTTGCCTGCGGTGGTGGTTTTCCCTGACCCGTTCAGCCCAACCAGCATCAGCACAACCGGCGGGGGTGCAGAAAGATTCAGCTCAGTATATTGTCCACCCAGAAGTGCGACGAGTTCATTATGGACAATTTTGATCACTTGTTGCCCTGGCGAGAGGCTCGCCAACACCTCTTTCCCCACCGCCTGGCCTTGGATCCGCTCAACAAAGTCTTTGACTACACGAAAGTTGACATCGGCTTCGAGGAGTGCCAACCGTACTTCGCGCAGGGCTTCCTCGATGTTTTTTTCAGTCAGGGTGCCGTAACCGCGTAAACGTCGGAAAACAGCTTCAAGCTTTTCGCCTAGAGATTCGAACATGACGGCTGGATATACTTGGTGTGTCTTTGAGCTTTACCCTGCATATAGAAAGGCTGCCAGAAAGTCAATCAATTCATCTGGGCCCTTCCTTGCGCGGCAAAAGAAAATACGTTAGCTCTGAAAAAACCACAGAGGATACGAGGGTCATGAGAAAAAGCAAATTTCTCCTTGGCGGATTGCTGGTTGTCAGTGCGGTCGGGTATCTGATGTACACCGGTATTCGTGAAACCAGCATGTATTATCTCACCATCGAGGAATTTCTCCCGCAACGGGAAGCTCTGGCCAACGAAGGAATCCGGGTTGCAGGTCGGGTACAGACAGGTTCTATCGACTGGGACCCGAAGACCTTACAATTGAGTTTTGTCTTGGGCCCGATCGAAAAAGATAGTGAAATGGCCCAAACGACTGGTGTGCCCGTGCATTATCAAGGGATTCTTCCAGACATGTTTGCTGAGGACCGCGACGTAATCGTTGAAGGTCGCAGCGACGGCAACGTATTAACAGCAACAACGATCATGACCAGTTGCCCCTCGAAATACGAACCAGAACTAGAGGCTGGGGCCTAGGACCGTGTAAAAGAGGAGATATATGAACAGGCAGCTTCCCCTCGTGAATCCCCTGCAGAAAAACCAACCCCTCACCCCTAGCACCCAACCCCTGTTATGACACATCTCGGTTCCCTCGCGATTTATCTTGCTTTTCTTCTCTCGTTGCACGCCATTATCGCGAGCTTATGGGGCGCTGTTCGGCAGCGAGAGGCGTGGATTCAGAGTAGTGTCCATGCCGCCCATGCTGTTTTTGGCTGTGTCCTCGTGGCAACCGTCGCCCTGTTACACGCGCTCGTGACCCGCGATTTTAATGTCGAATACGTTGCCGGCTACTCCAGTTCAACGCTCCCCTTGCAGTATACGATTGCCGCGCTGTGGGGGGGGCAAAAAGGGTCGCTGCTCTTCTGGACTTTCATCCTGACCCTCTTCTCTACCATTGTCCATCTGCAAAATCGCGCCAAGAACCGCGACCTTATGCCCTATGTAACGGCCACGCTCATGGTGATTTCGCTGTTCTTTCTCGGACTGCTCTGTTTCATTACGCCTCCTTTTGAGCGGCTCGCTTTTACTCCCCAAGAAGGTTCAGATCTTAACCCCCTGCTGCAAAACTACTGGATGACGATTCATCCACCTGCACTCTACCTCGGCTACGTCAGCGCTGCTGTACCTTTTGCTTTTGCCATTGCTGCTCTCGCCACTGGGAAATTGGGGGACGTGTGGATTCGCACGACGCGGCGGTGGGCGTTAACCTCATGGTTTTTTCTGTCGATCGGCAATCTGCTGGGCGGGCGTTGGGCCTATGAAGTCCTTGGCTGGGGCGGCTATTGGGCGTGGGACCCGGTGGAGAACGCGGCCATCATGCCCTGGCTCACCGCAACGGCCTATTTGCATTCCGTTATGATCCAGGAAAAGAAAAACATGCTGAAAGTGTGGAACATGGTTTTAGTCATCCTCACTTTCGCCCTCACTATTTTCGGGACCTTCATTACTCGCAGTGGGGTGATTTCCTCGGTCCACTCGTTCACTCAATCCGGGCTTGGTCCATATTTCCTCACTTTTTTGCTTTTCATCCTCACCGTTTCTCTTGGACTGCTGTTGTATCGTCTACCGGAACTCAAAAGCGAGAACGAACTGGATTCGCTGTTCTCGCGCGAGGCTGCGTTTCTGCTGAATAACTTAGTGTTTGTTGGCCTGGCCTTCGCCACCTTCTGGGGGACCGTGTTCCCTATTCTGTCCGAGTGGGTACGTGGAGTAAAAATCACCGTTGGTCCGCCTTTTTTCAATACAGTGAATGGTCCATTGGGGGTGCTGCTGCTCTTTCTCACTGGCGTTGGTCCGGTCATCGCCTGGCGCCGTGCGAGCGTGAAGAGCTTGCGACGCAACTTCACCATTCCGCTCCTGAGTGGCCTGCTCACCGGCATCCTTTTCCTGGTATTGGGATATGGCAACTATTACGGACTGCTGGTTTTCTCGCTCTCAGGCTTTGTCCTGGCAACGATCATGAGCGAATTTGTGCGCGGCACGCGGGCTCGTCAGGCAATACTGCATGAAAGCTCAGCGCAAGCATTGGGCCGGCTCGTCAGCAAAAACCCTCGACGCTATGGCGGCTACGTTGTGCACATCGGTGTCGTGCTCATGTTTATCGGCGTCGCCGGTTCATCGTTCTTCAAAATCGAAAAGCAGATCACCGTCAATACAGGGGAACAATTCGCGGTTGGACGGTACACGTTGCACTACAGTGGGGTCACAAGCAGCGAAGATGCCCACGTCGCTTCGCAGGCAGCGACGGTCGAGGTGTATGCCGACGGGACGAAGATCGATACCATGCACCCGGAAAAACGCTTCTACAAGAGACAGAATCAGCCAACTACCGAGGTTGCCATTCGTCCGACTCTGCGAGAAGACCTCTATGTCGTTTTTGGCAGCTATGATGCTCCCTCAGAATTGGCAACGTTTCAAGTGTTCGTGAATCCGCTGCTCTCGTGGATATGGATCGGCGGGATTGTACTCGTGCTTGGCACCTGTATTACCATGACACCAAACCCGGCCGAGCGTCGAGCGGTGGCGTTGGCTCGCGCTCCAACTGCCCTCACAGGAGAAACCGTTGCAGACTAACAGGTGGTTGTGGTTACCGCTTTTCCTCTTCCTGAATGCAGCCGTTCCTGCATCTGTGCTGACCACCCAGGAAGTCGAGGAAGCATTGACCTGTCAGTGTGGTTGCGGCCTTACGGTCCACAGTTGTAACCACCTCCAGTGTGGGTTTGCTATCCCGGCGAAGCAAGAAGTCGCGCAACAGCTGAGTGAAGGCAAAAAGCGGGATGAAATCCTCTCCTCTTTTGTGGCTCGCTACGGTGAGAAAGTGCTCTCTGCCCCAACGACCTCAGGGTTCAACCTGGCGGCGTGGATTACCCCCTTTCTTGCTGTGCTGATTGGCGCTGTGCTTGTAGGGATTGTCAGCTTTCGTTGGGCGCGCAACCGTCCACAGACGGCCCCAGACACCTCGCCTCTGTCGGCAGAAGCGAATCAGTACCAGGCCCGTTTGAAAAAAGAACTCGATACTTTCGACGGTTGACTCTAGATCCTAGAGACGCAAAGGACCCTATAGACCGGATCCTCATGACTTTTCTCTTATACCTTACCGGCCTCCTCTTCATCGGGGCGATTGCCGCGCTTGTCACCTCTCCGTTGCTCCGGGCAAACAGCGAGCAAAAGCTTGTTGCTGAAATCGATGACCCTCTCGAGCGCTGGGAAAAACAAAAGACCGATGCCTACGCCGCCATCAAAGAAGCGGAATTTGATCGACAAATGGGCAAACTTACCGATGAGGACTATCAGGTGCTCCGCAACAAGTACGAAGCACGCGCTCTGGAGGCCCTTGCCCAGCTTGATCGTTTAGCGCAACCGCGGCAAAAACGGGAGGGATCTGGAACTGCCGCCGTGTCTAACGAGGCTTAAGATTGAACGCTTGTGGCCCCTTTTCACCAGGTCTGACTTGAAACTCAACTTCATCTCCTTCACGTAAATCCTCAAAGTACACTTTCGGTGCCAGACGTGAGCGGTGGAAAAATACCTCATCCTTCCCCTCATCAGGGGTAATAAAGCCGAATCCCTTATCTTTTAAGATTTTTTTAATCGTACCGGTCATGGTTGCTCCTTCTGTGCCTCATGAAAGAAGACTGTGCGTTGCTTGTCAAGCGAACTCGGATTCGTCGGAGCAACTTCCCTGGCAATCTGCCCTCTCCCAGCGGCAATCACCATGAGCACCTGGGTCATCGAAGCTGCAAACCTGCGGAAGACTTTTGCCTGGGTGCCAGTGCTGGACGGTGTTTCCTGTCAAGTCGGTGCAGGAGAAATCGTGAGCATCTTCGGCCACAATGGCGCGGGCAAGACCACCCTCTTACGCCTCTTCGCTACCTTGCTGAAACCTTCGCAAGGAGTCTTACGCTTATTTCACAGTACGCCCGCTGATCCTAGGGTACGACGCAGGCTGAGTTTTCTTGGTCATGACAGTTTCCTGTATCCCGATTTGACTCCGGCGGAAAATCTCTCCTTCTATGGCAGGGCCTACCACCTGTCTGACCTCGATGCCCGGATCGCCACCGCCTTAGAGCAGGTAGGGCTGCTCAATTGGAGCAACACGCTGGTCCGCACTTTCTCACGCGGCATGGAGCAGCGGTTGGCCCTCGCCCGTGCACTCTTTCATGACCCTGACCTCCTGTTACTGGATGAGCCCGATACCGGCCTCGACACACGCGGGATGGCCACGCTACGGGACATGGTGTCGTGCATGAAGGAGCAAGGGAAAACGGTCATCCTCACGACCCACGATTTCTCTTTCGGCCTGGAACTCTGTGATCGCGCCTTGATCCTGCACCGTGGTGATATTGCCTGGCAATCCGACGGTCGTCTTCCTGCCCTTCACGAGTTTCTTGATATTTACCATTCCGCAACTCATCACTCATCACTCATCACTCATCACTGACCACGATGTGGGCCTTGTTGTGGAAAGACGTGCGCCTGGAACTCCGCACCAAAGAGCGGATTTCCTCACTCTTTGTTTTGGCTTTTTTGATCGTACTGGTGTTCGTCTTTGCCCTCAGCCCGGAACAGGTTCGCCACCCAGAGGTGAGTGCAGCCCTGCTCTGGGTGGCACTGTTGTTTGCTGGCATGTTGAGCGTGCAGCGGGCATTTCTGATTGAACAGGAACGAGGGTGTTTCTCAGGACTGCTGCTGTGTCCGTTCGATCCGGGCACAATCTTTCTCGCCAAACTGATTGGAAACGTCCTTTTTCTCACTCTGGTACAGGCAGTTGTTGCACCACTCACCCTGCTGTTACTGGAAGTGCGGTTTTCGTGGTCTTTCTTCGCCTTACCACTCGTCTTACTCCTTGGTATCATCGGTTTCTCTGCTTTAGGGACGCTCTTCGCTGCCATCGCTGTGCGCACGCGGGCACGCGAGGTGTTATTGCCGGTGATGCTGCTGCCATTGCTTATTCCGCTGCTGATCGCCGCAGTGAAAGTCACTGGCGCGATTCTCACTGGGGCAGAGTGGTCGGGGGTATGGTTCCGGGTACTCCTCGCCTTTGACGTCATCTTTGTGGTAACAGGATGGTTAATTTTTGCTCAGGTTGTGCAGGAGTAATCATGAAGAAATGCGAACCCTTCGCTGACACTGTCCTGCCGTGGCTTACCTGCCTGACGATGCTCGCCGCACTCAGCATGGTCTTTTTGTACGTGCCGACCGAGCGAGTGCAAGGTGTAGTACAACGAGTGTTTTATTTTCACTTGCCCGCGGCCTGGATGTCGTTTCTTGGTTTTTTCATTGTGGCTGGTGCGAGTGCCTCGTTTCTCTGGCAAGGGAACCGTGCGTCTGATCTTCTCGCGCAAGCTGCTGCTGAGGTTGGTATGGTTTTTTGCACGCTCGTGCTTATGACCGGCTCACTCTGGGCACGACCAATTTGGGGAGTGTGGTGGACCTGGGACCCACGTCTCACCATGGTAGCGATCCTGTGGACCATATACGCTGCGTACATCCTCTTGCGCAACCTTGGGGGTGATAACGAACTCATCGCACGCTATGCCGCCGTGCTTGGTATTGTCGGTGTATTAGACATTCCGATCTTATATATCGCTATACGCCTCTGGCGCGGCATTCACCCTAAGGTTGAGCGTATGGCCCCAGAGATGGCGTGGACACTGCTGGTGTGTACTGCGGCGTTCCTGTGCTTGTTTACCTGGTTATTGTGGCTGCGACTCCGGAGCTTGAGCTTACGCGATGAGGTTGCCGCATTACGTCGACAGGCGTTGGCGCTGTCATAGGGAGAGGGGGATCATGTCGTATCTGTTTGCCGCGTTCTCTGTCGTGTGGATTGTGGTATTTTTGTACGCGCTCTCCCTTTCCCGTCGTCAACGTCAGCTTGCCCGTGAAGTCGAAGCGTTACGGCAGATGATGGGACAGAAGGGTTCTGCTCAATCCTCCTCGCTGTCGCCTTGATGGCGACCACTTCTCTTGCTACCGTATGTCTCCTGTCTTACATAGACGAAACAACGCCTCCTGATCCTGCTAAGGAACGCTTATGACACGAATCGTGCTCCGTCACACTAAGCAACTGTCTGAACTTAAGCTGAAACGAGCAACCACAGCTTTCAGACGTCCCGATCCGCAAGAGGGCTTACGAGAACGTGTCCAGCAACTCCAACGCTTCGAGAAAAAGTTTGGGATGAGTTCAGTAGCATTCTATCAAAAGTACCGGGCAGGCAAAATGGGTGACAGTGCCTCAGTAATGCGGTGGGCTGCCACCTACGAAGCATATCTGTCTCTCGTCCAGGCAGTCTCCTTCCCTCAGGCTCAAGCGAGATGAGGCATAATCAATACATCCAAAAGAAACGTTCGCTCTTTCGCTACGACAATGCTCCCCATTATCCACATCTTCCTACCTTTCCTCATCATAAACATGGAGGTGGTGGAGTCCTCGCCTCTGCAGAACCCACACTCGAGCAAGTGCTCAGCGAAATCGCGGATCTCATAGCTGCAGGTTGAGCCGATCGCTGACCGAGAACGGAAAACGTCAAGCGGAAAACGTCATAAGCATACAGGAGCCAGTAGCACAAGGCTAAAGGCTATAGGCTGTAGGCTGCAGGCAAAGATGGAGACAGCCCTTTAGCCTTAAGCCTTCAGCCTGAAACCTTCTTCATGCTGACTACTAACTACTCCTGTATGCATAATTCCGCATTCATCATTCCGCACTTATTTAAGTCCCGCCTTGCGCAGGGCGGCCAGGTCTTGCTCCACCACTACAGGATCTTTGTAGGGAGCTACCCGTCGCCATCCTTCCAATGCAGGGAGGGGGTGAGAACACGCAGCGTACCAACCTCATCTTTCTCGATGAGGCGGCTATAACCTTGCACATCCGCCGCCAGAATCGCCGCTAGCTTGCGCGTGACGCTGGATGGAGTTGTCTGGGAAGGCGATTGTTCGTCGCTCATAACACATGCGTATCCCGAGGACTTGGCAATTTTTCAAACAACACAAAACAACCAATCAAGGGGCAAGCTCCAGAACTTTTCCTACCTCCTGGAGAGTTGCTTTACCTTCTCTCAGTTGCTGATCGACTTCCTCTAAGAACCGAATCGTCCGCCGATCGTAATACCTCTCCCCACACGCGCGGCAGACAGGAATCTGGATTGGTACGTACACGATATTATTTTTAACCTTGAGATCCTCTCTCACTTCCGTGACCTGGATATCTTCTCCGTGACAAATAAGACATTTCATTTCTTTCTCCTGCGATAGTTTTCCCAACGGCTAGGATCCGGCTGATAGACGGTAACGATGAAAGCTTGATCTCCCTCGCTGTCATAAGCACAGACTGTGTGTAAAGGACGACCAATATTTGTCGTGCCGAAGATCAACGCACTCGGATAAGGCGTATCATCAGGGTAGCTCTCAATAACTTCCCCGCTGCAAATCGCTTCATAAAGTTCCTGGTCTGTAATAGGCCCGAATTCTTCTTCGCGCATCTCCCGCCGTGCATGACCAGAATACAGCACCCTCTCCAAGTCAAAGCAGCGACGTATGGTTTCAGACCAGTCCACCTATCCTACCCCTCATTCCCCATTCTTCAGCCCTCAGCACTCGTTTCTCGTTCTTCATTCATCATTCCGCATTC
>CAZCWX010000682.1:0-3873 GCA_964502465.1 uncultured Enterobacteriaceae bacterium | reverse complement strand
TGTTGAGAACTTCACCAAGAGCAAAACCAAAGTCGAACTGCTCCAAGCCGCACTCACCCGTGTCTTGCTCATCGCCCCGGTTCTGGCGGTTGATGAAGTTGTGCACAGCGAGCAACTGGCTGCGCGGGGATATTGGCACGCGCTCACACACCCAGAGCTCGGGCGGACGTTTCGTTATCCAGGTCCGTTCGCGCAATTCAGTGCCGCGCCCATTACCTATCGTCGTCGCCCGCCACTGATCGGCGAGCATAATCAGGACATATACAAAGACGAGCTGGGATTCACCGAGGAGCAACTGGGTGAGCTGCAAAAGAAGGGAGTGGTTTAGCAGGTTGTGGAAAAACACCGTGTTCACCCTTCGACATGCTCAGGGTGAACGGGTCGGGTAGTGAAATCGTTGGAGATGGACCGTTCGTGCTGAGCCTGTCGAAGCACGAACACTACTTTTCAACAGCTTGTGAGAGTGTTGCAGATGAGGGGTATCTCCCCTCGGTTCTGTCACAAGCCTGGGGCTGCGGAAGCACAGCCTTGTATCTACAAGGGAGGATCCTATGACACATAACCTACCTCTCTCCGACGTCAAGATTCTTGATCTGATGTGGGCAATCGCAGGACCAGCATCCACCCGGATGCTGGCCGATTATGGCGCCACCATTGTACGTGTGGAATCGACCCGTCGCTTTGATGCCACTCGTACGGTTGGGCCTTTCCATAATGGACAGCCCGGTGCTGAGAGTTCTGGCCTGTTTTACAACATGAACGCGGGGAAGCGTATGCTGACCCTTGATCTCTCCAAAGCCGCAGGCCGCGAGGTTATTTTTGACCTCGTACGCTGGGCGGATGTCGTGACCGAAGCCTTTTCTCCGAAGGCCATGCGTGCGTGGGGTCTCGATTACGAGGCCCTGCGTACAGTCAAGCCGGATCTGATTATGCTCAGTACCTGCCTGATGGGCCAGACCGGACCGTTGGCTCAGTTTGCCGGATTTGGCAATCTGGCCGCAGCGATCGTTGGCTTTACCAATCTCGCGGGCTGGCCAGATCGTCCACCTGCCGGCCCATTTGGTGCCTACACCGACTATATTGCGCCATGGTTTAATGCCACCGCGATTCTGGCGGCACTAGAATATCGGCGTCGTACTGGACAGGGGCAGTACATCGACCTGTCACAAGCGGAGGCCGCATTACACTTTCTTGGGCCAGCCCTGCTCGACTGTACCGTCAACGATCGCGTCCAAGATCGCGTTGGGAATCGTGACGCTAACTACGCCCCCCATGGGGTCTATCCAGCATCTGGCACTGACCGGTGGATTGCGATTGCGGTGACAAACGACTTGCAATGGCAGGCTTTGTGTACAGTCATGGAGCGACCTGACTTACTCCACGATGAGCGATTTGTGACGATGGTGGCGCGACTAGCGCATCAAGACCTCCTAGACGAACAGATTGCCAGTTGGACGAAGGAGAGGGATCTGTTCCAGGCAGAGGCGATGCTGCAAGCGCAGGGTATTCCGGCCAGTGCTGTTCGCCCCATGCATGAACTCTCCCAAGACCCGCAGCTGGTGCATCGGGGTCATTTTGTCCAGCTCACCCACCCAACGCACGGAACAACCACGGTGGAGGGATCACGTTTTCGACTGTCGCGGACGCCGGCACAAGTCACCGGCGCTGCCGCGACCCTGGGACGTGACAACCAGTACGTGTTGGAGACCATTCTCGGCTATAGCGAAGAGCGGATCACCGAGCTGGTTGCTGCCGGGGTGTTGGAGTAGATGCGAACGGCTGCTGGTTTCACGAACAAAACCTGCTCGCCCCTCCTTATGGAAAGTCTTATGAAAAGATTACAGCATCTCTTCGAAAACAATCGTGCATGGGCGGACACCATCCGCTCGCGCGATCCAGAGTTTTTTCACAAGCTGGCTCGCCAGCAGACCCCGGATTATCTGTGGATCGGCTGTGCGGACAGCCGCGTGCCTGCCAACGAGATCGTTGGACTCCTGCCTGGAGAAATTTTCGTTCACCGCAACGTCGCTAACGTGGTCGTCCACTCGGATCTCAATTGTCTGTCTGTGATTCAATACGCTGTGGAGGTGCTGCACGTCGAACACGTCATTGTGTGTGGTCATTATGGATGCGGCGGCGTGCGAGCGGCTCTGTCGAATGAACAACATGGTCTCATCGACAACTGGCTACGCCACATTAAAGACACCTATCGTAAACACCAAGCCACGTTGGCATCCATGCAGGACCCTGAGCAGCGTCTGGCAAAATTGTGTGAGTTGAATGTGATCGAGCAAGTATACAATGTGTGCGCAACCACGATCGTGCAAAATGCCTGGAAACAAGGGCAGGAGTTAGCAGTGCACGGCTGGATTTACGGTATCGATGATGGCCTCCTGCGCGACTTGGACGTTCACATGACTTCTCAGGAAGATCTTCTGCCCATCTACCGCAGCGTGTGACGTTTGCGCATTGGGTGGAGAAGCAACTGAACTCCTCAGCCGGATTCCAGATGATTTGTGGGCAGTGTTTGTAGGCCCGTTCATGCTTCGACAAGCTCAGCACGAACGGGTTTCCTGCCATTGCGGCTACTCTTCCTTTTCCGCAGCATGGGCGGCGAAAATTGCCCGCACCAGTTCTTCTGGCACCTCACCTGGTACGGGGGCATGTGGGTGAGCAAAGACCGCTTTGCCAAGCGTAATCGTCTCCTCGTAGGTCTGCAGATAGACAAAACAGTGAGGACAAGACGCCAGGTGTTGCTCGAACGTGAAACGTTTCGCCTCTGGTAAATCTCCAGACAAATAGTCCATGAGAAAGGCATCGAACTCGCGACAGGTGAGACGTTCGCCTCTTGTTGATGTGAGCAGGCGAGCGAACTGCTCACCTGCTGTGCGAATGATCCGTCGCATGGTGTCAGCTATCGAGTCCATGCCAGCCACCGCTGGAAGAGTTTCTTGACGAATGGGGTTAAGCGAGTACGGTTATACGCATCCGCTGCTTTGCGAATCGCTTCAGCCTGCGTGGGATAGGGGTGAATGACATTCGCCAGGGTTTTCAGACCGAGCTTGCCAATCATCGCCAGAGTAATTTCGCTGATCATCTCTCCAGCGTGACGAGCGACGATAGTGGCTCCCAGGATTTGATCGGTCCCTTTTTTCACGTGGACTTTGACAAATCCTGCTTCTTCTCCATCGGCAATGGCCCGATCTACCTGGCTGAGTTGAATCGTAAACGTGTCAAGCGCGATGCCCTTTTTGTGCGCATCTCTTTCGTATATCCCAACGTGAGCGATTTCGGGATCCGTATACGTACACCAGGGAACGGTAAGAGCGCTCAGCTTCTTACGCCCACCAAAGAGGGTGTTCTGAATGACGATGCGGGCAGCAAAATCCGCTGCGTGGGTGAATTTATATTCCATGCAAATATCACCTGCAGCGTAGATGCGGGGGTTGGTGGTTTGCAACTGGTCATTGACCACAACCCCATGCTTCTTGTCGTACTGAACGCCGACAGTTTCGAGATTCAGGCCTTCCACGTTTGGCGCACGTCCAGCACCAACCAGGATCTCATCAACCGTGAGGTGCTCTTCTTTGCCGTTGCGTGAGAAGAAGAGGGTTTTCCCCTGGGCATCGCGCGTGACACGTTTAATGTTGGACTCCAGAATGAGGCTGGTACCCTCACGCATGAACGTCTGTTGCACGATCTCGGCGGCGTCAGCATCTTCGCGGTTCAGAAGGTGCGCGGCGTTGTGGAACAGGGTGACTTCACATCCTAAACGCTGAAACGCTTGGGCGAGCTCGCAGCCAATAGGACCACCGCCGATCACAGCAAGTCGCCGTGGACGTTCGGTCAAGGAAAAGACTGTCTCGTTCGTCA
>CAZCWX010000681.1:0-3640 GCA_964502465.1 uncultured Enterobacteriaceae bacterium | reverse complement strand
GCGGCGCATCGTGCGCGAAGAGTTGGCCTTGCAGAGTTGAAGGGCTAACCAACGCGTTGCACTGGACCCCGACCCTGTGGCGGCTCTCAATGAACCCGAGAGGCCGCGTTCTGGCCGTGGCCCGTGAGCGCGGGGCGTTAGACACACATATGGAATCCGTAGACGAGACACTTCGGAGGTGGGAACAATCGCTATGCCCCCGTGTAGAAGTTGGCGGGCTCCTCAGCAGAAACGCTACCGCGCACAAGTGGAAGGCACCGTTTCGAAGCTTGGTTCTGCGCGAGACTGCCTTCTGGCGCGTTCATGACCTCCTAGTCCAATCCTCTACTCTGCAGAAGATGGGGATGACTTTGGGTGGCCGGATACTGCTGCGGAGCGCCATCGAGACAACAGCGACCCTGATTTATCTGAATCACCTGACGAGAAAAGTGCTCGACGGCACAGAGAACTTTCACGATTTCTCGGACAAGACCTCAAGATTGCTGCTTGGCTCAAAGAATCGATCGACGGGACTAGAGGCGGTGAATCTTCTTACGGTACTTAAGCATGCTGAGAGGTGGTATCCAGGAATAACCGAAATCTTCGAGGACCTGTCAGAAACGGCCCATCCGAACTACGAGGGCATGGGGTTCGGATACTCCCGGATTGACCATGAGCAGTATGTATCAAACTTTGGAAACAAGCTCACGGAGATGTTCGAAGCACAGTACGAGCCAGCTGTACGATTCTGTATGACCATCTTCGAGCATGAGTACGACCAAGTATGGCCTCATCTATTCGAAGAGCTTGAAGAGTGGCTCGTTCGGCACGACGAAGAGCTTGAAAGCACGCGAGACCGTGCCTCCCAAGGAACTCCGCTCAAGCAGTGAGTTCTAAGCTAGTGCCTCCGGTGAAGCAGCGTCGGTTGTCGGGAGTAGTTTATAGCCCAGCGCTTTAGCCTTGCGCATCAGATTCTGGAGAGTCCGTTCGCGGTAAGCCTGTTCATACTCCGCCATGCCTTGCGCCACATAGTCTTCCCCGTACTTGAGCAACCGATACACCAGCCGGGCGAGTTTATGGGCAGTGGCGGTAATGGCCTTGGGGGCTCCCAGCCGCGTCTTGAGACGACGAAAGAAGGCACCGAGAGCACTGGGGCTGTGATGGAGACACTGGGCAGCCAACCGGAGTGCCGTGGCAGCGCGATTGGCACTGGGGCGCACTTTGCGGGACAACACTTTTCCGCCCGAGATCTTGTGGTGCGGACACACCCCCAGCCAGGAGGCAAAGTGTTTCTCGGTGGGCCAGCGGCTCATGTCCGTGCCGATCTCACTGAGCAACACCAAGGCCGTGTTCTCGTCAATGCCCTCGATCGCGGTCAGGTCCACACCACTGAGCCGAAACAGAGGCGTGCGCGCATCAAAGCGTGGCTCGGTCGCCCGCCGTTTGCGCTTGCGCGGCCGGTGGGGCAGCTCTTTTCCCTCACTTTTGTCCACAACCGTCTGCAGGTGCGCTTGGATCTGGTGATCGCAAGTGGTGATTTGCTGATGGTAGAACTCATACAACTCCAGGGCTTGCTGCAGAGCAAACAGGTGCTCGGTCCGCCAGTTGCCCTGTAGTGCCCGGGCGATCTCGGCTTCACTATGCTGACAGTGACGGTCGCGGAATTGGGCCAGCTTTTGCGGGTCTCGCTCACCCGCCAAGATGGCCTTAAGAATGGCCATGCCTGTGACCCCCGTCACGTCGCTGATCACATGTTGGAGCTTAATGTTCATCTGGGTGAGCGCCTTCTGCATATGCTGGATGTGCTGGCTGGCATAGGTGACCAGCATGGCGCGCTGACGCAGATAGCTGCGCAGCACGCAGATCTGCTCTGGCGGGCGAAAGGCCGCCGCCAGTAGCCCGTACGTGTGCAATCGCTGCAACCACTGACAGTCCTGCACATCGCTCTTGGGTCGCCCCGGCGCGCGTTGCACTTCCCGCGCATCGACCAGGACTGCCACAAAGCCCCGGGCTTCGAGCAACTCAAAGAGCGGAATCCAGTAGACCCCCGTAGATTCCATGGCCACGGTGGTCACGCCATACTGCTGGAGCCAGTCGGCAATAGCTTCGAGGTCCGCCGTACACGCGCCAAAGCGGCGCACCGGCTGAGGATCACTCCCTGCGGGCACCGCCACCCAGTGCTCGGTGGCCCCAATATCAATTCCTGCGGCGTGCAGGTTGACGGCAGCCAGTTGGGACGGCAGCCTTTTCTCTTTGCGCTTGTCGCGTTTCATGGTACCCTCCTGAGGGCAAAGACCGTAGTAGCAGCGGGCGCAGGAGGGCGGAAATTGAAACAGTCTCCCAAACGGGGTCACCCTTGAGCGTGCCACCAGTGTTGTTGCCGCAGCCTCCCGGGACCAACCTAACTCACGGGCACGAGGCACCACTGGCAGACCGGTCACCTCGACCCGCTGCCCCAAGCCGGATTATACGGAGGGGATCGCTAGAAGCCTAGTTCCTGTCGGGCTGTTCAGCCGCCGCAGGCGGTATAAGAACCTAACAAGCAGCTTGAGTCGGGCGCTACGCGCCCTCGGACCGGCGCGCAGCTGTGGCGGTAGGCGGCGAGAAAGGACCATGAAGAAAACTCAATCACAAGTAGATGAAGACTCAGTTGCTCAATTTCTTGAAGGATACAATCTACAGGTGCAGAGGCTTCCCGAGAAGGATACAAATACTCCAGATTTTCTTGTCAGTTCAGCGAATGGTTTCAGCTTTTATTGTGAAGTGAAGGGGATTGAAGGAATTCCGCTCAACAAGCCTTTCCTATACAAAAAAGCAAACGATCGGCTCAAGGAGGATCTCAAAAAAGCGAGCGCGCAATTCCGCGCAGTGAACTCGGCGCGGTTAGCCCCAAACGTCTTAGCATGGGTCTCGCATGACCAACGTATCACGGCTCTTGATGATTTAATCCTACTTATTGAGGGGTATCGCATCAGCCCTGGAATGGAAGGTTGGGCTCAGCCAGGGTTTCAGTTTCGGAAAATAGTGAAATATAAAACTGATATTGATTTGTTCATTCTCATCGCGAAACGTGGTGGGCCAAGTTCTCGTCCGAGCTTTCTTATGAACGATAATCAAAAAGATTTCACTACCCGTCTGTGTAGTATTTTTCAATTGTAAGGGCTCTGTAGTATGTGTAAATTGTGCCGTCTAACTTCGCCGTCCACGTGACCGCCGCCCGCTTGCGGTTCTGCATGAATCCGAAAGGATACAGTTGGGCGGCGGCCCGTGACGGGTGAGCGTGTGTGCCGTGCATGTCGTACTGCTGGGGGGTGAGAGTCCCCTGTCCAGGTAAACGTGGAACCGAAGGACAAGCGCAGCGCAAGGGCGTCACCGTGAGGTGGGGTCTGCAGGAAGCGTGGAGCAAAGGTGCGGGGCGACGAACAGGAACCGGATATGAGGTGTGGTACGTCTGGGACGAGTGGGCACGCGACCACAAAGTCCTCTATCCACAAGGGGACGTACTTGATAAATCCGGCGTTTATGCACCGACGGGAGTACGACTGACCACGGGAGGCCTCGTGTGAGTCTTGGGAAGTGGCGTGCCACGGAAACGGACTAAGAGGGAAGGAATCGCCTCTGACAGCGCACGCGGAGTCAGTAGAAGGCATAGTACCGCTGC
>CAZCWX010000680.1:0-15051 GCA_964502465.1 uncultured Enterobacteriaceae bacterium | reverse complement strand
TCGCCTTCAGTGACCGGAAGGGGCGCAAGACGCTGGTGGGACGCTTTGCGCCAAAAGCCAACCAGGACTGGTATCAGTTGAAGTCGGGGGAATCGGAGCTCAACACTCTGATTGCGACGGATGTGCTGTCTGAGGGTCTCAACCTGCAAGATTGCGACAAGATCATCAACTACGATCTCCATTGGAACCCGGTGCGGCTCATTCAACGGTTTGGCCGCATTGATCGCATTGGTAGCGATTTTGCGGGGATTTACGGTTTCAACTTCTTGCCAGAGACCGGGATCGAACAGCACCTCGGGCTCCGACAGAAGCTCCGCAACCGTATCCAAGAAATCCACGACACCATTGGAGAAGACGCGGAAATCCTCGACCGTACTGAGCAGCTCAATGAAAATGCGATGTACGCGATTTACGAACAAAAGGGCGGACAACTGGGTCTCTTTGAGGATGGAGAAGAGGAGTTTGTTGATCTCAACGAAGCCGAGGAATTGCTGCGACAAATCCGTAAGGATGATCCTGGCGAATACGAGCGGATCGCCAGCCTACGGGACGGGATCCGTACGGCGATGCCCTGCAGCACCACAGGATTATATGTGTTTTGTCAGGCAGGGCGATATCAACAACTGTTTCTGGTAGACGAACACGGCGAAATTATTTCACGAGATATCCCGCGCATCCTCGGTATCATCAAGTGTGGCCCAGAGCAGCAAGGAGCCGAATTACCTGCTGGGTACAATCACACCGTGATGCGCATCAAGCGACAGTTTGTCGAGGAGGTGAAGGCCCGTCAGGCTGAACGTGAGCACACACTCTCCCTGACTCAAGGCCAGCGCTATGTCCTACGCGAGTTGCGCGTGCTCTTTGGCGCAACCGAAGATGAAGACGAAAAAGGACAAGTGAACATCCTGGAAAAGGCGTTCCGCGGTCCTATCACCACTGCCGTCAACCGTGAATTAAATCGACTACGACGCAACAGTCTCACTGGTCAAAATTTACGCAAGGAGCTGGTCCAACTGTACTACCAACACAATATGCGAGATTGGATAGACCGCCAGAATCTCCACTCTTCAGAGCAACCCATTCCAAAGATTATCTGTAGCGAAGCCCTAATATGATCGCATGATTGAAGAGAGCGGCGAACGTTGGCTCTTCCACTCTTCTAGCAGTAGCCAGCATTTTTACTCCTGCAAACGGATCGTCCGCGTCTTTCGCTGCCGTAGTGATGCGCGTCAGTGTTCCACGTAAGTCTTGTCTATGCTGTTGGTATATCTGCTCAAAGAGCGAGAGGTCTTTCAAATACACAAGATAATGAAGCACGACTGCATTGTTCAACTGTACGGTAGCGAAGTCGCTATTCTGCCGCACAGGTCCCGGTAGGTTACGAAAATCCTCCTGCAAGCGCACGAAGAGTTTTTCCCTGTGGCTGAGCTTTTCTGCTTCAGAGAGCGGCGACGCATACAACGTTGCCAGTTGCTCGCTTGCGTCGGCCAGGAATTGAGAGACCGTCAGTTCACTTTCCCATGTCGCTACGGCTTTCTGTGTAATGGCAGATTCATTTCCTTGCTCCTGAGCAAAAAACGCGATCGCTCCTCTGTGGCCAGCAAAATTCGCCACGGATTCATTAAATGCAGTCTGGTCCTTGAGATAGAACGTACTGTGAAAGAGTTCGTGGATCACAATATTCGTCAGGGTTTCCTGGTCATATCGGAGCAAATGCGGAAGCAGCGGGTCTGAGAACCACCCTAGGGTACTGAATGCCACAGCGGTGCGCACATAGGTATCGTAGCCCTTCGCTTCCAGTTGCTGCGCCTCTTTTCTGGCTGCGGTTTCGTTAAAGTACCCTTTGTACGCAACCCGACCAACGATCGGGAACCACCAGGTATAAGGCTCTAAATCCGTGCGCGGTGCAGCCGTAACGACATAGATAATCGGCGGGTCCGCAATCTCGGTGATGCTGCTGTAGCTCCCACCGACCTTGAACCCAAGATCCTGCTCAGCAAAGCGCCGGACGCGTAAGACGAGTTCGAGTTTCTCGTGAGTCGCGGCGTCGAGGTCTGGACGTTGGAGGACTTCCGCAATTGGTTTGCGGTACCACAGGATCTTCGCTTCTTCGTACCCCGCTCGCAGAACGTAGATT
The DNA here is from genome assembly GCA_964502465.1 of uncultured Enterobacteriaceae bacterium. Lineage (GTDB taxonomy): Bacteria > Desulfobacterota > Binatia > Bin18 > Bin18 > CAZCWX01. The sequence continues at coordinate 12,914 of CAZCWX010000680.1, read as the reverse complement.
GGAGAGCAGGCAGAAAGCAGAAAACAGAGCGCCAGGAGCAGGAAACAAGTAGCCAGGAGCCAGGAGCTAGGAGCTAGTCTAGCTCCCCGAGGAGATCGCCCGTATGGCAACCGACAGGGGATATGGAGAAAGTTCGACAATGTGCCTTAGACCTTCTCTGCTACGGCTGCTGCCAGGTGGCTTTTCGGCTCTTCAGAGGGTGCCCGATACTGGAGTCGGCACAACCGCCAGTAGATCCCTCGCTGCGCAATTAACTCTTGGTGAGTGCCAACCTCACGCACCTGACCCTTGTGCATCACCAAAATGCGATCCGCGTTCTGAATCGTTGACAGACGATGGGCGATCACCAACGTCGTACGCCCAGCCATCAATTTAGTTAACGCATCTTGAATCAACAGTTCAGCTTCTGGATCAACACTCGAAGTCGCTTCATCCAGGATTAAAATGAGCGGGTCATAGGCCAGGGCACGAGCAAACGAGAGCAGTTGACGCTGCCCGGCCGATAAATTGGAACCGCGTTCGCGGAGTTGCTCGGCATACCCGCGTGGCAACTCACGGACGAACCGATCAGCATTGACAGCGCGAGCCGCGCGCTCGAGTTCAGCCTGCGAGATATCTGTACGACCCAGAGTAATATTGGTTGCCACGTCCCCAGCGAATAAAAAGACATCCTGCAGCACCGCCCCGATCTGGCGACGTAACGCCCGGATATCCCACTGCCGTACGTCCACACCATCAACCAGAATAGCGCCCCGTTGCACATCGTAGAAACGGTTGAGCAGTTTACTAATGGTGGTTTTCCCGGCACCGGTCGCTCCCACAAGCGCAATCTTTTCCCCTGGTTCAATAGTGAACGACACGTCACGCAGCACCCAGTCCTCTCCTTTATAGGCAAACCAGACGTGCTCGAAGGCGAGACGGCCACAAGTCCGAGCAGGAGGGGAGTATGGGTCAGATGGAGAGGTAATAGTCACCGGCGTATCCAGCAGTTGAAATACCCGCTCGAGGGCAGTCATGGCCGACTGCATGGTGGTATATTTGGTACTGAACTCGCGGATCGGGACAAAAAACTTCTGGAGGTATTCGATAAAGGCCACAAGCGTTCCCAGGGCAACCACACCCGTGCCAACCTGCCCAGCGCCATACCAGAGCATGAGCGCAATAGAAATCGAGCCAACCGCCTCCACCACTGAGAAAAGCGTCGCTTCATAAATATTGGACAGGTGGTTGGCATCGCGGTGCTCTCGGTTGCGCCGCTCGAATTCAGCGAAGAGTTTTCGCTCTTGGGCGAAAAGCTGCACCACCATAATGCCGGAGAGGGTCTCCTGGAGAAAAGCATTGATCCGCGCCAAGCGCTCACGGATGGTACGGTAGGTCTCCCGTGAGCGGACACGAAAGAAATTCAGAGCGACTAACAATGGAGGCAACAGCGCCAGGGTCACAAGCGATAACCATGGATCGAGCATGACCATAATGACGATAATGCCCACCATGGTCAGGATGTCCATAAAGATGGTGAGGGTCCCAGCAGTGAAGGCTTCATTGATCGCATCGACATCGGTGGTGAGCCGGGTGACGAGTCGCCCGACCGGATGCCGTTCAAAGAAACTGGCTGGCAGTTTTTGCAAGTGGGCGAATAAATCTCGCCGCAGGTCAGCCAGACTCTGTTGCGCCACGGTCATCGTTGCGTAGTACTGCCAATAGAAGAAGACAAACTCGCCAATCAGTGCCCCGACAAAGAACAGACCAGCAACAGCCAAACCGTGCAGGTCCTTATGGACAATGTAGCCGTCAATTGCGAGCTTGAGAATATAGGGCTGCGCGAGCAAGAAAGCCGAGGTCAGTGGCAAACACAGTAACGCGATCACAAACTGTCCACGGTATGGGCGTACATAGCGCCACAATCGGCGGAGGAGAGCGATATCGTACGTTTTCCCTAACGCATCCTCTCGCTGCATATCCATGCTAGAGTTCCGCCAATTCTTCTTCGAGCGCTTGTTGTTGAAAAATTTCCGTGTATACCCCACCGCGCTCGACTAAATCGGGGTGTGTTCCGGTCTCAACAATGCGCCCATCGTCTAACACCACGATGAAGTCTGCATCACGTACAGCGGAGATACGATGAGAAATCACGATCACTGTCTTTCCGTGCGTGGTTTCACGCAAAGCGCGCAGAATTGCTCGCTCGGTCTGCGTATCCACACTGGAGAGGGCATCATCAAGGACTAAGATCGGTGGGTCAGTGATCAGCGCACGGGCAAGGGTCAGTCGTTGTTTCTGCCCGCCAGACAGGGTGAGCCCACGCTCACCCACGATCGTCTCATAGCCCCGGGGAAAGCTTGCGAGTTCGTCAGCAATACTCGCCACCTGTGCGGCCCAGCGCACCCGTTCTTCCTCAACTGTCGGTAAGGCAAAGGCCACATTGTCCTTGATCCGCGTAGAAAACAGAAACGGATCCTGTGACACAAACCCCACCCAATTGCGCAGCGCAGGAAGAGAAACCGACCGGATGTCTTGTCCGTCAATCGTTATCGACCCACTACTCACGTCGAACAGACGGGGGAGGAGGTGAACCAGCGAGCTTTTCCCTGCTCCTGTGCGGCCCACAATCGCGACGGTAGCGCCGGCAGGAACCGTGAAATCGATGTCGTGCAAGATCAGGTGGCCGTTCTCTTTCGCGCGATAGGCGAAATCGACGTGGTGAAAGCCGATCTCACCACGGATCTGTCGCTCCACTCCATCGCCTTGCCCATCAACGATCTCAGGCTGGGCCTGAAAGATGAATTCAAGACGCTTTAACGCAGCCCGGCCACGTTGAAAGATCGAGAGCAACCAGCCCAAGGCCATGGTCGGCCAGGCAAGCAGGTGTAAGTATCCCATGAACGCGACGAGATCTCCGAGGCTTAGACGCCCAGCAATCACCTGCGCTCCCCCATACCAGAGCACCACCAACAGCCCGATGCCAGAGACGCCTTTCATCAGCGGCTGAAAGAACCCCCGCACCTTGGCAAGCGCCATACTTTCCGCTTTGAACGTCTCATTGAGTCGCGCAAAATCAGCGTTCTGCCAGTCTTCGCGCCCATAGGCGCGTACCACATGGATGCCGCTGGCCCCTTCTTGCACCCGGTTGGAGAGGTCGGCCAGGCCTTCCTGTACCTTGAGCGTTTTTTCCATCAGTTGGCGACTCATGCGCTTCACGAAGAAAAACATGAGAGGGTATGGGGCAAGGGCCGCGAGCGTGAGACGCGGATCGATCGCCACCATGGCCGAGCCAGCATACAGATAATAGAGAGGCGTATTGAGCAGGTTGAGGATGCCGAGACCTAACAACAGGCGGACTGCGGTGACGTCGTTCACCAGGCGCGACATCAGGTCGCCGGTGAACTGGCGTTGGTAGTAACTGAGAGAGAGCGTTTGCAGGTGGCCGAACAGATCGTTCCGCAGGTCGTACTCGATATCGCGACCGATATTAAAGATCAGAAAGCGCGAGAAGGCGCGGGTGACCCCTTGCACCAGGGCAATGCCGATGATGGCCAGCAGGTACGGGGAAAGTTGCGCGGCAGACTGGCCGTGCTCGATCCCTTCGACGGTGCGTTTGAGCAAGAGCGGAATAGACATCGCCAAGGTGGCTGTCACCACCAAACAGGCAATGCCACGCAAATACCGATAGCGATACCGATAGAGGTAACTCCAGAGACGCTGCATGAATGGATCTCACCATATCGGTCACCCCTGCTCTCTCGCAAGGGGAGTTTCGGCAGTCAGCCGCATCAGCACGCCAACAGTCGCCCATAACACGAGGACGACCTCGGCATCGCCAAAATTGTGCTGGGTCATCCCACCCCAAAGGAACCCGACGACTCCCAGGATTCCCCCCAGGGCAAGGCTCTTCCAAGGCTCTGTCGAAAAGCGGCAATAAGTTTCCCAGCCCTTTTTCAGGACCATTGCGCAGAGGAACAAAAACGCCCCCAAGCCAAGCAGTCCAGTATCCACCCAGATCTGTAAAAAAGTATTATGGGCATGCGCGGTCGTGTCGGCTTCAGGGTAGCGTTGATAGTACGGGTCGCGGAACTCCCGATAGTTGCCATAGCCCCAACCAAGCAGGGGTCGCTCGCGAATCATGTCCCAATTTGCCTGCCAAATCCGGCTCCGGCCTATGTTCTCGCCGAGGTCAAAGAGCGATCCGGCCCGTTCTCGCACCCCTGCCCCTGCGCTCAACAAGAAAAGACTGAGCACGACCATCCCGCTCACTGCACCGAGGAGGACTCTCCCTCCTTTCAGTGCCCCGAGGAGCAGAAGAACCATTAGATAGGCGACCCACACCCCACGAGTGAGAGAGAAGAGCAGAGCGAACACCATCAGTCCCCAGCCGCTCAGACGGAGCAAGCGTTGCTGCCACGAGGCAGCAGGCAGAAAAAGGAACACACTAAGAAACACCAAAGGGAAGAGCAGGTTGTGTGCATAGGTAATACCGGAAGGATGCAGGCCTTTTGTCCGAAACCCTTCCACCCGCCCGAACCAGAACGGATCGAGATTGGACTCTTTGCCAACCAATTCGCGTGACCAATCAATCCCAGTATAGTGCTGCACAATACCATAGGCAGCAACGACAGCAGTAACGATCATCCACAAAGCGACAAGCCGCCATGCTTCTTGTGAGTCTTTCACCAGATGATAGGTGGCAAAGAACGCCCCGACCAGCCAGAGCTTGCGATATCCGGCAAGGGAGTTGAGGGCATCAGGGCTACAGAATGTCGAAAGCAGAAGCGCACCCAAAAATACCAGAAGCGGGAGATCAAGGGGAGTCGAGAGTAATGGCAGAATACGGAACGCGGAATGCGGAGTGTCAACTGCGAGATAAGTTGAGCGCTGCCGCTTTATGATCATTGTGGCTGCGGTGGTATAAGCAAAGAATGCTAACAGCAAGCCCAGGGCTGTTTGTTGGATGGCTATTGGTAAGCTGAGCGAAGCGAAAAAGAGCACGAGTAACCATTTCCGGATCTTCTCTTCCCACATGATCTCATCCACTCTACATTCCGCCTTCTACATTCCGCATTCCGCCTTCTACATTCCACATTCCGCCTTCTACATTCCGCATTCCTCTTACACGCCCCGTCGAGTGAGCATGACTTTGACTGTTGCGGTGAGAATTCGCATATCCAACCACAGTGAGTAGTTATAGATGTACGCCAAATCGTATTTCAGCTTATATTCTGGGGTCGTATGGTATTCCCCATTGACCTGAGCCAGACCGGTCAGTCCCGGTTTCACCTGCAGTCGCTCCGTATAGCCAGCAATTTCACGCAGAAACTGCTGAGCGAATTCTGGTCGCTCGGGGCGCGGGCCAACTAAACTCATCGTGCCGTTGAGCACATTGAGTAACTGCGGTATCTCATCGATCCGGCTATCGCGCAAGATACGGCCAACCCAGGTTACTCGTTCGTCGGTGCGACTGGACAGGATCGGGCCAGTCTCTGCCTCAGCATCATCGACCATGGTGCGGAGCTTGTACAAGATGAACTCCCGTCCTCCCTGTCCTACGCGTCGCTGCCGGTACAGGATAGGTCCTGGCGACGTGCATTTAATCAGGATGCCAGCGGCACCCAGCAGCGGTGTACTACAGATGAACAATACCCCGGCAATCAGTCGGTCCAGCAAGCTTTTGAGGAGAAAGGCCATATCCTCTTGGGGATTCTTCAGCACCTCTACCAAGGGAACATCATGCAGTCGTAGAGAAGAAACCCGTCCAACCAAGATGTCGTATACCGACGGGACGACCAGCACGCGCGGGCGTTCTCCTCCCTGGTAACTGCGGAGCAGATTGTCCACAAACCACTCTTTCCACGTTGTCGGAGACAGCACGATGACCTCTTCAACCCGGACCTCACGCGCAATCCGGCTCAATTCCTCAGCCCCACCCAACCACGGAATCCCCATCTCCTCCCCCATTCTCCCTTTTCCGTTTAGACTCACGAGTCCGACAACCTTCAGTCTCGGGTAAGGGTGGAGGGCTGGCAGATCAGCAAGAAAGAGACGAATATCCTCTTCCGCGCCAACCAGCAGAATGGCCAGCGGATGCACTCGTCCGAGGTAATCACCTAACCACAAACGGATCCCGACGACCCCGGCGGTATTCAGCAGCCACAACAGGATCAGAACCGAACGCGGGAAAAAGAGATCTCCACGGAAGAAATACCAGGCAGTGGTAGCCAGGAGCTGCACTCCCAAAGCCGCTGCGACGCGAGTCACCAGACGTCCGGGCTGTTGCACAGTGTGCAAATCATAAAAGCCAAAGAAGTAGAGCAACCCAATCTGGGTCACGACTAGCAAAGGGAACGGATGACTGACTTCACCAAACCGAGAGAGGGGCAAGAGGTCCGCCGTCAACGGGAGCGGCAGCACGACTCGCAGGAAAAAGGCGCCCCCGTAGGCCACGGTGACACAGAGGAGATCAGCCAGGACCAGCGCGAGCAAGGTCGTCTGGTAGTTCAAGGTGCGTTGTCGCACGTCCGTTGCTTCTCTGTAGGGTCAACGCTCAACTGTCAGCTTCCAGCCGAGAGGAAGTGGGTTGGTCCAGAACGGTTTGTCTGTTGCCAGTTGAACGCTGATGGTGCAATTGCGCATACAAGCGACGGCGAGAGAACAAATATCTATGCTTCCAAAAGAAATAGACCACCCCCCAGCAATGCTTCCAGCTCAAAGCGGAAAGAACCGAGCGGGTCACCCGTCTTTCCAGGTGGAGGACGACACTTTCCGGATGATAGACAACTCGCCAGTCCGCCCGCTGCAGCCGCAAACACAGATCAACATCCTCAGGCCCGTAAAAAATCCGCTCATCAAGAAGTCCGACGTCAGCCAAGGCAGTCCGCCGGATTCCCTGACAGGCACCAATCACATAGTCAACCTCGCGTGTGGTGCGATGATCCCAGTCCACCATCTCCGCCTCGCGTTTCTTCTGCTGGATAACCCGGAAAGGCAAGCGCCGAGCCAGCTTGTCGCTCACGGTGGGGAACAGCCGACAAGAGAGATGCAGCCGCCCCTGATGATCAACCAGCTTGGGCGCGCAGAGGCCAACTTGAGGATGCGCATCAAGGTAGCCAATCAGACAATCTAAGGCTCCTGGCTGGACTACCGTATCGTCATCAAGCAGAATGATATACTCCCCCTGCGACACCCATATGCCTTGATTCCGCGCACGCGCCACTCCGACATTCCTGCGGTTGACTACCAAACGCATCCAGGGAAACTCATAGCGTACAGCAGCTGGCGTGAGATCGCGCGACCCATTATCGACCACAATCACCTCGTGGGAATAGCGTGCGAGTCCGTGAGGCAGTGACGCGAGACATGCCCGAATCACATCCATAGAGTTCCAGGTCAAAATCACGATCGAAGCTTTTATCATCATTCCACAGATGCCCATCCCTTCGTCGAAGCAAAGGGTCGGTATAACGCATAAAAGTCTTTGCGGGTGAGTGCAAGCCAGGCCGCTATTCTGGCAACGAGACGCAAACCAAAAGCAAAGAAGACCAACGGATATTCGCGAAGCGCAATGCCTTGCCACAACTGGGGCCAATGATACTGGGCAATTGGCCCGTCAGAGAGTAAGGCCGCATACACGCGCCGGATCTGCAGTTTTCCTCCTTCGCTGCGCACTCGCTCAGCAAAATAGTCTCGCCACGTCGCCGGAGGGAGGAAAAACACTTCAGCACGCCACTCTTTCGCAACCCAGCGTTTCCCGACCGCGACTGTCAGCCAGGCATCTTCGAGCAGGAGGTCCTCAGGGATCTCAGCAGTAAGGGCATTTTTCTTGAGCAGATACAATCTGCCGCCGACATTGCCAAAGTTAAAGCGGTAGGGAATGGCTCCCATCCGGCTCCATACCGTTGCGCCTTCTTGCAGCACCGGCACCTCTCGCGCTGCGATCAAGCGCAAATCCGGCTCTTCTTGGAGTCGGTTGAGGAGATAGAAGACGGCTGCGGTATCGACTCGTACGTCTGCGTCGCAAAACACTATGAGTTCTCCGGCGGCCTGCTTCCAGAGCATATTCCAGGCGTGCGGTTTTCCCAACTGTTCAGTGAGCAATACGGTACAGAGTTGAATAGGTGGCTTAGTGGCGATAGGGTGAGGGGGTTGGCGGAACAATGCGGACTGAGACTTCTCCTCATCTCGGCTTTCCCTCACCTCTCTCAAAGCAATTGCAGTCCGTGCGCAAAAGCCACGCACCGCAGTAAGCGGAGGACAGGGGGGTGCTTTTTTCACCCCATTGATGCAGATCACCATCTCGATGCGCAATTCAGCAGGCAGGTGTGGATGTTGGCACGTAGCCAACAGGGTTTTCAATGTTTCTGCAAGACCAGGCTCATCAGCGCGGCAGGGAATCGCAAGGGTCAGCGGTGTGCTCACGCGCGTTCCCCCCTGAGCGCCTGATAGCGCGCGATCATTTCGTGTGCATCCTCAGTAATGGATTTCACTGGAGGGAAGTGTCCCGACAACCTGCGGACGAGATCAGGGTCGGTAATGCATTGTTCCAACTTTTTTCTCAAGTCTGCGACATCACGTGGCTTGAACAGTAATCCAGTGATTCCATCCTGTACCCACTCTTGCATGCCCCCAAACGCGGCAGTGATCACTGGCTTGCGAGCCAGAAACGCTTCACGAATCACCAGCGGGGCATTTTCGTACCAGATTGAGGGCACGACCACAACATCCACCTCAGAAAGGAGCCGTCCCACTTCGCGGTTCTCGTAACGCCCCATCAGACGAATGTGCGGAGAGCGGCGGAGTTGGGTGAGGAACAGACCACGATCTGGATAGGGAGCATAGTCGGTTTCGCCGCCGTAAATATGCAACTCGGCACCGGTGAGCGGCTGAAACGCCTCAACCAGTAGGTGAACGCCTTTTACCGGATCCACCACCCCGATGTAGGCAAAAATAAGCGGTGCGCCAGCGGGTCTCTGTCTCTTAACCAGCTCGTGCTGGGTAGGCAGACCACATTCAGAGAAAACAATTTTGTCAGCCGGAATGCCAAAGTGCAAAAACTGCTCTCGCAAAAACCGTGACGGCGCCAGAAAAAGAGTGACTTCACGACAGATCTCGCGCACATGTGCCATCCGCTGTTGGATATGTTGTAAGGATTGAGCAGATGGCGGACGAGAAGCGACATAGCGACCATGGACGTGCCGCAGCCGGTCCCTGAGCCACGAACCAGCACCCAAGAGCGGTTTGAGGCGCTGATACACTGGCGCAAGTTTGCCGTTCAGTAGATGCGCAAAGCACTGGGCGCATCCCTCGTCAGTTTGCCCTGGGCATAGCGAGAGATCAGGTTTCAAAAATCGACCGCGCTGACAGATGAGCCAATAATCATGCAATGTCATCACCACCGGAATTCCCCGCCGCGTTGCTTCCTGCATACATGTAGTAGAGAGATACATGAGGTGATGGAAATGCACAATCTCTGGAGCGCAGGCATCGAGAAATGCGCCAAAGGATCGCGCAATTGCTGGATTCACATAACTCTGCGCAAACGTCGGGAGGCGGCGAAACAGATTATTGAGCCGCGTAACGGCCACACCGGCCAGTGAGGTATGTTCTATACTATATGCGGTTTTTCGCGGGTCAGCACTGCGAGAAAAAATGCGCACCTCGTGTCCCTGACGAGCAAGCTCCTGCGAGAGGGACAGCGCATACATTTCCGTTCCTCCGAGGCTCTCGGGCGGTAGTCCCTGCACAACCTGCACGATACGCATACGCTTCCCTCGCCTATCCGCCTTGCTCGCTGACTATCTCATGTAGCACATCGAGGAAGACAGCCGCCGAACGGTACCAAGAAAAGTTCTGCGTCCGTTCCAAGACGGGCTTTCCTTCCAATAGAGATATAAGGAAGACCTCAACGTCGTTCTGGCCAGGGCGAAAAACAGATTCGTCTACCATAGCCGACCATCTTCCCATTTCGCCTTTCTCTGGAAAGGTCCAGGTTTGGGTCACAGCGCTAATTGTTCCATTGATCGCAATAGCCAAATGTAGAGGTTCTTCTTCCTTCCGTTTCGAATGCAGTGGTTTTGTATGTACTCGGCCTGTGATATGGGCCGGTACAAAGCCTGTGCCTGGATCTACTTTGAGAAAGAGATTCGGGAAATCGAGCTCAATGGCAACATCTGCTTCTTTTGAGATGTTCATCTTATCGACACGGTGGCCAATAAACTCCTTGTGAGGACCAACCCCGAACAACCCATCCGACTTATCTCGTCCTGAACCGAACAAGGTCAGCTTCCGTTTGAGCGTTGTACTTCGCGCTTCCAGCATACCGGGATCAAATGTCAATCGTTCTTCAATATTACGGAAAGAGAAAAACTTTTTGTTTCGTCCTGGTGAGACGGCGTTAAACGCCGAACGGCCCTCAATAGCCCAGGGAAGACGAATTTTCAAAATATCTGCAAGGGTAGGGAGAATATCTACCACCTCCATCGGGTGATCATTGATCGTTCCTTTCTGCTGATGAGGAGGTTTTATAAAGAGGGGGACAAACATAATGTCAGAGAAATTTGTTTCAGTCAGCTGCCTTCGCGAGTCATTAGGGAGGAAGCTGACTCCATGGTCAGCGGTGATGACAATCAAGGAGCGATCATAAAGACCAACCGCTTTGAGGCGGTTTAAAAGATTTCCAAGGAGGGTATCAGCAAAACCGACCTGAAGAAGGTGACGCTGATAGCCTTGGATAACAGCCCATTCGTCATTGCTCCATTTATCTTGGTTCTCCGGAACAAACCCGACGATATCTTTATCGGTACTGTAAACCAATCCAGAAGGAAGGTAATGATATGGGACATGGGGAAGGAGAATGTGGAGAAAATAGAAAGTCGGTTGTGTGACAGAATCAATTGCGTTGACAAAATCCGAGAATAGTCGGGCACGATCTTTCCCTATGTCTCCGACTATAGAGTGCCAAAGCTGCTTGCCGAGTGAAGCTCTGTATTCCATATCATGTGGGACCTTCCCGGTGCGATGGGCAAAGTACGTCCAATTCTGCGTAACCGACGGTAAGCTGGCACTGAGTTCTTGAGGAAGAAGAATGTGAAGATACACAAGGGACAAATCCAACATTAATGCTTTCATCCGTTTCCACAAATGTTCTGAGTCCCTCTTGCAGAGTCGATCGGGGCATAGGTGGGTCATTGTGCCAAAGACTTGAAAATCATGAGAGCTTTCCAGCAAAGTAAAGATATTGTGAGGTTGGTCATCTGCCGTTGGGAGTAGGGAGGAATTGGGATAGTTACCAGTGAGGATAGATGGAACAGCTTGGGCAGTAGTATCGCTCACGGCAGAGGTATGCCGAAACCAGATAGCACCCTGGGCGAGCATAGCAAAATTTGGGTAGCGAACCGAATCAATCTGTTGCTGTTTGTCCATCAGAGAAGTCACCGGAAGCTCGTCAAATATCACCATGACAATGGGGGTTGTCGTCTTAACCATCTTCGTTCCGCTTGCAGAGGCATGTTGAGGGAACGCAATCTTGAAGACTTGAGAATGGAACAAGAACAAACCAGGAAAGAGTAAGCAGGCTGGTGAGAGTATTGTGAGAAACATTCGAACCGGAGGAAAGCGCAGGTAACTGAAGGCTCCAATCACGCCCCCCAAAGCAGCTATCCCCACGAGAAAGGATCCGGGAAGGATAGCGGTTCGTTTGAGCGCTTGGAGAGCAATGCTCGCTGTCAGGATCGCTACTATTCCGCCATGCCCCACCGTGCGCATTCGCGGACCGAGAAGTCCCATCACCGCCTCAACAAGCACAACGCAGAGGGGAAGAAAGAGGCACAGCATGAGAATCAAAAGCAAGACGTCAACTGGCTCAGAGTTCCGTACGATGAAGAACTCCGCGTGTCGAGCGAGAAGATCAAAGACCGGCTGGGCGAGAGCAAAGCTGAACAGTACGAAAATGTGGAGGCTGTCTCCCACCATTTCCCCTAAGCGTTTCACTACATTTCCTCCCCACCTTGAAGTTCTATGAGCGAAAAGAAGAACCGGTACTGCCTTCGCAGTCTGATCGCCGACGAGAGCCCCACTTCCAGTCCTAACTGTGATTCCGATTGCCGCTTACGTATGAATTGTCACATGTAAAACCTCAATAGCTCCACACCACAGAGACAGCGGTCCTGTTTCTGGAGCCAGCCTAGAGTGACGAAATTTGTCGCCCTAGCATTTTCCATATAAGCCTATAGCGAGACTATTATTTCATTCGTATCCAGAAAGAGGCGCCGTGTGTTTCGACACCTTGCATTCTTGGATCCTCCCATAACGGAAACAAGATGCGGCTCAGCTCTGGATCGCTGCTAATGAAGATATTGGGAAGAAGAATGTCAAATTTGTTGCCCTCTGCTAGCAGATAGGCGGCGAGTACATATTGCTCAGAATAGTACCAGTCTTTCCAGGCAAGAGGATAATCGAAGGGGAGCATGATATCGTGAAATTCCACCAGAACACCAGGCTTGAGTCTCGGGACAATCTCTAAAAACACCACTGTTGCATCTGAATTCATAAAAACCCGGTGGGAATGATCGACAAATAAAATATCTCCTGCTTCCAACTCATCAAAGATGTGAAGATCGACTTCCTCAAGCGACTGTCTCACAATATGATCACAAATAGTATCTACTTCAGCCCGAGGATGAGGATCAAAAGAAGTAATGATCGTCCGCAAATGGGAATCTTCTATAGCCTGTCGGGCGAACTTTGTAGAATTTCCCGACCCAATTTCAAAATACCGACAAGGATTATTCAGACACAGAAACCCATAGATGGCGGCGGCATCGAGCCCTGGCAACCAGCCGTTGATCCAGGCGGGCTTGGTAGAGTGGGGATTGCTTTCCACCTTGGCAATTTGGACGAGAGAATCTTTATATTGCGCGAGAAGTCCT
>CAZCWX010000679.1:0-3845 GCA_964502465.1 uncultured Enterobacteriaceae bacterium | reverse complement strand
GGGCGAGAGTGACACTCTGATTGAGTTTCTGGTAGCGCATGCGGCTCTCTTAGGCTTAATCAAGCGCTGGCGCTCACGACACCGCGAGCGCCAGCAACAGGAACAAATAGTGTGGAGCACCGCTTAAGTTGGGACCAGTGGTCGCCCTGCCGCCTCGCGAGGCAGGGCGTGATATAGTTTTCCTCAATGAAATGTGCAGAGTGAGGGCCGTTCATACTTCGACAAGCTCAGCACGAACGGCAAATCCTCAACGATTACAGCCCTAACACCGTTCGCCCTGAGTCTGTCGAAGGGCGAACGGGCGTCTTCTTTCTCCATCTCAAAAAGGATCCCTATAGTAGGGTATCCACAATAGAGAATCGCTCTTAATCGCTTTCCTCAGTATGCTGCTGTACCCACTGGCGTACGCGGCGTAACCAGGTCGTGCGTTTTACCTGTTTGCCTTCCTCGACAAAAAGGGAGTTCCTCCTCTAATCCCATAAACAACAAGAGCCCCGCACTTCGGGGCTCTTGGGTATCTCACGAAAGAGAGACTACCAACTATGCCAGGCCGAGATCGCTGAGCTTTTCAGGGGTGGGCCGCCCCTGCGGATCCCAGCCACGGAGCTGGTAGTATTCGTCCAGCATCGGTTGCAGATCGACGACGTGTCCTTTGCTCGCCCCTTCAGTTAATGGTTCAGACGTAATACGAGGCGGAAGGCTATCATCGGCTCGCGTCATCCCCGCAGCGTTGTTAAACAATCGTTCCAGATTCCAGATGCGCTCACCAATTTTGAGCATCTCGTCTGGACCACCAATCCGTTCGCCCAATACCTCACTGACCATGTCTGTCACGTCTTCCCCTGGGCTCATATCAAAGGTCGAGAACAAACAGATCCCCGATGCATCGACAAATGAAGTGGTGTTCTGCAGGATCGTGAGCCAGTACGGTTTGTCTTTGGTCGTAAAAGGGTCAAGCTTAATCGGGTTGCCGAAATGCTCGAGGGAGATCGTGTAGCCGCGCAGGTGGCAGGCCCCACGGTTCGAGGTGGCATAGGCTAACCCCATCCCAATAGAGCCGCGCGGATCATAGGCGGCAAATCCCTGCTTCTTTGAACCCATGAACAATTCCGGGTGGCCATAGTGCTCGGCCAAACGATAGCCTCCCTCGGCCAGCCAATGGCCGATTGGACCGGTGCGGTGGGCCTGCGCTTCAAGTAACTTCACGAGCGCTTCAGGGTCACCAAACTTCAACGGAAAGCCAATATCACTCTCAGGAATGTAGCCCTTTTCAGCCAGCTCCATGGCAGTGGCGATCGAGATGCCCGCTTCGAGCGTATCCAAGCCGAACTCGTTGCACAGGTAGTTAGCCTTGATGACCGCGGCAAGATTGGAAACCCCGCAATCCGTTCCTACCCCAAAGATCGTTTCATACTCGGGCCCCTCTCCCCTGCCATCAAACTGGCCGTGGCCAGTGATTTTCGTCACCCGGCCACAGTGGATCATGCAACTATGACAGCCACGGTTGCGGGTCATGAAATCTTTCTTGACCACCGTACCGTCAACCGCAGCAGCACCAGCAAATACTCCCATCTGGAAGTTGTTGGTCGGCAGCATCCCCACCATGTTCATGTAGGAGACCGTGCCAGCGGTGCCCAGCATCGTCAGGCCGGCAGTCGTCGCACCTTTCACCAGCTTGTCTCTTCCTTTCAGCACCGCTTTGGTAAAGGCTTCAGGATTGGAAATTTTTAATCCTTTGGTCCCAAGTACGGCCACCGCTTTAAGGTTCTTCGACCCCATCACCGCACCGACCCCAGAGCGGCCTGCGGCGCGCCCTTTGTCGTTCATCACGCAAGCCGTACGCGCCTGGTTCTCACCACCTGGTCCAATCGAGGCCACGCGCACCTCGGGATGGGTTTCTTCCCGGATCATGTTTTCCGTGTCATCAACAATCTTTCCCCACAGATGCTTGGCGTCGCGAACCTCGACCTTGTCGTCGTGAATATACAGATACACTGGCCCTTTGGCCGCCCCTTCGAGCAGCAGATAATCATAACCAGCAAAACGCAGGGCTGGTCCCCAATATCCTCCAGAGTTCGAGGAAGCAATCGCTCCGGTGAGAGGAGATTTGGTGACGACCATGTAACGGCCGCCGGTCGGGGCATAGGTCCCAGTGACCGGCCCGGTCGCAAAGATCAAAGGGTTACGTGGATCGAGGGCATCGATCTTCGGATCCATGTTATCCATAAGGAGTTTGCTGCCCACGCCTCGCCCACCGATAAAGTCTTTTATCATCGTTTCTGGCACGGCTTCTTTACGAATCTGACCCGTACTCAGGTTTACCCGCAGAACAGTTGCTCCGAGCATAATGCCCTCCCTCAGTAGCGATACAGCAAAACGTTTATCTGTTGTGGTCTCTAGCACGTCCCGATAGGCCGGACAAGCACTTTTCTGCCGTGAGCGCTTGACGCTCGCACGTATTTCGGAATAGTAATCAGTGAACCTGGGTTTGAAGGGAGCCGAGTGGGACTATGATGCTGCTGGATGTGTTGCGGGCGCTCACCCAAGATATCTATGACAAACTGGGCAGTGGTTTTGATGAGGTCGTCTATCAGAAAGCGTTTGAAGTAGGATTGCGGCTCCGCCGGATTCCCTATGAAGCCCAACGAGTGGTGCCAGTCTTCTACGAAGGCTTCTACATCGGCGAGGGAAAACCCGACCTGATCGTTGGTGACGGCACAGAAAAAGTGGTGATCGAACTCAAGGCCGTCGAGAGTGTCGGTCACAAAGAGCGGGCGCAGATCGAAAATTATCTGCGTGTCCTCACTATTTCGTGTGGCCTGTTGGTCAATTTTCCCCAGCCAACCAAATCAAAGGCCGCCAAAGACGGGGTAGAGTTTATCGAGGTCTTACTCGTCAAAGACCCCTGACAATGATCAAAAAGGAAGGCTGGGCCGGGCCGAATAAGATTCAGATGGTGCGGAAGTGAAAAGAGCGATCAGCGGTCAGCTAAAGAAAGAACAATCGCAATGACTCGATACCCTGACTTTCCAGAAAGCCGCTGAGAGCTGAAAGCTAAAAGCTGATTGCTGATCGCTTTCCTGCTACTTATAGAACCGCGTATACAACCGCTGCTGTACGTAAGTAATCATAGGTGTGAGCGGCGGTAATTTCTCAACCTGGTTAAAGTCAGCATCGTAGTCCCAGTTACGGATCGGTGCTTCGTATACGGGTGAGCCATACACCCAGGAACCGTTCACGTGTTGTGGTGGCCCGAGGCTTACGTATGCACCGCGATAGACAAGGGTCCGTGATCCATTGCTCCAGCTCTCGTGAAACCGTGGATAGTTTTCTAAACCGCCATTGTAGGCACTGCCAACGGTGTTATCGACGCCCGAGATAAAGGCAGCATTGATGCCAAGGCCGGTAGCAGAAGCAAAACCGTTCGCCACACAGCCAGAAGGCCCACAAGGCAAATCTTGGGCATCGATCCGTCGGTAATTAAATATGTTCAGACTTTTGCGATCGTTTGCCCGCCAGTTTCCCCCATCATCATGTGGCCGCTCCCAACTCTGGGAGATCACGTTCAATGAGTCACCAATCACAGCAGCAGGATATTTTTGTGCGAGCGTCTGCGTTGGGTAGTAGTTATAATTCCCCTGAATGTAAATGGCTTGATCACTCACCACCGTCAGGCCAGCAGGATCATCCTGACCGGTAGGGAACGTGGTGTCTCTGGTATCAAGGTCTGCGGAATCGAAAATACGGACTCCATAGTTATTCGCAGAAGCATTGGAGTTCCCTCCCTGCACAGAGAGAAAAAACACTAACCCCCAATCCGTGCGGTCATCCGCTGGGAATAATGG
>CAZCWX010000678.1:0-10767 GCA_964502465.1 uncultured Enterobacteriaceae bacterium | reverse complement strand
ATGGCTGGCCTCTGCGCGGAAATGGTGGGGACCAGCCAGAAAGCCCTGGATATGGCAGTTGCCTACGCGAAAGAGCGGGTGCAGTTCGGCAAGCCGATTGGCAGCTTCCAAGCCGTCAAACACAAATGTGTGGACATGATGGTGCAGGTGGAAAACGCTCGCTCTCTGACTTATTACGCGGCGTGGGCGGTGGACGAAAACGTGCCCGAGGCGCGCCAGGCAGTGCCAATGGCAAAAGCCTATTGCAGCGACATGGGCAAAACGGTGACGAGCGAAGCGATTCAAGTTCATGGTGGGATCGGTTTTACCTGGGAGCACGATATGCACCTATTTTACCGCCGCGCGCTCGCATCCGAAGCCGCTTTTGGCAGTGCGCCAGTGCACCGTGAAGTGGTGGCGCAGGCGTTGAATCTGTAAAAAGCTTTCAGCCATCAGCTCTCAGCTTTCAGCTTTCAGCTTGTCTTGTTTTCCTCTTTTGCTGACGGCTGATTGCTGACGGCTGATTGCTGACGGCTATCTATGCGCCCTACCTTAATCCTCCATGGTGGTGCGGGTTCTCCCGCTCCTGATCTTCATACCGCCCGTGAACAGGGCCTGCGTCGCGCGTTCGAGGCGGCGTGGAGAATGCTTCAACAAAACGGCTCTGCGATAGACGCGGTTATCCAAGCGACAGTCGAGCTGGAAAATGATCCCGCGTTTAATGCGGGGGTGGGTTCCTGCCTGAATCAAGATGGAGAGGTTGAAGTCGATGCCTCCCTGATGGAAGGCACAACATTTCAGGCTGGTGCCGTTGGTGCGGTCAGAAATATCCGGAATCCGATCCTGTTAGCGAAGGCTATTATGGAGGAAGGACGTCATGTCTTTCTTGGCGGCGAGGGGGCCGAGCGCTTTGCCCGTCAATGCGGATTTCCAGTGGCGAGTCGTGATGAGTTAGTCACCGAACGGCAACTGCGACGCTGGCAAGCGGCTCAAACCGCAGGTGAGCCAGGCACAGTTGGTGCAGTCGCGCTGGATCGGACTGGACACCTTGCTGCAGCAACCTCGACCGGCGGGATCTTTAAGAAGCTGCCCGGCCGCATCGGTGACTCTGCGGTGATTGGTGCCGGCACGTATGCGGATGATACCTGCGGTGCTGGTTCGGCAACCGGGGACGGGGAAGCGATTATCCGTTCGACGCTGACTCGTACTGCAGTGGAGTTGCTCCGTCATGGTACAGATCCTTGGCGAGTGGCGCAGAGCGTCATCGCGTTGCTCCACAAGCGGACCGGTGGTGAGGGGGGGATTATCCTCCTCGATCCGTTCGGACGAGTTGGTTATGCGTATAATACCCCAGCAATGGGCCTGGCCTTTCTTGCTGGCGATACGTTCATGATTCAGGCCTAGCCCCTTCCTCTGGCATTCCGTTTCACAGTATGCCTAATATACGCCGGTTAGAGATTAATACTCGTGTAAGGAGGGTACGACATGGCCAAAACCAGTGGCAATGACCTTGTGGTCAAATCACTCAAGGACGAAGGAGTGGATACGGTCTTTTATCTTACCGGCGGACCGATGGTCGATGTGGCGTCGCGCTGCATAGAAATCGGCTTCCGCTCTGTCGATGTACGGCACGAACAAGCCGCGGCCATGGCCGCGCACTCGTATAGCCGGGTCATTGGCAAACCGGGTGTTTGCTTTGCTGCTTCAGGACCAGGCACAACCAACCTGATCACCGGCGTGGGCAATGCGTATCTTGATGCTGTGCCAGTAGTGGCGTTGGGAGGTGCAAGCGCTCTGTCCCAAGCGGGCATGGGTGCGTTTCAGGAGATGGACCAGGTTGGCATGTTCAAGCCCATTACCAAATGGTCTGAGCGCGTAATGGACGCGCGGCGTATCCCGGAGATCATCAACAAAGCATTTCGGGTGGCGACGAGTGGACAACCAGGCCCGGTGTATGTCGATCTGCCCGGTGATGTGCTGTATCGGCAGGTCGAAGAGAGTGAGGTACTCTTCCCCAAGAAACCTCATACTGTCCCGCGGATCTCGGGTGACCCTGATCTGGTGAAGAAAGCCATCGCTTTGCTCAAGGACGCGCAGCGGCCGGTCATCGTTACCGGTACAGGCGTGTTCTGGTCGGGTGCGATGGAAGAACTCAAGGAGTTTGTCGAATTGAGTGGCATTCCCTTTTACACGACCCCGCAAGGCCGAGGGGTGATCGCTGAAGATCATCCGCTCAGCTTCCTTGGTGCACGCAACCAGGCCTGGAAAGAGGCTGATGTGGTGCTCATCGTTGGCACACGCATGAACTTCATTATCGGTTTCGGCTTGCCGCCGCGCTTTGCGCCGGACGTGAAGATCGTGCAAGTCGATATTAATGATGAAGAAATCGGCCGCAATCGTCCGGTCGATGTCGGGATCGTGGGTGATGCCAAAATGGTGTTGCAGCAACTGCTGAAAGAAGGTCGTGAGGTGTTCCATGGCCGTAAGGCGTTGCCGTGGCTTGAGACGTTGCGCGGTCACGACAAGCGCTCACAAGAGAAAGCTGAGGCCCTGCTCAACGCGGATGCGATGCCCATCCATCCGTTGCGCCTCTGTAAAGAAGTGCGTGACTTCATGAACCGAGACGCGATCGTCGTCGTAGATGGGCACGAAATCCTCAACTTCGCCCGTCAATCGATTCCCACCCACGTGCCAGGGCATCGGGTGAATGCTGGACCGAACGGCTGCATGGGAGTCGCCGTACCGTTTGGCTTAGGTGCCAAGGTAGCGAAACCCAATACGCAAGTGATTGTGCTGAGCGGTGACGGCTCATTCGGTATGAATGGCATGGAGATTGACACCATGGTGCGTCACAACATTCCGGTGCTCATTGTCATCAGCAACAATGGTGGCTGGGCTGGTGCTGGAGTGATGAACGCCGGACGAGACCTTGGGTACAGCCGTTATGATAAGATGGCAGAGGTTTTCGGGGCATACGCAGAGTACGTCGAGAAGCCTCAGGATATTCGTCCTGCCTTGGAACGAGCTGCGGCTTCCGGCAAGCCGGCAGTTGTCAACGTGATTACCGACCCGAGCGCACGATCGTCTACCGTGTCGTTTGCTGCCTACCGGGCAATTTAGGAGAGCACCTCTCATCCTGTCCCTCTCCTGTCATGCAGGAGAGGGAGGAGAGAAAGGCTGGAGGGGTACTTGTCCCCTGCGTTGACTTGCTAAAGGACGGCAAAGGGCGCAGGCTGAATAACTACAGAAGAAGGGTGAGGATGGGTCATGTGCTCTTTCACGACGACTCTACGACCAGTCTTGCTGATCTCCCTCGTGTTCATCCTTCTCCTCGGTACACATAAGAAAGTCACCGCCGCCGAACTCCATTTGACTTGGGAAGATAACTCCAGCAACGAAGAAGGCTTTCTCATTGAGCGGAGTACCGGAGCGAGTGAAGCATTTACGCAAATTGCTATCGTTGGAGCGAATGTCACGTCCTATATGGATTTTGGCTTAGCCCCTGGAACCATGTATTGTTACCGAGTGCGGGCATTTACCTCCACTGCCAGATCGGAATACTCCAACATCGACTGCGCGTCGCCATCTACGCTGGTGGCTGCCTTTGAAAGTCAGGAGAACGGTCTGCCGGTTTCTGGGATTACGGTCATCCGTGGCTGGGCTTTTGATACTGTGCCCGCTGGCCAGATTAGCAGTGTGGAACTCTTCATTGATGAGGTGAGCAGCGGCACTATTCCCTGTTGTTCAGAGCGTGGAGATGTGCAAGGAGCTTTTCCTGAGGTTGCTGCTACTAATACGCTGAACAGTGGATGGGGCACGATTCTTAACTGGGGGCTGCTGAGCCCTGGAATCCATACGGTCCGACTGGAGATCAGCAGCTCAAGTGGAAATTCTTTGAAGACGGAAACCCGTACCGTCATGGTTGTCAAACCAGGAGGCTTTGAGTTTCTCAGTCGGTTTGATCTCTCAGAAGCGGTTGCCGCTATCGAAGGAAACGAGCTGGTCGTGAGAGGAGTCATCGTACGGGATAGTGTCTCCCTGCAAGAGAAGGAGATCGATACGCGCTTTCGCTGGTTTACCAGTACGCAATCTCTGGGGATGGTTGAGGCGGTGACCGTCGCCGAGCTCGTGTCTCGACGCACGCTCTTCTCTTCATTGCTTGCCGCGCTTCCCACCTGGTTCGTGAGCATGCCAGGGGTCGCTAAAGCCCAAGCCGCCTCGGGCATCATCGCTCTTGTCGAAAGTCCCCAAGAAGGGCAGGTCGTCTCCGGTGTCGGCGTGATGCGCGGTTGGGCCTTCTCTGAAACGGCTGGGGCCTCGCTTGAGGGAGTCCAGTTCCTGGTTGATGGGCAGCCTGTCGGTGTAGCCCCTTGTTGTGCACAGAGGGGGGATATTGCTGCCACGTTTCCCAGTTATCCTGGCGCGTTCAACAGCGGCTGGGGCGTGCTGTTCAATTATGGACTGCTCGAGGCTGGACCGCATACCATTGGCGTCTCTGTTCGCGATACTGTCGGAGTCGTTCATGCGCTTACTCGGAACGTGATGGTCATCAAACCGGGTAACTTTGAGTTTCTCGATCAATTCGACTTCTCTGAGGCAACGGCTTACATCGCAGAAGAAGAGATTGTAGTGGAAGGCGTATGGGTGCGGGATCAGCTGACCCAGGAGGTCAAAAACATTGATGTTCGCTTCCGTTGGGTCGAGAGTGTGCAAGCCTTTGTCCTTGTTTCCTCTCATGGTTAGGTGCGATGGACAAAAGATGGGGTATCCTTCCCCTGTTGGCCTATGGTAACTAGGGGCGGGTTCGCAGCCCTGTGCTGATTCTGGGAGGAGCATGAAATATGAGCGAAACGTTCAAGGCGGTTGTCGCTGAAGAAGTTGATGGGAAGGTGCGCGCCTCACTTAAAGAGTTGTCTACTCATGAGTTGCCGGCGGGTGATGTGACGGTGCGAGTGGCCTATTCGACGCTGAATTACAAAGATGGTTTAGCAGTCAGTGGAAAGGCGAAAATTGCCCGTCGTTTGCCGATGGTATGCGGTATCGACCTGGCCGGGATTATTGAGGAGTCCAGTAGCCCTGACTACAAACCTGGTGACCAGGTGGTGATCACTGGTTGGGGATTGAGTGAATCCCATTGGGGCGGGTACAGTCAAAAACAGCGGGTCAAGTCGGATTGGTTAGTCCCTATCCCTGCACAATTCACTCTGAAACAGGCGATGGCGATCGGCACGGCGGGCTTGACGTCGATTCTGTGCGTGCTGGGCTTGGAACACATGGGCGTTGTTCCTGGTGAGCATCCAGTGGTGGTGACTGGTGCTGCAGGGGGCGTCGGCAGTGTTGCTGTTGCCTTACTCGCGAAGCTCGGGTACAAAGTCGCGGCTTCGACCGGCCGTCCAGAGCTGCGCGAGTACCTGGTCTCGCTCGGTGCGACCAGTATTGTGGATCGTGCAGAACTTGCGCACCCTTCGGGTCGCCCGCTCGATGCCGAACGTTGGGCCGGTGGTGTTGATACCGTAGGCGGAGAGGTACTGGCCTCGGTTCTGCGCGGCACGCGGTATGGTGGTACGGTTGCGGCTTGTGGACTGGCTGGAGGGGCAAATCTCCCGACCTCGGTCTATCCGTTCATTCTGCGTGGCGTGAGCCTGATCGGCATTGACTCGGTCATGTGCCCCAAAGCGAAGCGGCTCGAAGCCTGGCAACGGCTTGTGCGTGATCTCCCATTGGATAAGCTTGATGCGATGACCGTCGTTGAGCCGATGTCGCGGGTTTCTGCGCTCGCTGAGGACATTCTCAAAGGACAAGTGCGTGGTCGCGTTGTCATCGATGTCAACGCGTAACCCTTCACCGGTAGTGCAGAGCGAGCCACACAGTCTTTTGCACAGGATCTGTCCATTCTACCCGATGTCGCCGATGGGCCGGGATATGGACGTAATCGCCCGGCTGGAGCACGAGCACCTCGGCTTCATCTGCGAATCTCAGTCCTGCGCTGCCACTCAACAGCACGACCCATTCCTGCGTTTCCTGATCGTACCATTCTCCTGGGGGCGTGGCCTGTCCAGCAGAGGTAATGCGTTCTAACTTGCAGTGATCGGTTTTGAGCAGGATGTCAAAGATTTCTGCCAGGACGGGATCGGGAAGCGGAGAAAAAAGATTTTGAGGTTTCATGAGCGGTAAGACAAAACCCATACAAGGTCCAGGCGCGCTTGGCAACTCCAGGCCGGAGGCTATCCCACCGCTCCCGCAACGGCAGGTGTCTTTCCCGGCGGATCGCTCGCTGGGCCAACTATACCTGAGAGCGCATACTTCAGACCAATACGCGTTTTGGGAACATGGCGGTGACGCGCGCGGCGTTGTTACTGTTCTTGCGGGAAAGGAATTGCGACTGAACGTTAGCCCTCAAGCCTCTACTGATCTTTCTCCACTAGCCCGACTGCAATCGGACGATTTGCAGTATCTGCAACTCTCTGGCACGCGGGTGGGCAATGCGGACCTCATACACGTGCAAAGGTTGACCGGATTGCGAGTCCTCTGGCTTTACGACACACGCGTGAGTGATGCCGGTCTCGTCTATCTCCAGGGGCTACAAGGATTACGGGTCCTCAACCTCCGGAGCACCCTGGTGAGCGTTGGTGGAGTGGATGCCTTGCAGGAACGGTTGCCTGAGTGTGAAATCCGGCGAGCCTGGAAGTAAGATGGCCCCCACCCCCATCCTCTCCTCCTGATGCAGGAGAGGATGGAGAGAGGACGACAGCTAGAGCGGGCCTCAATTGTATGGGTCCTCATTATGGTGCAGGCATCTTGCCTGCATAGGCAGCAGCAGACCCTGGAATGCTATTTCACCCCGTTCTACCGTCCTTTGTACCCAGGATTGGTCGGATGTTCGAGCCACTCACGCCGTTTCTCGAATGGCAGACTGATGTACGTCTGCATCGCCAGCAGCCCATCATCAGAGAGCATGGTCTCAAGAAAGGCTGAACCTTCGATGTCGAGCCCTGCGGACAGATGGGTGTCACTCCCCATGTAGACAGCGTGCTTGGCGCGGGCAATCGCGATGGGCGGGAAATTTGCCATTTCACTAGCGACTTCTCGCACCCGGGCGAGGGCATCATCGACAAGTTCGTGGACAAGACTCAAAGCGAAGGCTTCCTCGGGTGGAACGACACGGGATCGCAGAATAAACTCGATGGCACGGCCAGCGCCGATGAGACGAGAGAGACGTTGTGTCCCGCTCCCACCCGGTAAAATTCCTAATTTCACCTCTGGCAGCCCGAAACGGTGATCGCCACGTTGGGCAATACGGATATCGCAGGACAAACACAACTCGAAGCCTCCACCCATGGCGTCGCCATTCATCGCGACAATGATCGGCTTCGGCAGGTTGCGTAAGCGAAGCAGCATCGCATGGTAACCGGCGGTGAGCGAGGTTCCCATCGCTCGCATATTCTCTCGATCGCTCGCCAGGGCAACAAGCTCCTCCACGCTATAGTGAGTGATAAACTTCCCTGGCATCCCACCAGTCAGAATCACCACCCGAATTGTGGGATCACGCCACTCTTCGATGAGTTGGCTCAGTTCACGAGTTCCCTCAGCGCAAAAGTAGTTCATTGGGGGATTGTGATAAGTGGCGACAACAGTGCCGTCGGCGATGTCGGTAGTCCATAAACTCATGACGTCTTCTCCTTGTCATTTGCTCAGGAGCGTTGGCTTTACGAGGTGCTGTTCAACCCTCCACAGTTAATGTTCGGTCTGGAGGTGCAGTCAATTGCCAACGTTCAGAGATAATTTGTAAAGCTGCCTCATACGGGGAGCACTGGTGTGTCCGACTGCAGTTGAGCACTAAGGCAGTATTGGCGCCGATACGTTCGCGCACTGAGTGAAAAGCGTCGTCAACATCTAAGCCCTCGATGTCGGCTAGTGCAGCCAGTACCCCTCCGCCGTTCGAGACAAAGTCTGGCACTACACCAATGCCACGCTCTGAGAGCCGATTCGCAATGGGAACCGTGAAGGGAATGTTTGCCCCTGGTATGATCAGCTTGGCCTGAATTTTCTCGACATTCTTTATCGTGATGGCATCTGGACGCGCTCCAGGAACGAGGATGTCAACCGGCAAAGTAAACAGCTTGTTACAGGGCAGCAACCTGCCACCCGCATAGTGACGGACGGCATTGTCTCCATGTTCCTGACGCAAAATCAGGAGCCGGTCAATGTCTAGTCCTTGCGGATCGTAGCGCGTGCCTGCCAGGGTCGAGACTGCAACAACCTGTGCCCCCGTGCGGACGAAAAACCTGGCCGCACCGCCACCAACTTTGCCAAAACCCTCAATGGCGACCCGCGCCCCAGCCAGGGGAACGTTGAAAAACTCAGCAGCTGTGCGGGCAGCTTCGACCACACCAAATCCGGTGAGCTGATCCTCCAGCGGCAATCCCTCGAAGATTTGTGAGCGCAGGCCACTGTAGTGACCACCGGAGCGCTCGTTCCGCAGCGGCTGAAAGTCTTCTTCCGCGGTACCCATGTCCGCACCTGGCAAATAGATCTGCTTTTCAAAAAATGGCCGCGAGGCAGTAAGAAAAGCGTCGAGTACCGCTCGACGATCCTGTGTAGCCGGGTTGTACCACACGCCAGCCTTGGCACCGCCACAGCGGACTTCGAGCATCAGATATTTATAGGTCATCGCTCGCGCCAGACGCACCATCTCAGACAGTGAGAGGTCTGGGAGCATCCGTACTCCGCCAGCACTGATACCGAACACAGTGGTGTCGATCACGATAACCGCGCGCATCTGCGTCGGCGGATCGTAGAATGAGAAGATGCGCTCTGGCCCACTCCCATCCTGATACTGACGGAACGGATCCGACGCCAATTTCCGATCGTGGACTGTGGATTGCAGATGAGCCGGGTCAGTATTATTCATGGCGCCCTCTACACACAGTGTCCTAGTGATCCCTTGCAGAAGACCACTTATCTACCCCTCTCCCGTTTGGCAATAGCAGGCCGTTTCTGGTATCTGCTTATTGTACTGAATGCTGACTACTGCTCCCAAGGAGAACACATGGACGACCTCGACCGCCACATTGCTGACTTAGAACGTCAATTGCTTACCCTCAAACAGCGCCGTGCTGCGAAGCAAGCGGAGAGTCCCTCTGCCGCCTCTCTCCCCTTCCGCACTTCGCAATCGCCATTCCACAATCCACTGCCCCTCCAGGGCATTCGTATTGTGGATATGTCCCGTTTCCTTGTTGGTCCCTTCTGTACACAGATGCTTGCCGACATGGGAGCAGAGGTGATCAAGGTTGAACCTGTAGATGGGGGCGATCCGGTGCGGGCGGCGGGGAGTTATGCACTGAGCGGAGAAAGTCTGTTTTTCCTCGCGCGCAACCGTAACAAGCGGAGTCTGGCGCTTGACTTGAGGCAAGAGGCGGGCCGAGAGATTGTGTACCGACTGATACAGACCGCTGATGTCTTTATGGAAAATTTTCGTCCTGGTGTAGCTGAGAAGTTAGGATTCGGTTACGACATTCTCACACATTACACTCCGGATCTGATTTACTGTGCCGTCTCTGGTTACGGTCAAAAAGGCCCACACCGTGACCGTCCTGGTCAAGATCTGTTGATTCAGGGACTTTCTGGCCTCATCAGTATCACCGGTTGGGAAGACGGACGGCCGACAACGGTAGGTACATTCGTGGCGGATATGGTGGGTGCCTTCCACTGTGCTTATGGGATAGCTATCGCGCTGCTGGCGAGAGCCCGTCTCGGC
This sequence comes from uncultured Enterobacteriaceae bacterium, assembly GCA_964502465.1. Lineage (GTDB taxonomy): Bacteria > Desulfobacterota > Binatia > Bin18 > Bin18 > CAZCWX01. The sequence goes on along the minus strand of CAZCWX010000678.1, from coordinate 1,031 downwards.
ATTGGACAAAAGTTGGAAGTTTCGTTGCTCGATAGTCTTATCGCTTTGCAAGCGGTCGAAGCAACCACCTACCTCAACACCGGCAAGGTGCCGAAGAAGGCTGGTGCCGGCCATGGTCTAGTCCCGCCACCCTATCGAGTATTTGAAACCAGCGAAGGCGCGCTTGTCATTGTTGCCCCTTCGGAGGAGTGGTGGCAGCGGCTGTGCCAGGTGCCACCACTGCAAGATATCTGTGCAGACCCGCGTTTTGCTTCACGAGAAAGCAGAGCGGCAAACGAAGCGATACTGAACACGTTGTTAGAAGAACGGTTCCGTTCTCAATCGGCTGCGGAGTGGCTCGCCTTGCTGGCCGAACATGACGTGTTGGCTGCCCCAGTCTACACCTACAAGGAGCTGTTTGATGATCAACAAGTTATGACGAATGAGATGGTAGTGACCCAGGAGCATCCGATGGCCGGCCGTATCAAGGTCATTGGTATTCCGGTAAAGCTGACCCGTACCCCTGGCCAAATACGCACCCCCGCGCCGCTCCTTGGTCAGCATACGGACGAGATTCTAACCGGCTTGGGCTACGGTATGGGTGAGATCGCCCGGCTTCGGGAGGCACGGGTCATCTAACGAAGACACAGGAAACTGAACAGTGAGGGAACGAGGGAGAATCTTCTCAGAGGGATTCTCAGCCGGAAGGGTAAGAATGGCTTTCTCGACCCCGACCCGGTCCATGATCTCGATCAGCTCCTCAGCAAAGAATTTTTTGAAGAAGTCTTTGCTGCGTTTGCAGTACTCTTCCGCGGTCCGTAGTGCATATTCTGGAGCACGTTCACGCGACGCTCCTACGCTCGCATTCACCCAGCAATCGATGGCATGCACGTCGGGCATGGTTCAGTTCCTCTCTTGTGTCATTGCGCTTTTTCTACCGGCTCTTTCACCTCCCTGGCGAACGTCTCCATGTTCTGGATCATATCCTCTACGTCAGACTGAAAGAAACGAGGAATGAACATCATGCTCACACCCGCGGCCTCGTACTTTTT
>CAZCWX010000677.1:0-5480 GCA_964502465.1 uncultured Enterobacteriaceae bacterium | reverse complement strand
GGCAACGACCGGGTGATGACCCGTGGGACATTTGCCAATGTGCGGATTAAGAACCTGATGGTGCCAGGCATCGAAGGCGGAGTGACTACATACCAACCGCAAGGGATACAGATGAGCATCTATGATGCGGCGATGAAATATCAGGCCGCAGGGACGCCTCTCGTTGTTTTCGCTGGCCAGGAATACGGCACTGGCAGTTCTCGTGACTGGGCAGCCAAAGGAACACGTCTTTTAGGCGTCAAGGCAGTGATTGCCCAAAGCTTCGAGCGTATCCATCGCAGCAACCTCGTTGGCATGGGAGTTTTGCCATGTCAGTTTAAGGATGGCATGAGTGCCCAGTCCCTGAAGTTCGATGGCAGTGAAACATTTGATCTGGTTGGATTTGAGACACACCTGCAACCACGGCAAGATGTCACATTAGTCATTCACCGCACCAATAGGATAGGAGAAAGAGTTCCGGTGACGCTCCGTATCGATACCCCCATAGAAATTGAGTATTACCGCCACGGGGGTATTCTGCCGTATGTACTGCGGCAGTTGCTTGCCCAAGCCTGAGGGTCTTCACCTGTTCGCCCCTCGAATATGCTCGGGGCGAACAGAGAGAGTAAGCAAAGAGGTACAATTCGCTATTGCGCTTTGCCGGTCTGGCTTCTATGATCCCGGATCACCTATGGCCCTTCGGCTTTGCTTCTTTGTTGCTTCCCTCCTACTGGTTCCGCCCTGGAGCCACGCCACGGATGATCTTCTCGATCAATACCTCTCCTTGCCTGGTGCATATGTCTTTGTCCGCCGTGCGCCTGAAGGAGCAGTACCGAGCCAGGTATCGATGACCGTTTTCGAAGATTTTCTCTGCCCCGCTTGCTACCATGTCGCGACTGAATTGCTTCCCCCGCTCCAAAAGAAATATGGCTCTCGCCTAACAATTCACTTTGTGGGCTACCCCTTTGTCCACCCAGACTCCCGCCTCCCTGCGCGTGCTTACGTTATTGCCCAAGAGATGGGGTTAGGAGAGCAGATGCAACAGGCACTGTTCCATGCCCGTTTCGAGGAACAACTGAATACCGCGAGCCGCGACGGTCTGGCGAAGGTCGCTCACAGTATCGGCCTCGACCCCGAACTTTTCCTTGCCCGTCTCGACAGCGACGGTGGCAAGGCTGAAGTTGAACGTAATCTGGCTCTCGGAGAGAGTTACCGCCTCGATGCCGTTCCTGGCATTATTTTCGATGGGTGGATTCGCGTCACCGAACTCTCCCAAGAAAACCTAGAAACGATTATCGACGGGTTGCTCGCAAAGAAAAACGCCGCAGACAACCGCAAAAGAGGGGAACCGAAGCCATGAGTACAACTGACCGGACGTATCTCTACCACCTAGGCGAACAGCTCATTGCTCATCGGAAGCTCGTTCTTCTCGGCGTGACGATCGTGACGCTCATCTTCGCAGCCTTCGCCTCGCGCCTCGAGCTGGTCTCTCGCTTTGACGAGCAACTCCCGCAAAATCATCCCTTTATCAAACTGCACACTGAGTATGCGCCGACCTTTGGGGGTGCGAACACCATCATGATCATGGTGGAAGTCAAGGAGGGGACGATTTTCACCCAGGAAAACTTGACGAAAATTTTTGAAATGACCCAACGCTTGGACAAGGTATACGGGGTCAACCACGATCTGATCAACTCTCTTGCTCATCGCACCAACCGCCGCGTGCGGATGATGAGTGGCGGGCTGCAAATCGTCGATCCGGTCATGGCGCACGCGCCCAAAGACGCCGATGAGGTAGAACAGGTGCGACGCATCGTACACACCTCGCGGAATCTCTACGGGGTCTTGGTCTCACTTGATGAGAAAGCCGCGCTCATTACCGCCACCTTCATCGAAGGGCGGCTCGACTATCAGCGTATGTTCGACGAAGTGATGGGCTCAGTTGTCGCACCGTTCCAAGATGAGAACACCCGTATCTATGTGGCAGGTCCGCCGTGGTTGTACGGGTGGGTGTATTACTACGCCAAGGAGGTCTACCTCATCTTTCTGGCGACCGCGGTGCTTATTTGGGTATTGCTCTATGGGTATTTCCGCGATGTACGCGGTGCGCTACGGCCAACTATTACCGGTATTATCTCAGCGATCTGGGGACTGGGGTTCATCAAGATGATTGGCTTCAGTCTCGACCCGCTCACTTTAGTGATTCCGTTCTTTGTGACCGCTCGGGCCGTGAGCCACTCGGTGCAAATGCATGACCGTTATTATGAAGAATACAAAAAGGCGAACTGGCAAAAACAACCAGCGATCATTGCCGCATTCGCCGAACTTTTTGTGCCGACACTCTCTGGCATCTTGACCGATGCCTTGGGCTTGTTAGTCATGTTGTTAGTTCCTATCGTTCTCCTGCAAAAGCTGGCGATTAGTGCCGCAGTGTGGATTCTTTCGATTGCGGTCAGCGAACTGCTCTTGAACCCGATCGTTTACTACTATCTACGCGAGCCCGATGTGCGCGTGATCGAAAAGCGTGAACACGGCCTGTTCAAACGCCTTATTTACGCTGCAGCTGACGCCATCCTCTCTCCAGCAGGGAGAGCACTAACCCTCGTCGGCTGGATAGGCACCCTCGCGGTCAGCATCTATTTCTGGCAGCACCTGGTGATTGGCGACCCCACGGCAGCGACACCCCTACTGTACAGAGACTCCCCCTACAACACTGCCCACGCCCGTATTCAGGACAACTTTGGTGGAGTCGAAGAATTGATGGTAGTTGTGGAGCGTAAGGGGGAAAAAGATACAGTAGTCGTACCAGAAGTGCTCCAGACGATCGAAAAATTCCAACACTATTTAGAGCGCGACCCGTCGGTGGGTGCAAGTTTCTCTTTTGTCGATATTCTTACCGTAGTCAATGCGGCCGTTCACGAACTGGAACCGAAGTGGGAAGTCCTGCCACAGAGTCCCAGCGAAGTGAATCTCCTGCTCGCTTCTTATTTTGCTGGTACCTCTTACCATGAAACCAACCGAGTCATAGATTACAACTATAGGGCTGCTCCGATCAGATTTTTCGTTACAGACCACAAGGGAGAGAATGTTCGTCGCGTCCTCAGAAGGGCGAGCGAATTCATCGAAGCGCATCCAATGGAGGCTGCGCAGTTTCGCCTGGCTGGTGGGCAGATCGGTGTTCTCGCAGCAGCCAATGAGGAACTGCTGAAGAACGATATTTTGGTCAATGTCCTCGGTTTTGGCACTATCTTTATTGTCCTGGCTGTCACCTATCGTTCTGTGATAGCTGGCCTTTATATGATCCTTCCTCTGCTGGCAGCGAACGCAGTCATTCATGCCTACATGGGAGCACGAGACATTGGCATCAATATTAACACTCTGCCGGTTGTCACTGTTGGAGTTGGGTTCGGCATTGACTACGGCCTCTACATCGTCAGCCGCATTATCGAAGAATACCGCACTGGCTTCTCGCTGCCAGAGGCCGTACGCTTGGCAATCGCAACTTCCGGCAAGGCAGTTACTTTCACGGCGGTCACGATGATCCTCGGAACCCTCTTCTGGACCATGTCAAACCTGCGCTTCAGCGCAGAGATGGGGCTCCTTCTGGCCCTCTGGATGGCAGTCAGTTTTCTCGCGACGCTTACGCTGTTGCCGGTCCTGGTTGTGACCTTGAAGCCACACTTCATTCTGCGCCGACGTACAGCCTAATTGACTTTTTTACAAAAAATAGCCTATGAGGGGAGGGCGCATAAGGAATAGTCAGTTCATTAGGAAGGTTAAATCTGTAGTTAAGTCAGAACAATTCTTGAGGAAGCCCCTCCTCCAGGAGGTAGGAAAAGCCTCTCGTTAGATTATTGACGAATTGCTCATGTTTCCGGCACTGTGTCGACTTGGAAGGATAAAGGTATTTTTATGAATCGCGCTCCACCTGTTCATCAATTTTCACGTTGGCTAAGGGGAATATATTGATATAACGACGGTCAACAACTTACTGTAGCGCAAAATTCTCATCACAAAGGAGGGCACACCATGCAGTTATGTCATTGGTTTAAGACCGCCTGTACTCTACTCGTAGCAGGAGCAATCAGTTTCACTGTCGCTGGGTGGGCAACCGCCGACGTTCAAGAAGGCGACGAAATCACCAAAGACAATATGGATAAGGCCGGAGACCTGATTATTCCGGGAGTGAAATGGTACGTTGAGCGAGGCATGCCAATCAAAGTCGGTCCGTACATCAAGGTGGAGCTCCCACGGCTCTATCGGGAGGCCACGGAAAAATATTCGGGTCAGGTGCAAATTTCGCCCGACGGTCGTGAGATGTTTAATTATGTTGCCGGGTTGCCCTTTCCAAATATTGACCCGAACGATCCACTGGCAGGGTTCAAGATCATGTGGAATCAAGAGCAGAAACCCCAATATGTGGATAACGTTGGCACCGAATGGATCACCGAGCTGATTAACGTGAAGGGTGAGCTCGAACGGACCTACGGTTCCCAGTACTGGCGGCGTATGATGTGGACAGGGCGCCTCTATACCGACCCCAAACCCGTGGTCCCGCACAACCCCGCACTTCGCTACACTGAGCAATTTGGTCCTCTCTTTATTCCCAACGACCTGAAAGGTGCGGGCGTGTTGAACAACCGCTACTTGGGGCTCGATGTTCCAGACGATTCCTATATGTACCTCCCGGAATTGCGCCGCGTCCGCCGTATCAGCGTAGCAAACCGCAGCGATGCCTTCTGGGGAGCTGATATGGATCTCGATTCGCTGTGGGGCTTTAACTCCAAGATCTCGTATTGGACCTTCCGGCTGCTCGGAGAAAAAGAGATCCTGGCACCAGTCCACAGTGGTATGTACGGGGATCATTCAATCTGGTGTAAACCCGCCGACGGCACACACGGAGTGCAGGCATTCTTCCCCTGCAAGATTCCTTGGGAAAAACGGGCTGTGTATGTGATCGAAGGCATCCCTACCGCATACAGCCAGTACGCCTACTCCAAACGCATCATGTACATTGACAAAGACTACTGGGGGATGAATTTCTCCGAGGTGTACGACCAGGGTGGAGAGTTATGGAAATTGTGGTTCAACATTTTTAACTATGTGGCCAAGCCCTACGAGGGGTATCCAATCAAGCCATTGGAGGGAGGAAAATATAACTACGAGGACGTGTGGGCCTTTACTCCAAACGGCATGATGGCCGACCTGCAGACGTCTCACGCCACCAAGTGGGACGCACCCTCAGGCTACGTGAAGCCTGAAGAATGGTCTTCGGAGTGGTACTTCAACGAAGCCACAGCGATTAACACGGAGAGAGCTTTCTCTGTGAACTTCCTGATTCAAAGCGCTCGCTAATGGATCGAGGAGGAGGGACAGTGGTATGTTCCCTCCTCCTTCCCCTCTCATTTTAGTCGCTGACAGCCGCTGACTTCCCCCCCCTTCTCTTTTTTGCTAGTTAGGTCAGACCTTTTTTCGTTTTTCATTACCAAGAGGAGGGAATA
>CAZCWX010000676.1:0-3203 GCA_964502465.1 uncultured Enterobacteriaceae bacterium | reverse complement strand
CGGTCACAGATCGTCGAGAAAATGGTGACGGCGCAGCCGGGCGGGCGGTTAGGACGACCTGAGGAGATTGCGGAGGCGGCGGTGTAGTTGTGTTCGGATGCGGCATCTTTTGTGATCAGGCATGCCATGCCGTAGGACGGTGCAGTGTATGGAGCAAAGGGATGATGTCATTGCGATCTTTCATGCCCGACGCCCGATCTCCATGCCGATCTGTCGGAAGTGAACCTGCCACGCTCTCAACTGAACGCGCTGACTGAGCAAGATGTTCTCGTCAAGAATATTCATGCCGCCCGGCGCCGTTTGTCCGTCTCCCCCCGCTGCTCCTTGTCTATCTTTTCGGTCAGCGCCCTAGCGGCCAGTTCTACGGCCTCAGCAATGGCTTCACGATTGACTCTGCCGAAACATTCAGTCGTAATCCAGTCCCAATCCTTGCCTTGCGCGACATAATACAGGACACTCTTGACCAAAATGCGGGTGCCCTTGAAGGTCAATTGGCCGTGACAGATTTCCGGGTCGGCGACGATATATTGCCCAAGTTCTCTGCGTTTGGGTGCTCTCATAATCTATTCTTGCGGTGGCTGTCACTCTCGACTGTGACACACTCGTTTTATCAAGACAATGCAGCCACTGACTTGGATTGAAGGGGCGTTGCAGGAAAATTCGAGTTTGGCATCGGCCCAAAGCTGCTCCCAATAATCTGCGTCCTAGCGGCCACGCCGGTCCCAACTTCAGTAACCCCCTTTATGCCAACGCATACCACGTTCCGCGGCCCGCGCCGTGACGCTTAAGGTGACCGTCCTTCGTGAGAGCCTGAATGTGGTATTTGATCGTATTGCGACTTGCGCCGGTCGCAGCGGCGGCCTCCGCGATGGTAATCCGCCCATGTTCGCGCGCACGTTCGAGTATCCTGCCCGAGAGTTCCGGTAGTTCACCGAGCATGATCCGCTCGTACTCTATCTTATCCTGAAGCCGCCGCATTTGCTTGTCCAGCGCCTTGAGAAAAAACAGAATCCACGGCTGCCAATCCGATTTTTTTGTGCGGATCGTGCCCTGTGTTTGCCGCAGCGCAAGATAGTAGAATTCCTTGCTCTGCTCGATGACGGCCTCAAGGGAGCTGTAAGGCACATAGGCATAGCCCGCTCGCAGCAACAGGAGCGTCGTCAGAATCCGGGAGAGCCGTCCATTTCCATCCTGAAACGGATGGATTGCAAGAAACACGACGATGAACACAGCGATCACCAACAGAGGATGCAGTTTCGCGGAGCGAAGATTGTCCTGCGTCCAGCCAACCAACTCGCTCATGAGGCGCGGCGTATCGAACGGGGTTGCGGTCTGGAAAACGATGCCGAGCGATTTCCCATCCGGGCCGAACGCCTCGACGTGGTTGTCCAGCGTCTTGTATTCCCCGCGATGACGCTTGTCCTTGTCTGCATGGCGCAAAAGATCGCGGTGAATCTGCTTGATGTGGTTCTCGGTCAGATCGATGGCTTCATAGCTTGAGAAAACGATCTCCATCACGTCCGCGTATCCCGCGACCTCCTGTTCGTCACGCGTGGCAAAGGATTTGATTGCAAGGTTGGAAAGGAGCTGTTCGACTTCCCGGTCGGTCAGCTTCGCGCCCTCGATCCGCGTCGAGGAGCCGATACTCTCGATTGTTGCCACCCGGCGCAGGGTCAAAAGACGCTCGGGCGCGATCCGGCCAATCGCCTTCCACGCACCCTTAAACTCGTCGATCCCGGCGATAAGGGCAAGGATTTCGGGCGTGATCGCCAGCGTATCCGCATTCAGCGTCTTATCCATTTATTTATCCGTTTCTATCCATTTCAGCTTGACATGCCTTTATTCATTTGTCGATCCATTTTTGTCCATAGAACGTCCCTTAGGCTCGTTGGTCACTATCACCTCCACCCAGCAATTGAGACGGTTGAAGATAGTCATCCGCCAGTCGCTCTCTTCGCTGTTGCCCATAGTGCGCCAATGACGTACATTCGCATATGGTCATTGTCGAAACTGCGATATTCACAAGGCGCATCCAGGCGTTGATTTCGGATGAGCATTATCGACTCCTACAACTGCGACTCATCGCTCAACCTGATGTCGGCAAAGTAATCCCACAAAGTGGTGGACTACGAAAAGTACGATAGTCCCTCAGCGGACACGGAAAGCGTGGGGGTATGCGGGTCATTTACTATTAGTCGGTTGCCCGCGATACCATTTTGCTGCTGTTCGTCTATGCCAAAAATGAGCAGGATGACCTGACTAGACAGCAACTGAAGACGTTGAGGAAAATCATCGAAGAGGAATACCGATGAAAAAAGAATTGTTTGAAGAGCTGTTGGAGAGTGTTCGACAAGGCGGAGCAATCCTGCGCGGGGCAAGGAAACCCTCACGGGTCTTCGAGTTTTCCGAGCCCGATGTCCGAACTATCCGCGAACACTACGGGCTCTCACAAGAGAAGTTTGCCAGCTTGATGGGAATCAGTGTAGGGACGCTGCGGAACTGGGAGCAAGGACGGCGTAGACCGGAGGGACCTGCACGTGTTTTGTTGCGTGTGGCGGCTAAACATCCCGAAGCCGTGCTTGATGTGGTCAGTAAGAGAAAGCTAAAATAGGGCGCCTAATCACGGCTTGCAAGCCGACGCGGAAGTTGCCCCGCAACCGTAGACACACAAATGAAAAAAAAGGACAGGATTATTCGAAGTGGTCCCTTCAAAGGGAAGCACATTGAATTTGCCCCCACCACAGGGATCGACATGTTTCGGGAAGTTGCTGAGGAGTTCATGAGGCGAGTGTTCGATTTTGCACCAGGAGCCTACCTCATCAGCGACGAATCGAGCCTCTTTGATTTTACCGGCGTGGATGAAATGGAGCGAAAGGACATCCAGCAGAAGATCCGAGAGGTCTATGACGTGGATGTTTCTGATCTCGCTTCAGGCAACTTACTGGAGATCTTCGCCCGGCTCCACTACCGGAAATACGGTGGACCATCATAGATACGGTGATACGGTACTAAATCCAGAGGGCAGTAGTGAAACGGGGACAGCTTCTGATGAATGGCCATTGTAGTCACTATATCACGGACAAATTGCTCGATTTTCTCAAACGGCTTGATCAGAAAGTCACGATCCGCATCAGCCCGCACAAACCGGGCGAGCCGTATCAGGAAGTTGGGTGTACAACGTGACGCGAATGAGAATTCTGAAA
>CAZCWX010000675.1:0-3899 GCA_964502465.1 uncultured Enterobacteriaceae bacterium | reverse complement strand
ACTGTCTGCCGGATCATACCCCATCTCCTGCATCACACTGCCGAGGAAGAGGCAATACGAAGGTGTGGCAACCAACACGGTTGGGCGGAACGTGTCAATGAAATAGGCGCGCCGTTTGGAATCTAGTGCACCACCAGGGATCACTGGTACACCGATGCGGTTAAAGCCATGCTGGAACCCCCAGAAGGCGGCGAAAGGACCATAGCCAAAAGCGAGAAACGCCTTATCCCCAGGACGCACGCCCATCGCCCACAGCGAGCGCGCATCGGACCACGCCCACAAATCGCGATCGAAGAGGGTGTAACGAAACGGGCGAGGTTGGGCCGTGGTTCCAGAAGAGGTGAACAGCATCCATCCGCGTCTCGACCATACCTCGTCATCGATGGGGCTGTAGGTGCCCCAGGGTGGATGCGCTGTCACATCCTGCGCCATCTGCTGTTTCGTTGTCACCGGGATCTTCCAGAGATCGTCGATACTTTTGATGTCAGCCGGCGTCAGTCTCAGGGCGTCAAACTTTGCACGGTAGAACGGGCTACATTCATAGACGTAGCGAACCGCTGCCACGAGTTTTTCACTCTGAATCTCGCGCAACTGCGAGCGTGGAATAGTATCGAGTGCAGGCGACCAATGTTGCTCACTCCCTGGTGCGTCAGGGTTGAAGCGGTATATGAGGACGGTTTCCAGGAAACGTTCCCTTGCGTGACTCATTGCCCCTCCTTGCCAACCGCTCTTGCTGCTACAGTCCCCGCGGCCTCATGACTTGTTCGACAAATGTCCCCGTCGGTGCTTGTCCAACGATTTCACCGTTTTCCATCACCAGAGCGCCGCGCAGAAACGTCATCACTGGCACGCCCTTCACCGGGCGACCCTCCCACAGCGAATAATCGGCCCGTGAGCGCATGCGGGCGACACCGAGCCGCATTTCTTTTTCTGGGTCAATCACCACGACGTCAGCATCGGCACCAATCGTGAGTGCTCCCTTCTTGGGATACAGCCCGTACAGTTTTGCCGCGTTCTCGGACAACACTTTGGCCAGGGTCACCAAGTCGATACGACCTTTGTTCACCCCTTCGTCGAACAAGAGGGGCAGGGTATCCGCCACCTGCAGATTGATGCCGACCCGGCAATCCCAAAAATCCCCAGAGGTTTTGAACGAGGCAGTGTACGTGAGGCTGTCGGTGCCGACCACGGAAATCGAGCCCTCCCGAATGCCACGCCAGAGACGCTCTTTGTCTTTCTCAAAGCGAATCGGTGGCTGGATCTTGGCTTTCCCGCCCATGCCTTTGGCATCCATTTCCGGCGCTGTGGTATTGAGAAAACAGGCGACCGTTTCACCAACGATATGCAGACCTTGACTGTGTAGTTGTTTGAGTGTGTCTACCGTATGGGCAGCACTGATGTGCACTGGGTACAGCGGCACCCGGAACTGGTTGGCAATGAGGCCGTACGTATACACTTGCAGGCTTTCGGCCCACTCTGGACTCGACTCGGCCCAGGCGGTGAGCTTATCAGCCCGGCCCATTTGTCGCAGCCGATCGACCAGAATACCACGAACATATGGGTCCTCGGCATGGATCTTGGCGAATGTCGGCGGGCCACAGCGAGAGAACTGTTCACAGGCCTGGTGAAAAAAGGCCGGGGTAATGCCGTCAGGGTTCATGCCAAACGCTTCAGCCTGTGGACCGGCATAGCCAGTGAAGAATTTGTACGACACTCCACCTTTCTTGGCGACCGCAGGAATCGCTTGCACCTGATCGAGCGTATTGACGACACAGGTAATCTTGAAGTCACACCAGGAGTGACCTGTGCCACAGCGAACCGCGCGGTCAAAGAGATCGAGCAACGGCTCTTTGCCGATCAAGGTCGTCGTCGCGATCGTCGTAACCCCACCAATCAAGCAGTCTTTCGTATCGTGGAGAAAATCCTCGACCATCGCCTCATCACCGAAGCGATCAGCTATGCCGAGGTGAACGTGTGGGTCAAAGGTGCCGGGAAAGATGATCTGGCCGTGCACATCAATTTCCCGTTTCGCCTGACCAAGCGTTGTGCTTGCCCCTACGGCAACGATTTGTTCACCTTCAATTGCGAGACCACCTTGGATGACGCCAGTGGGCGTCACCACCAGCCCATTCTTGAGAACGACATCATGCGCCATGAAATTCCCCCTTTCTCCCGAGTGCTGCCGTCGCATCCTGGAGCAGGATTATCCTGCTGAAAGGGGAGGGATGTCAATGTGAAGAGAGCACTCAGCTATCAGCAATTAGCGGTCAGCTTCGCACGCAGAGATGGAGAGAGGGGAACCCGGAGAAAGAGCCCGAATGCGCCGACTCATGACTTTCTGGCTAAAAGCTGATAGCTAAAAGCGAGAAGCGACAAGCGAATAGAAAAAGGAGGGAACCATGGCAGTGAACACCGATCTCAGCGAAGCACAGGTCAGAGAGTTTTTCACGACGTTGAGCAACTGGGGGAAGTGGGGACCAACCGATCAACTCGGAGCGCTGAATTACATTACCCCCGAAAAGCGGCAACAGGCGGCAACGCTTGTCCGCGAAGGCTGTTCCGTATCCATGTCTGTGCCCCTGGCAACGCAGCCTGGACCAGACAATCCCACGCCGGTCATGCACCTGATGATGCAAACCGGTGCCTCTGGAGAGGAAAGCATGGTGCCGGTACCCTACAGCGCGGATTATTTTGCGATTGCGCCCCATGGGCTGGCGAATACCCATCTCGATGCACTCTGTCATGTCTTCCATCAGGATAAAATGTACAATGGCTATCCAGCCAGCGATGTGACCGCGCAAGGGGCGCGCAATGGCGCGATTGATGCGCTCAAGGACGGCATCATCTCGCGTGGGGTGCTGCTCGACATCCCGCGACTCAAAGGGCATAACTGGTTGGAGCCTGGCGAAGCGATCTCACCAGCTGATTTGGAGGCGGCGGAAAAAGCCGGAAATTTCCGCATTGAGGAAGGCGACGTACTATTCGTTCGCACCGGCAGACATGCTCGGCAGAAGGCGAAAGGCAACTGGGATGCGTTTAAGGATGGGCTGGCGGGTCTTGGTGCAGCGTGTCTACCCTGGTTGCATGCACGACGGGTTGCTGCGCTCGGATCGGATGGAGCAAGCGACGTGCTGCCGAGCGGGTACGAGAAACTCATGCTGCCGATCCACGCGGTGACCATCGTGGCGATGGGCGTGCATCTCCTTGATAACTGTGCCCTTGATGCACTCGGCGAGGCCTGCGCAGCACGGACGCGCTGGACGTTCATGCTGGTCGTTGCCCCGTTGGTGTTGCGCAGGGGCACCGCATCACCGGTGAATCCGCTGGCAGTGTTCTAAATCAGACGGCAAAAGATTCATACACAGCTAGGACAGCTGGTGTTCTTTCTCTATTCGACCTGAGCCTTTCGCTTCCGTTCCGTCTGAGCGTAGGGAAGTCGAAGGGCTCAGAAGGATTCCAACATTGATAGCTATGATGCGAGAAACCTCTGGGGAATCTCTGTGAACTTTGTAAATTCTGGATCCTTGTGAATTAAGATCGCGTCGCGCGCCAAGGCGGTTGCGCCAATCCAACAGTCAGCCACTGATAAGCCACCTTGCGCTTTGAGGCGAGAAGCCTCGCGGTTGATAAGCAACAGCCGGCGGCACAAAGGAGAGGCTTTCGAGTTGTGTTGTTCTCGAAATGGAATGCTCTTGCAGCCCTGTTAGAGAAATCGTTGTCCCAAGAAAAAAGAGAACAGCGAGTTGCTGTATGCGGCTGGTCCTCTCTGTCTGGCCCCTTTGCATAACTCCCACAAGCTCTACGTTGTGCGCAACGAGCGCAAGGGTATAAATTTTTACACCGAAGGACAAGCGTGTGTGGGTACTTTTATCGCTGAAGAAAGTCGCATACGGTTTTGG
>CAZCWX010000674.1:0-12507 GCA_964502465.1 uncultured Enterobacteriaceae bacterium | reverse complement strand
AGCAGGTGATCGACACCGGCGAGCACCTCATTGACCGAGATCTGCCGCATGCAGTCTGCTGTCCCACGCGGACAGGATGGTCCGCCATGTCTGCTGCATGGCCGGCAGAACAGCTCTTTCTTCTCTATAATCACAGCCTGTTCACTATAAGGACCATACCCCAGGCCCGGCGTCGTCGCACAAAAAATTGCCACCACCGGCACCCCGCGCGCCACCGCCAGATGCATGGGGGCACTATCGTTACTCACCACAAGTTGCGCACGATCGATGAGCGCCATGAAGGTTGGTAAATCCGCGCACCCTGCCAGGTTGATCCCTTGTCCGTGCGCCTGTGCCTGCACCGCTTGCGCGACTGCAACGTCATCAGGACCACCACAAATCAGCACTCTCCCGTACCCCTGCTCCAGGCGGCGCACCAGGCCAGCGTAGCCGTCGAGGGTCCAGCGTTTGGTCGGCCAGACCGATCCCGGACAGACAACAAACACGGCATCACGGTCTGTGATCCCTGCTTCACGCAACAGTGCCTGTGCCTGCACGCGGGCGTCCTCTCCATAGGCAACCAGTGGGGTACGCTGACACGCCTCCGGCTCAATGGCAAACGCGCGCAGTAAACCCAGGATGCGCTCGACCTCATGACGCTGGGGATCACGCACCGCGGTGTGGTGGTAGAGAAACCAGCCGGCGCTCTGGCGGAAGCCCACTCGCTGGGGGATTCCTGCCAACGCCAGCAGCAATGCGGTCCGCAACGATTTATGGGGGGCAACCGCCAGGGTAAACCGTTCTCTCCGCAACCACTGAGCCGTGCGCACCAGCCCCACTACGCCATGTCCGGTGGACCGCTTTGCGTCAACCAGGACACGGTCTACATCCGGATGATGTGCAAGCAATGGTTTCGCCTGCGGGGTCGTCATGACAGAAAGCGAAGCGGGTGCGAGGCGACGGCGCAGTGCGGCGATGAGTGGCGTGGTCAGTACCACATCGCCCAGAAAGCCAGTCTGAGCAACAAGCAGGCGTGTACCGGCTGCCGGGTGGAGAGCGTGAGATGACCTCATTCGAGTCTCTGCGCCTCATCAATCAGCATGACCGGAATGTCATCGATAATCGGATAGCGCAGCTTGCACGCCCGGCAGATTAATCCATCGTGTTGATCTGTGAGTTCAATATCTCCTTTGCACTGCGGACAGACCAGAATATCGAGTAATTCTTTGCTTAAGGCCATGTGTTCCTCTCCCAAGGCAATCTAGGCTGTGGCACTCTGTTTGCGGAAGCGGAGCACCAGATTATCTTCCATGAGTATCCGGGGATGCAGTAGCCATTGACTTAACCGTTTGTTTTCTTGTCGCTGAGCCGAGTTTTTCTCCCTGAGCCTGAGAGTGTACCAGGTATACAGCCAGACTGGCAGTCCAAACACGGCAAACAAAAAGCGAGAGAAGCCCTTGACCTTGCTTCTGCCGGCCCGTTCCAACTCAAGGCCATTTTGTTTGCAGAGGTAATAGAGGATCGGTAAATCAATCGGGTAATTATGGAAGCGGTACGCCTGGTCGAGTGGCGTGTCGAAGGGGATGAAGCGGCGTTTGGTCTTATGATAGCCGCTGAGAAAAAAGTGAAATCGTGAACTCAACCGCATAATGTTTGGCGTGGTCAGGATCAGCACCCCTGCGGGTTTCAGAATGCGTGCCAACTCGCCTATGGCGATGCGGTGATTCTCCAGGTGTTCGACGACTTCGACCAGCAAGACCACATCGAAGCTCGCGTCTTCATAGGGCAGTCGGTTGAGCAGGTCAACCTGGTAATCGATGGGAGTGCCGTTGAGTCCCAGTCCTGGTGGTGCTGTGCCTTGGGCCTCAAAATTCGTGCCGCGGAGGAGAAACCCCTGTGGCTGCAGCGCCTGTAACACCTCGCCTTCTTTACAACTGACATCGAGCAAGGTTTTTCCTTGAGAAGGGATGTCAGCGAGTAAGTCCGTCACCGCTTGAATAAGAAATGGGGCAGCCATAAGAGTAAGGTTTTCGTGTTCTCTGGTTTACCGCAAGTGCTGTTCGACGACCGCCAGTAGCTCATCTGCTTGCTCGATTTCCATGCGTGCCCGCAAGGCCAGGAGCTTCCCGGTGGCGAAAGGGAACCGCTCGAGTTTGACCAGATCTTTTTCTGTCGTGACAATTAAATCAAATTTTTGACTCGCCAGAGAGATCGCCTGCCAGTCTGTTTGGCTATACATGTGATGATCGGGAAATTCCATCACCTCAGCAACGGTCGCATCCCACTCTCGCAAAGCGCGGTAAAACGGTGCGGGATCGGCGATGCCACTAAGGGCAAGCACCCGTTTCCCGATTAACCGGGCTAACGGCAGTTCCGGCGTGTGGCGTTGAGCAGCGGTCACGAGACCGGTGATTTTCAGCTCACCGTAGAAAATCGGCGCGCCATTACTCATAGCTGACCACTGAGATTTTTTCTGTTCCCCACTCTTGGTAATAATCACCACGTCTGCTCGCTGGACTGCGGTTGGGGGTTCTCGCAAAGGACCGGCCGGAAGAAGCCAGCCATTGCCCGTTCCCTTGGTGCCACTCATGAGCAAGAGGTCTATATCACGGTCGAGTCGGCGGTGCTGAAAGCCATCGTCAACAATGACGACATCTAAGGCAAAATATTTGCGGGCGAAGCGCGCGGCAGCCGCCCGGTCACGACCAGCGATCACGACGCCGGCAAACAGGCGAGCGAGCATGACCGCCTCGTCTCCGGCTTCTGCCGGGGTAGAGCGGGCCTGCCCTTTGGTACCAACGACCGTAATGCCGTCATTTTTTCCTTTGTACCCTCGTGCGAGGATACCGACACGGTGACCTCGACGCTGGAGGGTCTGAGCGAGCCACAACACGGTCGGTGTCTTGCCTGTCCCACCCACCGTTAAGTTCCCGATACTGATCACGCGGAGTGCTGGTCTCTCAATCGGCAGCAGTTGGCGATCATAGAGGAGGTTGCGGCCTCGGACCAAGGCGGAAAAACCAAGCGAGAGCGGCGTTAAGGCTAACCAACTGACCTCTCCCCAGAAGCCTTGACGCTGCCAAATGTCGTGTGTGAGACGATGCAAAAGAGCCATAATGGAAACAGTCAGCTCGCAGCCCTCAGCTTGCAGCCACAAGGGAAGGGGGAAAACGCGCAGCGCGGGAGCATTGCTGTGGGGAACTGTTCCGATCTCCTGTGGTGCAATTTCATCAATCCTTTCATCAGGCTCTCCCGATCTGCTCACGCGGTTCTTTCTGGCTGACGGCTGACGGCTGGGAGGTTTTCTGGAAATGTTGCCGCACCGCGCTGATGGTACGTTCAACCGCGCCTTGCCCCTGTGTGACCACTTCGTAGGCACGACGGCCAGCTTCTTGCCGGGCGTGTGGATCAGTGAGTAAGGGCAGGGCCCACTCATAAAGACTGTGCGCATCTCGTACTTCGCTTCCCCCTCCCTTTTGTATCAGCTCTTCTACCACGGCGGCAAAATTTCGTGTATGTGGACCAAAACACACCGGCACCTGAGCGAGGGCAGGTTCGATGACACTATGTCCTCCGGGGCCTTTGACGAGACTGCCTCCGACAAAGGCGAGAGCGGCGGATGAGTAAAAGGAGGAAAGCTCACCCAGTGTGTCTAAGAGAAAAACTTCCACGTCTTCCGTCTCTTGCGACGGTGTTTGGCTGCGCTTCCGATAGCGATAGCCACCGGCCTTGAGGATGCGTTCCACTTCGGCAAAGCGTTGGGGATGGCGCGGCGCTAACAGCAACAGCACCTCAGGAACAGCCGCGAGCAGTTTCCTGTAGGTGGGTAAGAGCATGGCTTCCTCACTAGCATGCGTACTTGCGGCAATAAACAGGAGCCGATTGGCCAACCCGGCTTCCTGGAGGATCATCTGTCCGTGCTGTGTCCCCTGGCTCGTGCCATCGACCTTGAAATTCCCCGTCACCACCACACGCGGCGCAGGCACCCCTGCCGCAATCACACGCGCTGCATCCTGAGGGGTTTGCATACAACAGAGCGTGAGATTTTGGAAGATCGGACGAAACAACGAGGGGAGCAGTCGGTAGCGAGTCAGCGCACGAGCAGAGAAGCGACCGCTGACGAGGAAGGCGGGAATCTGCCGACGCACGAGTACGGAGAGAAAGTTCGGCCATATTTCCGTCTCGGTGAAGAAAAAAGCGGCAGGTCTGACCTGCTGCAAGACGGAGGAGACAATAAGTGGGTGATCCACCGGGAAATACATTACCGCGTCAGCTTCCGGCAGTTTTGCCTGGGCAGCCAGGTATGCCGTGGGAGTCAGCACTGACAGGAGGATGGGGTGGCCGGGAAAATCTTGCCTGAGGGCCTGAAGAAAGGGCCGTGTTGCTAAGATTTCTCCGACTGAAGGACCGTGCAGCCATAGCGGAGCTTGACCAGCCGTACATTTTTTTACTGCCGACGGAAGCACGCCGAGCCTTTGGGTCAAGCCGAGCCGGTAGCGGGGGCGAAGCAGCAGCAGCAGGCCGACCCAGGGAAGAAGCGGAATGGCCAGAATGGAAAGAAAGCAATTGTACAGAAAAAGAGGCACCATGCAGTGATAAGGAGAACAAACAATTGGCTGTTGACACATTTATTTTTCAAACAGGGCGTCGGCTTGGGCTGTAATAGTGATAAGACACTGTTCCAGCTCTTGCCGTTTTTCCTCCATCTGGGCGACCGAGGCAGCGGTGGGGACTCGGATTGGCTGCCCGACGACATAGGTCACCCGGCTCAGGGGAAAAGGAATCAGCAGTCGATCCCAACTCGGTGCGGTCATCTTCCACGCGGCTCCATAGGTCACTGGAAAGATTGGTGCTCCTGTGGCCCGCGCAAGTTGCAAGACGCCAGATTTGGCTTGATAGCGTGGCCCACGTGGGCCATCAGGAACGACAAGCAGGTCATACCCCTGCCGATATGCCTCAATCATACCTTTCAGTCCTCCTATCCAGCCACGCGTGGAAGACCCTCGTACCGCAGTAACGCCGAAACGTCTGATGACTCGCGTAATAATCTCTCCATCCCGGTGTGCACTGTTCATAATACAGGCCTTTTGCCCACGATAGGGAAAAGGCATGAGCAGGAGGCGATTGTGCCAGAAGGCGATAATCGTCTGTTCTCCCCGTTGCCAACAGGCGAGTAACTCTTCGGCCCCAACGTAGCGCTTCCGCGTGGTCTTGCCGAGTACCCACAAAGCCCCGAACGCCAGTCCTGCCCAGCAACGAATCTGCAGTTCTTCGCTCAGGGGGAAGGACAATCGCTTGTCACTGGAGAGGCGCATCGTGGAATTGGAGATCATACAGCTTCCGGTACTGGGCATTGCGCACGAGCAACTCATCGTGCCTGCCCTCTTCGACAATGGTGCCATTGGCGAGGACGACGATACGGTCAGCGCGGTGAATCGTCGAGAGTCGATGGGCGATGACCAGTACCGTGCGGTCTGCCATCAGGTGCTCAATTGCGGCTTGTACCAGTCGTTCTGATTCATTATCCAACGATGACGTGGCCTCATCGAGAATCAAGATCGGCGCATCCTTGAGCAAGGCGCGAGCGATGGCCAGGCGCTGGCGCTGCCCGCCTGAGAGCCGCACCCCCAGTTCACCGATGACGGTATCGTACCCTTGCGGTAAAGCCATAATGAAATCGTGCGCATAGGCAGCTTTCGCTGCAGCCATGACCTCAGTCAGTGGGCGGTTCGGGGCACCGTAGGCGATATTGTTGCGCACGGTATCGTTGAAGAGAAAAGTGAATTGTGTGACGACGGCAATCTGCGCACGCAAGGACTGCAAGGTCAGATCACGCACGTCGAGGCCGTCAACCATGAGTTGCCCTTCGCACACATCATAAAACCGCGGGATCAAGTCTGCCAGGGTACTCTTCCCACCTCCGCTCGGGCCAACGAGTGCGACCACCTCACCCGCGTGAATCGCCAGATTGACGTTCCGTAACACCCAGTCCTGCTGATAGCGAAACGAGACGTTGGTGAAGCGGATGCCCTGCCGTATTCCGGTGAGAGCCTGCGCATGGGGGCGCTCGGTCACCTCGCTGTGTTCGTCGAGCACTTCAAACAAGCGGTCAGCCGCCGCCAGGCCACTCTGGACCGTGGCATTCGTGCGTGTCAAGTGTTTGAACGGTTCATACAGTAGCAGCAGGGCAGTGAGAAAAGCGATAAAGGCCCCTTGTGTCCGTTCACCACTAATGACACTAGACCCGCCGTACCATACCACCGCGGCGATCCCGCAGGCTGCAATCAACTCGACCATGGGTGGGACGAAGGCGCGCAACCGTCCCGCTTTCACAGAATGACGGAACAATCGCTGGTTTTCTACGGCAAAACGCTTGCGCTCGTAGGCCTCCATCCCGAAAGCTTTGACGACCCGATTCCCTTGAATGGCCTCTTGTAACAACGCAGAGAGATAGCCGAGCGAGCCCTGTCCTTTCCGGCTGAGAATGCGTACTTTTTTGTACACTTGCATGAGCGGCAGAATTGCTACTGGAAAGACAACCAAAGCGAGGAGGGCGAGGAACCAATCCTTGAGAAACGCTACGATGATCAACGCGACCAGGGTGGTTGCATCCCGCATCATTGAGGCCAGGGCTTGAGTGATGGCATCGCGTACCAGCATGGTGTCGTTCGTGACCCGGGAGAGAATAGTGCCGGTCGGGTTGCGATGAAAATAGGCAAGAGACAGCGATTGCAGGTGAGCGTTCAGCGTATTGCGCAAATCGGCCACGATCCGCTGGCCGACATACTCCATAAGATACATATGACCGAAGTTGACCAACGCGCGAAAAAGAAAGGTGCCAACGATCGCGAGAGGCAAAACCTGTAAGGCTTGCAGATTTTTAAGGGCAAAAATATCGTCGAAGACATACTGAACCAGAAACGGCAGTATCCCGTTGGTGGCGCTGAACAGCAACATGCAGATAATCGCCGGAAGAAAGACCGAGAAAAGATACGGCCGCAGAAATGGGAACAGACGGCGATAGACGTTCATAGTGGAGACTGCCAGCTGAAAGTTGCGGATGGAAAGATAAGGGAGAGAGTCATCACTCGCTTGCGTGCTCCGTTGGGTTCTCGTTTTATTTTTGTAGCATGTTCACAATGAGATTCGCAGCCCTTTGTGCTGCACCGCCTCCTCCCAAGCGGCGACGCACCTCGTGGAGCCCCGCTTGCGCCAGGCTATAGCGGTGGGGGTCTTCCAGTAATTGTCTCGCCTCGGCAGCGATGCGTTCAGGAGTCACCTGCCGTTGAATCAGTTCCGGGACAACCCGCTGCCCGGCAATCAGATTCGGCATACCAATGAAAGGGACGCGCACGATAAGACGTGCCAGGGCGTAGGTCAAGGGAGAGAGACGATACACGATCACCATCGGGCGTTCGAGCAGGGCGGTTTCCAAGGTTGCTGTGCCAGAAGCCACTACAGCAAGATCAGCCGCATGAATGAGATTGTACGTGTCGTTTTGCACCACGTGTACCTGGCGGTGTTTTGTCCGCTCCTGGAGGTCTGCCAGGTTGAGCGTTGAGGCAGCAGCCAAAACAAACTGGTATTCACTCTCCAGTAAGGCGGCGGCACCGAGGAGCGGGTCGAGCAGATATCGGACTTCCTGTTCGCGGCTTCCTGGGAGTAAGACAATGGTTCTGCGGGTAGGATCGAGACCAGAACGTTGGAGTGTTTCCGCTCGTGAGCGGGTTGGACGAACCCGTTCGACGAGCGGATGCCCAACAAATTCCACTTGACAGCCATGTGCGGCATAGAAAGCCGGTTCGAAAGGAAAAACCACGGCAAGTTGGTCAACCCGTCGAGCGATCGTATACACCCGCCGCTTGCGCCAGGCCCACACCTGCGGACTGATATAGTAGAACACTCGTACCCCGGCGCGCTTGGCAACTTTCGCCAGGCGCAGGTTAAATTCAGGAAAATCAATGAGCACGAGCAAGTCAGGAGGGTGCGTGCGTAAGATCATGGTCAACTGACGGTAGGTATGGAACAACGCCCGGAGCTTGTCTCGTGCCTCGAAGAGACCCATGCCGGCAATCGCGGCGGTGTCAGTGAGGATGTGCATTCCGGCTGCGCGTAAAGCCGGGCCTCCTACGCCGCAGACCTCGACGTGAGGAAATTTTGTTCTCAGCGCGTTGACTAAGTCGGCGCCATGCGCATCGCCGGAGGCTTCACCGGCGATGAGGAGGAGCCGCTGGAGGGGGCGCTGGATTGCAGAGTGCGAATTGTAGATAGGAACAGTCACGAGGGGATTAGGGTACCTCTAGGCACTCAATGATTTGTTCCGCCATCTCTAACGCCTGGAGTCCGTCGCGACCGCTGACGACCGGTTCGCTCCGTTCGCGTACTGCTTGCAGAAAAGAGCGGATCTCCTCTTCCAGAGCGTCCTCTCCCCCCACCTCTCGTTCTTCAAACGTCAGGTTTGGCAACCCGCCGTCCTGTGGACCAGACTCGCGCCGGCAAATGCGGATACGGTGCTCCCCGTAATCGACCACCAGGTAGGTATCGGGTTGGAAAATGCGCATCTTGCGCTCTCGCTTCAGCGCGACGCGACTGGCGGTGATATTCACGACACAGCCAGAGGCGAAACGCAGACGGGCGTTGGCAATATCAGGTTCCGCGGTCAACACCGGGACGCCAAAGGCTTCAATTGATACCACAGAAGACCGAACCAGGCTGAGGATAACGTCGAGATCATGGATCATCAGGTCTCGTACCACATCGACATCCGTACCGCGTTCGACGAATGGCGCGACACGATGGCACTCGATGAAGCGCGGAGCAGTGAGAATATCCCGAAGTGAGCGCAACGCAGGATTAAAGCGTTCAAGGTGACCGACCTGAAAAATACGACCCTCGCGGGTCGCAATGTCTACCAGATCACGGCCTTCTGCGGCAGTGGCAGTGACCGGTTTTTCAACCAGTACGTCGATCCCATGGGTGAGAAAGTCGCGGGCGACGGCGTAGTGCAGTTGAGTGGGGACGGCGATACTGACGCAATCGACCTGGTCGAAAAGCCTGCGGTAATCAGTCAGGGCCATCGTGTGGCACTCAGCGGCCACGGTGGCCGCACGGGTGAGGTCAACATCGACGACGCCAACGAGCGTGACTGCTGGCTGAAGCAGGTATTTCTGGGCGTGAAAGCGACCTAAGTAGCCGACGCCAACAACGCCGACCCGCAAGCCGTTTCCGTTTTGCTGAGACACGTTCATGCTATCTGCGCTTTTACTGTCATACCATGAAGGAAGAGGCTCGTCACCTTGAAAGAAAAGAGTGGACGAAGGGAAGAAGAGGTAAATCATCCACCCTTTCTTTCGTTCACTCTTTTCATCGGCTGAAAGCTCATTGCTGACGGCTACCTGTTTTCACACTTTTGCCATGACCTCCGCGGCGAAGCGTTCCATTTGTGGGTACAAATCGGTGTCGAAACGCGAACGCGGGATGAAGCCTGGCGCAAAAATCATCAACCGATGGACCCCAGCGTCAGCGAAACGGTTGACCACCTCCACGGTGGGAGACAGGCCAGGTTCCAACCCCACAGTAATTTCGAGCTGTGAGAAGTCACGCCCTGCCTTGTCGCTTAACTCCTTCAACAGGGCGAGCTGAGGCTTCACACTCTCCGGGGTATAGCGAACGCCAAACCATCCATCTCCCAGTTCAGCCGTGCGTTTAAGCGCCGCCCGGCTCTCACCGCCGAAAATAATCGGCGGATGAGGTTTTTGTACCGGTTTGGGATTGAATCCGAGCGGAGGAAAGCTGTGAAACCGACCAGAAAACTGCGGGGTTTCCTCAGTCCACAGCGCTTTCATCAGAGCGATCCACTCGCGCGCGCGCGCTGCACGATCCTTAAACGGCATTCCCACTGCATTGAATTCTTCTTCCAACCAACCAATGCCAATGCCAAAGAGTAAACGTCCTTGGGAGAGCACGTCTACACTCGCGGCGGCTTTTGCCACCGCGACCGGGTTGCGCAGGGGCAACACAAATACCCCGGTGCCGAGTTTGATTTTTTCCGTGCAGGCTGCCACAAAGGCCAGGGCGACAAAGGGATCGTGGAGTGCCGCTCCCGGGCCGCCGGGAAACTTCCCATCCGCCGAGTAGGGGTAGGGGCTGTTAATACTGACTGGAATCGCCAGGTGTTCGGGAATCCAGACGGACTCGTAGCCCAACGCCTCCGCTTTCTTTGCCACCTGTGCGAGCAATTCGGGTCGAGCGGTAGAACCGCTGCCAACTCCGGTCAGGGCAAATTTCATGCTTCTTTCCTCCTTTGCCAAGCTGACCTGAACTATATTTTTCTCCTCTCCCCCTTGTCAAGGAAACTTGCTCACCGGAGAGAAACCTTCTATCTATGGTGGCTTGCAGGCGCGAGCGAGAAACCCTCGCCCTTGCCGACGTGATGGAGGTTGAATTTCATGGACTATCCGAAACTACGGACGATTGAAGCGTTTCCAGTTGAGGGAGAAAACGGCAAGCGGATCCTTATCCGTGATCCACTCAACTATGCGAAGGACCCGCTCATCCTGTCGTACCCAATCTATTTTATTATCAGCCATTTCGATGGCTACCACTCGCTCCTTGATATCCAGGAAGCGTTTGCCCGCCAATTTGGCGACATCCTCTTTGGGGATCAACTGCGCGAGATTGTCCAGCAATTGGACGAGCACTACTATCTCGATAGCGAGCACTTTGCCCAGTTGCAACAAGGGATTGTGGATGCCTTTCGCTGCTCGCCCGTGCGCGAGATGGCGCATGCCGATACATGTTACTCGTCTCAGCCTGAGGTATTCACGGAGCAGCTCACCTCCTTTTTTCATGAGACCGATGGTCCTGGGCTTCCACAAGTGCATGAACTACAACAGCCCCCTGTCCGTGGGATCATCGCTCCTCATATCGATTTGCGGGTGGGTGGTCTGTGTTACGCCTGGGCGTACAAAGAGTTGGCAGAGCGCTGCGATGCTGACCTGTTTATCCTTCTTGGGACCTCACACTACGGAATGGGCCATCTCTTTGTCACGACAGAGAAAGACTACGCGACCCCTTTAGGACCGGTGAAGACCAACCGAGAGTTCATCACTGCGCTGCGGAACACGTATGATGGTGACCTGTTTGCCGATGAACTGCTGCACCGTACTGAGCACTCGCTCGAGTTTCAGACGCTCTTTCTCCAATACCTCTTTGGCGGAAAGCGCGAGTTTTCCATTGTCCCTCTTCTCGTTTCTTCGTTTCATCACCTGATATTCAGCAAAACGCCTCCAACACAGGATGCGCGCGTTGCCTCCTTCCTGACTGCGCTGCGGGAGACCATTGCGCACTACGGGCACAAGGTCTGTTTTATCGCTGGGGTCGATTTTGCCCATGTTGGACAAAAGTTTGGCGACCAGGGGCAACTGACGCAGGAATTTCTCGATTGGGTAGAGGCAGAAGATCATCAACTCATTGGCGCGTTAGAGCACCTCGATCACGAGACATTTTTCCAGCAGATTGCCAAAGATGGCGATCGCCGCCGCGTCTGTGGTTTCTCGCCCATGTACACCTTTTTGCACCTGGTCGAGGCGACAGAGGGGAAGCTGCTGAGATATGATCGTTCCCTTGACCCTGCGACGCAATCGTCGGTCAGTTTTGCCAGCCTGGCGTTTTACTGATAGCGATTAGCTATCAGCGGTCAGCTTGCAGCGAAAGCAGAGGACGCTAAGAAGTGCTTGTGTCTAAGCTCACTGCTCATCGCTTCTGGGGTGCATATGAAAACTGAAAAGCCACAGTGGCAATTGTCAACTCTTGCCGTTCGTGCGGGCTGGCATCGGAAACAGCTTGACGCCACACCCGTGAGTCCTCCTATTGTTCCGTCGGTGACCTATCTCCACCCCATGCCCGAATTGGACGCGATCTTTGGCGGGGAGCAGCACGGGTTCGTATACACGCGCTACGGCAATCCCACTGTCGCCGCTCTAGAAGAAGCGGTGGCACTCTTGGAAGGCGGAGAATCCGCGGTCGGTTTTGCCACGGGGATGGCTGCTGTGCATGCTGCTCTGTTAGGAGCGGGTCTGCAGCATGGTGACACAGTCGTGGCTAGCCAGGACGTATACGGGGCGACGTACAGTCTACTCGCCTCGGTGTTTGCGCGATTAGGGGTGAGAGTGGTCTTTGCTGAGACGGCCAATGTCAAAGCTGCTATCGACCAGGCAAGGCCGAAGGTGGTGTGGGTTGAGACGATCTCCAATCCGCTCCTCCGGGTTGCGAATATCCCAGCGATCGCCGAGGCGGCGCATGCTGCCGGTGCGGTATTAATGGTGGATAGCACCTTTACCACCCCCTACCTGTTACAACCACTGGCGCATGGAGCCGACTACGTCATCCATAGCGCGACAAAGTACCTTGGTGGGCATGGCGATGCGATGGGCGGGGTGGTTGTCAGTTCGAAGGCGTGCAGTGAAGCTGTCCGCACAATTGCCAAACTCGCTGGCGGGACACTTGGGCCGTTCGATGCGTGGCTTA
>CAZCWX010000673.1:0-3668 GCA_964502465.1 uncultured Enterobacteriaceae bacterium | reverse complement strand
ACAGCACGGCTTCTTTTCTGCAACGCTGGAGGAGCGGGGTGCCCCAGCGGGGTCACAACCCCATTGGCCAGCAGCCTTGCTTCTACTTTCTGCAGCCCGAGGGTCGCGATCTGGTGCTGCAATTCCTCGAAGATGAGGTCTGCCGGCCTGCTCGCGTCCAGCGTCACGAACCCGTACTGTGTGGCCATCCGATCCAACGTGCGTATCACCCGCGTTTGATAGTGCACGAAGCTGTCGTACATATTGCCGCCGACCCGCATATCCATCCCACTTTCCCAGTAATCGAAGGCGCCGCGTCCACGTATTACACGAGAAACCAAATCTTTCACCTGTGGGCGCAGATAATACACCGCGTGGGGAACCAATGCGAAGTCAGTCACGTGTTCGATCCATTGGGAATCCTCGCCGCGCGCAATGGCTCGCGCAATGATCGAGAAAATGTAGCGATCCGTCAGCACGACAAAGCCGGCACGGAGCGCAGGGATGATTTCCTTTTCAAGACGGTCCGCAAAATCGGTGACATAGTAGAGCGTCATGGTCACTGGTCCCAAGGTGTTCCCTTCTTTGGCTTTTTTTATTCCCTTGCCAGCCAGGGCCGAACGCGCCATGCCCGTATCGAGGACAGCATGACCTTCCTGTTCCAACCATTGTCGCAACCGCGTCACCTGCGTTGAGCGACCCACGGCATCGGGCCCTTCGACGACGATCAAGGCACCGTGCAACTCCGCACAATCCACGTCCGGCAGGACGGTATTATAGAACTGTAAGGGGATCTTCGCCGCCATGCTTCCCTCGCTCTCCGCTCGGCAGGATTCCAGCTTGCAAACTCTTGCCCAATTTCTTCTGGACGATGTCTCTCACCTGCTGTTGCTGTTCTTCAATCGACAGTGTGGCGTCAATCACTTGGAAGCCCATCTCCCGCGTCATGGCTTCGTACTCGTCGAGGATGCGACCTTGAAAAATACGAAAGCTCTCTTCGACATCACGGCTCAGACCTAGATCCATACCGGCTTCGTAGTACTTAATGGCATCGCGGCCTCCCAGAATACGACCCAGCGCGACTTCTGAGGGAACGCGGAAATAGAAACTGAGGTTCGGTCGCAGGGCAAAGCTGTAAAGACGACGAACCCACTGACGATCGACGCCGCGCGCCACATCACGGGCAAAGGCCGTGTATGCGTAGCGGTCGGCGCACACGACCGCCCCGGCCTTCAACAGCGGCAGAATATAGCGTTCCATGCGATCGGCAAAATCTGTCGCGTGGAGTAAACTGAACGTCGTCGGGCTGAACATCTTCTTCTTTTTGCCCCGCCGCATCGTGTCATGGACCAGGGGAGAGGAATTCCATTCACTGAACGCCACGGCAATTGATTGCGACCGCAGCCACTGACTGAGCAGTGCCAGTTGGGTGGATTTGCCCGACCCATCAATGCCTTCGACGATAATCAGCTTCCCCTTGAAGCGATTCGGCGCGAACAAAGGAGGAGCGAGCGAACGACTTGACGTGGAGGAGGAAGCGTTGTCTTTCATGCGGCTCCTAACCACACTAGCACTAACAACTGGGCGCTGACGACACGGAGCAGCATAGTCAGAGGATACACCGCAGCGTAGACGACGGACGAGGCATCGCTGCCGGCTATGGTGTGGGAAAAGGCAAGCGCCGGCGGGTCAGTCATGCTCCCCGCCAGTAAGCCGCACAGCGCCGCGTAGTTCGCCTGTAACAGAACTCGAGTCGCAACGCCGACACCCAATAACGGCACGAGGTTAATTATGCCCGCGTAGACGATCCAATAGAGCCCGTCACCGTGCAGCAGCACCTCGACAAACTGTTCGCCCGCCGACAGTCCCACACAGGCCAGGAAGAGCGAGATCCCCAGCTCGCGAAAGGCGATACTGGCGTTATTGGGGATGTAAAACACCATGGTTCCCAGCCGACCGAGGTTGCTAAACAGAATGGCGGCCAACAGTGGGCCACCCGCCAGCCCAAGTTTCACCGGCGCAGGAATTGCCTGGAAATTGATCGGCCAGCTTCCCAGTAAAACCCCAACGGCGATCCCCACAAACACGCCGACAAAGCGTGTGTAGTTCAACTCCTTGGTTTCATTGCCGACCTCAGTTGCTACTTGCTGAAGGCCAGCCTCTGTCCCAACCACTTGCAGGAGGTCACCAAACTGTAGCTCCAGGTCAGGTCGAGCGGCTATCTCTACGCCAGCCCGGGTCACGCGCGTGATCGTGACCCCGTAGCGCTGCGGCAAACCCAGCACCTGCAGTGATTTGCCAAGCACCTCACTGCGTGTCACGACGAGCTGCCGATGGGTTATCGGCCCAGGAGACTGCAGCAAATCTCGTTCGCTTCTGCTCCCCACCACCACCTGCAATTGGGCAAGCTGCTCTGCCGGACCAACCGCCAGGAGAAGGTCGCCGACGTGCAGGATGGTGTCGGCCTGGGCAACGTGTACTTCCTCCTCGCCCACCGGCTGAATGCGCGAGATCACGATGCCGAGGGTCCTAATTCCGGGAATTTGTTGGATGGTCAACCCTTCCAGGTTCGGGTTGTCTACTCGCAGGTTTAGGCGCACAAGCGCCTGCTGGCGACCCTGCAATTTCTCCGTCAATGCCTTGGCTTCCGCGGCTGGATCGATGTGAAACATCCTGCGCAGCAAGAGCATGGAAGCAATAATACCGACGATACCAAAGGGATACGCAACCGCATAGCTGACACCTGGGGGTTGGGCCGCGGGGTTTGGGGTGACACTGCGCAAGGCTTCCTGTGCTGCCCCAAGCGCCGGGGTGTTGGTCGTCGCGCCGGTGTATAGTCCAACCGCAGTCTCCATCGGTATTCCCGTAACGATCACCAGTCCGAGGGTGAGGAGGGCGCCCATGAGCACAATCGCCGCGGCCAGCGCGTTCAACTTCAGTCCTTGCTGCCGTAACGAAGAGAAGAAACCCGGCCCGACCTGCATGCCCATGGTGAAAATAAAGAGGATCAAGCCGAATTCCTTGACAAAGTGCAAAATATCGGGATCGATCTGGAATCCCAGGTAGCCAAAGGCGAGGCCGGCAAAGAGCACTCCGCCAATGCCTAAGCTGATCCCGCCCAGTGGGACAGAGCCCAACGCCAACCCGAATGCTGCGACCAGGGACAGGATAAGTATGGCGCTGGCCACTGACTGGGTCGAAAGTAGTTCCCACAGCCACAATAATATATGGGGGGTCTCTTCCTCTCCACGTAGTATTCGCCCGTTCGCGCGTCTTTCCTCACCTGGCCATGAACCGCTCACGGCGGACGACGGCGAAACGGGTGACCACACGTTCGCGTTGGTCGTCTGGACTAATGCTCACGAGATCCAACAGGCCTCCGTACCGTACATCTCCACCCACCAAAGCCCGTAACCGACCACCTTGCATGATTTGGTACCCATCCAAATGGGTCCATTGCTCTCGATGACCCCACCCTCGATCTCTGCCAACGCGCAGGTAGACATCGAAGGGAATACACACGAGACGAAACTCCCGGGGATCAAGACCAAGCTGATTCTGCAGAACTTGCCCGCCGTGTTGGCGCAGCGCCGTCTCGATCTCGCGACGCGATAAGCCGCGGCGCTGGGTGAAACCGATCGCGGAAAGCAAGGCCGAACTCGTTGCTTCCTCTTGTTCCGGAAAATCCT
>CAZCWX010000672.1:0-16035 GCA_964502465.1 uncultured Enterobacteriaceae bacterium | reverse complement strand
ATCGTGTTTCGCGGCAGATGTCGGGTTGTGCCTCCCTGCAGGAGTGCCGACACTTCGTGCTGAGGAAGCTCAGTGCGTGCTGAGTCGTTGGACTGGTCCCTCATTGAGGGACGTCAAGCACGCCTACCGGAAGTACACGCTCACTTTCGTAGAGGGACATCATCAGACGGGCTTTGGTTTCTGGATTTGGCGGTACGATCCGTCGTTTCCTAAACGAAACATTGTTGATCCTACGCAGGGAATTATACCGGCTGAGCAGATACGGTTTGAGAGCATGGCCGGAGATAGTTTTGCCGACTAGGGGGCATCTAGAAGTTACTCCCCCTGCCTCTTGCTCCCCCACACTCGCTCCTGCGCAATCTCCTGCTCGACAAAAGGATAGAGTGAAGAGGAGGGCCACGATGACGGCTATTCCCCCGCATATGAAACAGCCCCATCTTTTACCCCTCCTAAAATAGTGAGTTAATAACTCATTCTGGTCTTGATCTAACGCGGGCAAACGGAGCCAGCACAGGAATGACGCAAGAAACTTCCTATAGCAACCTTTTGCTAGGACACCACCGATCTTTCACGTCTGTTCACCACTCACACGCGTGGTTTTACAGACGCATGGTTTGTGGCAGATGAGTCTTTCTGTATGAGGATCACACATCCAGGGGACAATTCAATGGCGGTACGAGGCTGCGCGCCGTTTCGTTTCAGGGAGAATCGGGTGGCGGAAAGGAGAGCCCCATCATCAAAAGGGCGAATGATTCTGGTTGATTGAGACCAGGAGGCTTGCCGTAACTCTTGCCGCACCTGCTCGGTTTCTGGTTGTTCCTGAGAATGGTGTAACAGCAAGTGCCGAAGATGCTCAAAGCTGTCCTGGCCAATGATTTCGGTGAATTCGATACCCAGCCCGGCATTCGTGACGCGCACGATTCTCCCGTTTGCCTGAATACCAAGCATCAGAGGCGCGAGGGACGCGGAGGGACCACGGCCACTCAGCAGCAACACGATGTGGTAGTCCGTGCCGACAGGCAGGCGTTCGTCGCTTAAAAGGTACAGACCTTTCATGCTGATATCTTTTGTGCGACCGGACACAATCGGGGTGTCACCTGAAAGAATATCCACCTCGACAGCAAGCGGAACCCGGGTAAATTCGCGTTGGTTCACGAATGGAGCAGGGGAGGGGGATGTGAACCGGAATAACCTGGCAAGGTCTTTCAACGACAGGAGATGCTTCCACTTCATAGCAGTGTCATCGGCTCTTTGCTCAAAGCCTTAAAGTATGGATCACCGTTTTCGCACATTTTCTTCCTCTCGGCACAGACTTGCTCGTCACTCTTTCTCGACTGGGTACTGCAGGTTTTCTTGTCACTTCAGTAATGATACGTCCTCTGCTATTGACATAGAACCACCCTGTGCACAATCTGCCGTTTCGGAGAGGCTCACCTTGTATGGACCTTATTGAGATTTACTTGCGCGTCCAGCGGGCAGACATTGCGTTGATAAAATTTCTCCTCGAATCCTATGAAGGAGTTGGCATTGTCCGTACTATTGACAAGAAAAAGGCAACGGTCGTGGTACTCGCCATGCCTGATTTCATCAATGATATCCGGGCAGTGCTCGAATCGTTACGGGAACATATGGACTGGTACGAGATTCCCCAACCAGAGGAGCAGGACGATTGGCTCATGCAAAGAGTGAAGCAGGAAGACTGAACAGAGCAACACGGTTTTTGTGTCATTCTTCTTTTTTTTCTTTGCCAAAGATATAGGCGACCCCGATACTGACCCCGTAGAGCAACAGCAGTGGACCAGCCAAAAGGAGCTGAGAAGCGACGTCCGGTCCAGGAGTTAACACCGCTGCGAGGATAAAAATAACCAGGACTGCATAACGGAAAAAGCCAAGCAGCGTTCTATGCGTAATCAATCCCACGCGAGCAAAGAAAAAAGCAAGGACCGGTAACTCGAAGGTCACACCGAACGCCAGCAACATGCGTGAGGTAAAGGTTAAATATTCACTCACCCGCAGTGTCGGCTGTACACCAATACTCTTGTACTCCTCCAGGAAGAACGCATAACCGACTGGTAAGACAATAGCGTAACAGAATCCTGCTCCTAGCAGGAAAAAGAGCGAACCAAAGCCGATGAACGGCCAGACATACCGCTGCTCGTGCGCATAGAGTCCTGGTGCAACAAATTGCCATACCTGGTAGAGAACGACTGGTATCGCAATAAAGAGGGCAGCGATAAAGGATACCTTCAGTTTCGTGAAAAACGCCTCAACGACCCCCGTCCCGATGAGGGTGAGTTGTTCGCTCACGGCCAGATGGAGGGGGCGCGTCAGAAATTCAAAGAGCACATTGGCGAAGAAATAACACGGGAGAAACGCAATGCCAACGGCGAGCAACGAGCTAATAAGGCGCCAGCGCAATTCTTCCAAATGGCCCGTGAGCGGCATCGTGCGGTCGTCACCGGCCATTTAGTGCGTTTCTCCTGAGGAGGGCTCCTTCTTCTCTTTGTCGCCGCTGGGAGGTTGGGGCGGTTGCAGTTTTTGCGAAGCCTGGGCTGCACGTTCGGCCTGACGCACTTCTTCTTCTAACATGATCTGCGCGTTACTGAGTTCTTCAGAGAGGCCACTCGTCGCCTTGCGAAACTCGGCCAGGGCACGGCCAAGGCCTTTGGCCACCTCGGGCAGCCGTTTCGGTCCGAGCACGATAAGGGCCACGACCAAAATAACTAATAATTCTGGAATACCGATGCCAAACATAATTGCTGTTCTTGCTACGGTAGTATAATCAAAAAACCAGTGCAAGCCGCCACGGAACCGGTAACGCCAGGAGAAGTAAGAACCGGAAAAGGTACGACTCAATCATCAGGAGGCATTATGCTACGCACAGGCGTTGTTCTCGATACACGCTACCAGGAACACAACCCCGGACGTAATCATCCGGAACGCCCGGCTCGCATCGCCACGTTGCTCAAACACCTCGACGGTTATCAGCGATCCAACAGCAAACGCTTTGACCCGCGGCTCGCCACACCAGAGGAAGTTGCGCTGATTCACGACACCATACATGTTGGTCGAGTCGCCGCCACGGCGGAGAAAAGCTATTTCGCGTTTGACGCTGATACTCCCGTTTCGGCCCAATCGTATACGACCGCACTCCTCGCCACTGGCGGTCTTCTCACGCTGCTTGAAGCGATTATGACTCACGACATCGATAACGGCTTTGCCTTGGTCCGCCCGCCCGGACACCATGCGGAGCGGAACCGCGCTATGGGGTTCTGCCTGTTCAATAGTGCGGCGATTGGCGCGCAATACCTGCGTGAGCAATTTGGTCTGAAACGTATCCTGGTGATGGACTGGGATGTCCATCACGGTAACGGCACCCAGCATAGCTTCTACGATGACCGGGGGGTGCTGTACGTGTCCACCCACCAATATCCCTACTATCCTGGGACCGGAGCAGCCGAAGAAGTGGGACGAGGTCAAGGTGAAGGGTACACCGTGAATCTGCCACTTTCGCCGGGTTGGGGAGACGCCGAGTATCAGGAACTGTTCCAATGGGTCATCGATCCTCTCTGTCGTCAATTTGACCCGGAGTTTGTGTTGATTTCAGCCGGGTTCGACGCACACGTCCGCGATCCGCTCGGCGGTATGGAAGTGACAGCAGAAGGGTTTGGCAGTATGGCTCGCGTGCTGTTACGCATTGCTCGTGACCATGCCCAAGGCCGGTGCGCAGCGGTTCTCGAAGGCGGATATGATCTCGAAGGACTCCAGCGATCAGTCATACGGGTGTTGGATGAAATGGGAGGAGACACCCTCACTGCGCCGCTGCCATCCATAACCCCGCGTGGGTTACTCCCCCGTGTCAAAGCAGTACAGAAACACTATTGGGAACTGCCACAGGAATAAGCAAACCCGGCCATGATCGGGCAGAGGCCACTCCGAACGTTTCGCCCTCAGAATCCCATCTCTGACAAGGCACTCGTCGCTTCCGGAGCAACACTCCGTGTGCCGTTTGTCCCTTCGCTTTCACTACCGCCCTGTTGGGGAGGAACCGTCGCAGCCGCAACGGCGATTTCCTGTGGTGCCGTACCTCGACGAAAACACTCAAGCATAACAGGCCGTCCAGGAGAGGGACGCAACCCAGTTTTGGGATCAATATACGAGAAAGCGATCCCTTGGGGCAGAGGGAAGGCGCCAATCGGCTGATTTTCCACCGCGCGTTTCATAAAATCGAGCCAGATCGGTGCCGCCACCCGACCTCCAGTCTCCTTCTCGCCAAGCGAGCGTTGTGTGTCAAACCCAACCCATACACTGGTCAACACCTCGGGCGTGTAGCCGACGAACCAGGCATCTTGAAAGTCGTTACTCGTCCCAGTCTTTGCCGCAGTTGGTCGCCCCAGTTCCTGTACACGCTTCCCAGTGCCTCGTTCGACGACGCTCTCAAGCATGCTAGTCACCATGTATGCGGTCTCTGGGGAAATCACCTGTTCCGGCTTGGGGGTAAATTCATTCAACAGTCCGCCCTGACTATCGGTGATCTTCGTGATGAATAACGGCTCAAAAAGCGTCCCTCCAGTCGCAAACACGCCATAGGCACGGGCTAATTCCAGTAAAGTGACTTCGGAAGTGCCGAGCGCGAGCGAAAGATTTCTCGCCAAAGGGCTGCGAATGCCTAGTTGCGGAATGTATGTCGTGAGATACTTCAATCCAAGACGAGAGGCGACTTTAACAGTGACCACGTTCCGCGAAAAGGCCAACGCTTCACGCAGGCGGGTGGGCCCATAATACCTTTTCTCGAAGTTTTTTGGAGACCACACTCGTTTGCGATCCCAATATGACACTGGTGCGTCGATCACCACGGAAGCTGGTGTGTAGCCACGATCGAGCGCAGCAGCATAGATGAGCGGTTTGAAGGCTGATCCCGGTTGTCGCTTGGCCTGGGTCGCACGGTTAAATTGACTCCGGCGAAAGTCATATCCGCCGACCATAGCTGTGACCTCACCAGAAGTCAGGTCAATGCTCACCAGAGCCCCCTCAGGTCGCACGCCATCTTCTTGCCCACACTCCTGACGCTGACATAAGGCATCGATCCCATCGCGGAGCGCTTTTTCCGCCGCTCGTTGGAGGTCCAAATTCACAGTCGTGTAGACCTGAAGACCGAGTTGATAGCTGGCCTTGCCGCCATAGTGTTTTTCCAAAAAGAGACGGACATATTCAACAAAGTATGGGGCAAGGGAAAAATACGAAGACGGCGGTGGCGGCGTCAGCGTTACCAATTCTTGCCATGCTGCCATCGCTTGGGCGTATGAAATATAGCGTTCTTCTATCATCCGCTCGAGGACATAGCGCTGGCGGACTTTTGCTTGCTGCCAATTTTTGAGCGGCGAATACCGACTGGGTGCTGGTGGGAGTCCGGCCAACATCGCTGCTTCGGCCAGCGAGAGATCTTCGGCCTGCTTACCGAAATACTCCCGCGCGGCAGCCTCGATCCCATACGCCCCACTCCCAAGGTAGATCTGATTCAGATAGAGCGTTAGAATTTCTTCTTTGCTGAGACGCCGTTCAAGCCGGAGAGCGAGGATGATTTCTTGGATCTTCCGCCGGTAACTTTTTTCTGGCGTCAGGAGCACATATTTGACGACTTGCTGAGAGATGGTGCTGCCCCCTTGCATGGTATGCCCGGCACTCCAGTTGTGGAGGAACGCCCGGATGACTGCGGTGAGGTCTACTCCTGGATGACGATAAAAACGCGCATCTTCAGCCGCAATAAATGCGTGTCGGACAACAAGAGGGATACGCTCGAGCGACACCGGATAGCGCTTTTCCAGGTACAGTTCACCAATCAACGTCCCATCGTCGGCATACACCCGGGTTGCCGCAGGGGTGACATAGTGAGCCAGGCGTTCAACTGAAGGTAATTCGAGCGTCAGATCCTGATACACCACCCACGTCATCCCAATCGCACTCAACGCCGCCAACACACCAGTAACGAGAAAAAACAAGCGGAGCGGATGCCCCTCATGGCGGCGATAGCGATAGGTTACAGGATAACGTGTTTTGTTTGGCATTGAGGCAGGGGTTGTTCATTCTGCAGGTTCATTGGGCTTTTGGATAATTGCTATATATCTTATCCTTTCCTGCTTCGATATCCAAGGGAGTCTCAAATCTTTGTAGGAGGACATTTTGCAGGATAGCAGAGAGGTGAAAAACAGCCTTCCGGAGCTGCCGAGCGTCATCGTCCCTACACTTTACGATGAGGCCCGGCATACGTGTCATTCTTCGCTGTGCTTCTCACTCACGTAGAAACTCGCTGATGATCCGGTTGAACTCCTCTGCCCGCTCAAAATAGACCGAGTGTCCAGCCTGTGGCACTGTCACGAAGCGGGCTTGAGGAATCTGCGCTGCCACACTGGCCATCGCTGGCGGTGGAGTCAGCACATCTTCCTCTCCAACCAGTAATAACGTTGGGATGCGGTGCTCAACAATCGGCTTCACCTCATGTTTCAGATTGAAGAGCAAAGAGACCAGATTCGGCGCGACATGGATATTGAGCAGTGAGATCTGTTGATAGAGAAAACACAAGGAAGGATTGCGCTCAGGGAAGTGCTTTGAGTAAGCGTTCACCAGCACCTGGGCCAGTGTCCCTTTGGAGCGCTCCTGGATACCCGCCTGCGCTTTGGCCACTTCAGCCGTCTCGACGCCTCCCGTGGTGTCACATAAAATCAGCGCAGTGGTACGCTCAGGATACGCTGAGGCAAAACCACAGACCGTCCATCCCCCCATCGATTGTCCCGCAACTGCGGCTTTCTGGATACCAAGGTGATCAAGCAGCGCAGCCAGGTCTTGCACAAAGGCACGTGGTCCCGGGCCGTCGGGGAGGTCTCGCGATTGACCGAAACTGCGATGATCAAAGGTGATGACCTGATACCTGTTCGACAGACTTGGGACCTGTTGCCACCAGCTCACATGGCTTCCCCCGCCCCCATGGGCAAGCACTAAGGCCGGTCCTTCTCCGTGGACCTCGTAATACAGGTCAATCCCGTTAATCTTAGCAAAAGGCATAATCTCCCTCCTTATTTTAGCTTTCAGCTATCTGCACTCAGCTTTCTGTCCGGTTCAGCTGAAGCTACCCGCTAGCTGCTCACAGCTGATCTTTCGGCCACAATCTCTGCGTTTGACGCAACGACCCGATCGGTTTTGAGCTGTGTAATGTACGCGCTCGAGTACCCGAGCAACCGCTGCAGGACCGCCTCAGTATGCTCGCCTAGCAGCGGGCCTGGAGCCGCAACATAACCTGGCGTCGCAGAAAGCTTGACTGGCGTGCCATCAAGTACGACCTCATCTTCTTCTGGAGTGCGAACCTGCGCCCAGTAGCCGCGTGCACGTAATTGGGGATCACGGTCCAAATCTTCGCCATTCGCCACTATTCCCGCTGGCACCCCAGCGTGTTGGAGGAGTGTCATCACTTCTTCAGCTGTATGTTGCTGGGTCCACGCCGTTACATACTCATCTAGTGCATCGTAGTGAGCAAGCCGGTTGGTTAAGGTAGCGAAGCGTTTTTCTTTCGTCCACATCGGGTTTCCTAATACCCGACAGAATCGCTGCCATTCCTCTTCAGTAAAAACAGTGATGGCGCACCAGCGATCCGGACCGGCGCAGCGATAGACCCCATGCGGCGCTGCCGGCGCCTCTTGCGAACGATTGCCACACGGCGCGGTCGTGGCTTTGTTGACCAGGCTAGCGAGGAGCGACGGACCAATCAGGCTGGCAATCGTCTCGAATTGTGACAAATCCACGAATTGCCCTTGGCCAGTGCGCCGACGGTACCACAACGCCATGAGGACGGCTAAGGCACCGCTATAACCGCCAGCCATATCGGCATACGAATACCCCCAGCCTGCCGGCTCCTTCCCAGGGTGGCGCATCAGCAAGGTGTACCCTGATAAGGCTTGGAGGGTTGGACCATAGCTGACATAGTCCTTCTGCGGTCCGGTATGGCCGAAGCCAGACATACTCACGGCAATGATGTCCGGTTTGATCTGTTTCATGCTCTCGTAGTCCATGCCCCAGTTATCCATGACCCGCGCGCTAAAGTTGTCGATCACCACATCCGAAACGGCAACTAACTGACGGGCGATGTCGCGCCCACGGGGGTCTGCCATGTTAATGACCGTGCTTTCCTTGCCACGAAAGATATTTCCGGTGAAACCGCCACGGCGACTGCCTAAGTCCAGAGAGTCACGCCGCTCAATTTTGATCACCTCTGCCCCTTGGTCAGCCAGGATACGCGTCGCGACCGGGCCGGCAACCACCCAGGTAAAATCGAGAATCCGGATCCCTGCGAGCGCTCGTCGGGGGGTGCGCTCCATATTAGGCGTTCCTCCCCATCAGGTGTGCAGCAATCTCCTGGTAGCGAGCCGCTGCCTGGACAATGATCTCTGGCGGCAGGTGTGGCGCCGGAGGTCTCCGGTCCCAATTGCGCGAGAGCAAATAGTTCCGAATAATCTGCTTGTCGTAACTCTCCTGTGGCGCGCCCGGCTGGTACACATCTGCCCGCCAAAATCGCGAGGAATCCGGAGTGAAGGCCTCATCGATGAGTATCAGCTGCCCTGCTCGCAGGCCAAACTCGAGCTTGGTATCTGCCAGGAGAAACCCTTTTGTTTGCGCGAACGCATGCGCGGCACGGTACAGGGCCAGACTCACCTCCCGGACCTGCGCAGCCAATTCACGTCCGATCAGTCGCTCTACCTCGGCAAAAGGGATATTTTCATCGTGCGTTCCCTCTGGCGCTTTGGTCGAAGGGGTGAAGATCGGTTCCGGCAGTTGGGCACTTTCGCGGAGTCCGGCAGGCAGGGCAATCCCACAAACGGTCCCGGTTGCGCGATACTCTTGCCAGCCCGAGCCAGCAAGATAGCCACGCACGATACACTCGACCGGTAAAGGTTTGGCTTTTTTGACCAGCATCGCCCGTCCAGCCAACAGATCCCGATATGGCCAACAGGCGGGCGGAAACTCATCGACCTCGATCGACACCAGATGATGGGGAACGAGATTGGCGAGAGAGCAAAACCAAAAATATGAGAGCTGCGTCAGCACACGCCCTTTCCCAGGAATGCCATCGGGCAACACCACATCAAAGGCGGAAACCCGGTCAGTGGCGACGATGAGCAGATGCTCTTCAGTCTCATAAATATCCCTCACCTTCCCCCGCCGCGGCGGAGAGAGTCCTTCAATTGAAGTTGATAAGACAACGGCATCACGCATACGTCTGACTTCCTTCTCCCGGTAGAGCCTGTGCTTTCACCGCACGCACGGCACTTCTATACCCGCTCTGGCGCAGAGGAGCAATGCGTCTTGGTTGGTCTGAAACCTGACTCTCATATGCTAGAGAGAACGACAGCGATCAATCCGCACCTGCTGGAGAACGACAACTGCCAGTGTCACAAAGGTCAGGGGGAGCACAAAGGCTGCCATGACCCAGTTCAACAGCGGGAGCGCATCGTGTTGTGTCGCATCCAGAGTCAAATAGAGAGTGTAGGCAATATAGTAGGCGAAAAAGAGGGCTCCCTCCCAGCGTGTGATCATGCTCCCGGTGAAGAACACTGGCAGGCAGGCGATGGCGACTGCAATCATGACGGGGATGTCAAAGCTGAGCGCCGGTGGTGTGACCGCGATCCCGTGAGGCGAAACCAGGCTGGAAAGTCCAAGCACTATCAGGATGTTAAAAATATTGCTCCCTACGACATTGCCGACCGCGATATCACGCTCACCACGAATGCTTGCGATAATCGAAGTCGCGACTTCAGGGAGCGAGGTACCCGCCGCGATGATCGTCAGTCCGATGATTAATTCACTCACCCCAAACAACTGAGCGAAAGCAACTGCTCCATTGACGAGCCAGTGCGAGCCTAGCACGAGCAACCCCAAACCAACGACGATGAAGACAATTTGCATGGATATTGACTTGCCGGGTGTCGGCTGAGTGTCAACACATGCTGGCGTCGCCTTTTCCTGAAGTTCACTGTTTTCTTTACGGCTTTGGCGAATAGCAAAAATCGTATAGCCCATGGCGCCACCGAAGAGAATGAGACCATCCATGCGGGTCAGATGGCCATCAAGGGCCAGAACAAACAAGAGGACCGATATGCCGATCATAAGGGGGACCTCGAGCCGCACCAATTGTCGCGACACCACTAACGGGGCAATCAGGGCCGAGAGACCAAGAATCAACAGCACATTAAGAATATTGCTCCCCACGACGTTTCCGAGGGTGATATCGGCTTGCCCGGCAACGGCAGCAAGCATGCTCACGGCCATTTCAGGCGAGCTGGTTCCGTAGGCAACCACCGTGAGTCCAATGACCAGGGGTGAGATCCCCATGACAGCGGCGAGGCGCGATGCCCCACGTACTAATAACTCTGCACCAATTATCAACAAGGCAAGGCCGATAATGAACAATACGACGGTAACAGTGTCCACGTACTCGTTCTTCCTTTCAACTCCCGACAAATGGGGATAGAAAATCCCGTTCACCATGGTATCTACTAGCGTGAAAGAGAGTGATATCCTATTGGGGATGTGTTCAGCCGACCTGTATGACAAAAGAAGACTTTGTCCACCAGATAGCGAGAAATCTCGACCTGCCTGAAGCCTTGATCGAGCGGATGACCGAACCGCGTCCGGCAACCACCACCCAAGAAGCGGGATGGAAGATTGTGCGCCTGCCGTGGCCAGAAGAATTGCACGCGTTTGGTCTCGAGGAACGCTTTGCCTCGGCCGGGTGGCGTACAGCGCTGCGCTCTATTATTGAGGACTAGACTGCTCCCGCTCTTTCCACAACGAGTAGAACAATTCGTGCGTCTCTCTCGCTCTCAACTCCGCGTAGTGATAGGGGCCGCCCTCATGATGCTGCTTGTTCCTCACCAAGGAACAGCGACGGCAGGGGGCTCGCGTGGCACGACCAGCACCCATCCATTCACCCTGCTGCAGCAGATTGCTTTCAATACTGAACTTGATTTCCTTTCTCGCTACGTGTGGCGTGGTCTCGTCTCGAGCCGAGGCTTTGTGTGGCAGCCGTCGGTCACTGCGTCTGTTCGTCAGGTCAGCCTTTCGGCCTGGGCGAACTTCCCGCTCGATCATGAGCCGAACCAGTTCGAATTCAACGAGATCGACCTGGTTCTCTCCTATCATCCAACCATCAAAGACCTGCGGTTGACTTTCTTGCTGCGCGGTGAGTTGTATCCAGACGCGAATCCCAAGTCACCAGATTATGGCTCACCAGAATTGGTGACCTATTTCCGGGCCTCCTATCCTTTTGGCCCCGTCACATGCGCGGCCTCTGCTGCTGTCAGCCAGGTTGCCGCAGCAGGGGCGTTGTACGGTACGCTCGAGGCTGGCTATGAGCGCACGCTCTGGAAAGATTGGGGACTCAACACTGTGGTCTTGTTTGGCTATGCCAACAGACGCTTCAACAAAAGATATATCACTGACGTCGGCGCCCGGATCAATGCAAAGACTTGTACCGTGTGCACGCCTTCTCCCAACAGGTTCCAATTCCACGGCAACTCAAAGGCGTTGTTCCTATCTCCACACACTGCTTGTGTATCAGCCCGAGGCGTACCGTAGGCGGCCTCGATGGGAGGGCCATCGTCAAAAGAAACGGTAATCGTGCCCGCGTCACAATACCAGCCAAATACACCGCCAATACCACTCTAATAGGACCCCGTTTGGGGGATTTCCAGAACGCCTTGCGCCCAGAGTGTGGAGGGGACAGCAAAAAATAGGGTGACGACAAGGACAGCCTGTGGCCACAGTCTTCTCACCAGGTGGATGTTCTGCATGACAATCCTCCCTCCTCTTCGTGGTTCCTCACCTCATGATACAAAAGAGGATCGCTGCCGACCTTGAGCCCACCGCCAGTTCTGACAGTTTTGCATCAAGCGTGTACAGCCAACGTACCAAAGCACCCTCATCTAGATCATGCTGCTCGCGCCTTTTTTTTCTGCCAGTATACCCGTCAAATATTGTATGCTTTCCGTTGTTCACAAGTCAAATTTTCCCTCCTCAAGACAGGGAACTTCTTCTGGATG
Organism: uncultured Enterobacteriaceae bacterium; assembly: GCA_964502465.1. Classification (GTDB taxonomy): domain Bacteria; phylum Desulfobacterota; class Binatia; order Bin18; family Bin18; genus CAZCWX01. Next base: position 3,949 of record CAZCWX010000672.1, on the reverse strand, counting down.
TTTTAGTGCACTGCCCCTTTCGCAACAACGTCAGCAGAAGGGAGAGCTTCTATCTGGATTGGTCGGATGGGGACAGTGAGTAAAATCGCTGCACACACGGCACCGACACCAGCCGCGACAAAAAAGGGCAGCGTCCACGTCCCGCTTTGGGCGAGCATAAAACCGGCGGTCATTGGACCAAAGATGCCCGCAAAACTCCCGAGTGTGTTGATCATACCAAAGATAGACCCAGCGAGATGAGGATTGAACTCGAGCGCCACCGTGGTGTAGCCAGCGATCGCACTGGCAAACAGCAAATAAAAAAAGATCATAAAAACAACGCAGGTCGTTGCAGAAGAGGCGGTTGCCGCACTCACTAAACAGGGCAGGGACAATGCTACGCCGATCCCTCCGAGACGCGCACGAGCAACCTGTGGGCTCCACCCCTTGCGGAGCAGCCAATCAGAAATTGCTCCTCCTCCGACTAAGCCAATAAACCCAGCAGCGTGGATCAGGATACCGATGAGACCCATGGCGCCGAGCGATAATCCCCGGCCTTCAACTAAGTAATCAGGAAACCAGAACAAGAACATCCACCCCACATAGGCAAAACACATATAACTCAGAGAGAGAATCAACAGGGAAGGATTGGTGAAGACGGCCCGCAAAGGCAGTGGTGTTGATGGCCTGGGCGGGAGGTTGGAAGCAATGTAGTCGCGCTCTTCCTGGCTGATCTTCGGATGGGTTCCTGGAGTATCCGTCGCATACCACAGCCATGCCGCCGCCCAGATAAATCCCAAAGCGGCATTCACATAAAAGACCATATGCCAGGAACTGTTCAGAATGATCCAGGTCGTCAACGGATACGCCACCATTTGCCCAATAGTGATCCCGGAAATACTCAACGTCTGTGCTCTGCCGAATTCTGCACGTGGGATCCAACGGGAGTTGAGCGAGGTCAAGGCAGGAAACGTCACCGACTCAAACGCGCCAACCAAAAAGCGCATTGCCAGCAGCACGAAAAATGTAGACTGCCCGAGTGGGGTGAGCGCGGTAAAAAGAGAGAAGCCGCAGAATGCGAGAGCCAGGACTCGTCGAGCCCCCCAGCGATCCGAGATGACGCCGCCAGGAATCTGCAGCAGTGCATACCCAATGAGAAAGGCAGAAAAAACCAGGCCAAACTGGCCTTTATCCCACCCGGTCTCTCGCATGATGACCGGAGCGGCTACCGAGATATTGACCCGGTCGATGTAATTCACGACGGTGCTGCAGAACAGCAGCCCAATGATGTGGTAGCGTACCGGCCATGCCATAGATCCCCCCTTTTTTTGGTTGGCATGGGCTCTACTGCAGATGAGTAGAGACACGTCTTCTGCTATGCCATGGCAGTATGCTGGCACACTGAGAAGTGCGATGCTACCCTACCCGATTTTCTGTGGTTTGATGTAGATTTCTGTCTGTTACATGCACGCCAAATGATGTGCAGTCCTCGCCTAAATGGCCCCCTCTCTGGCCAACTCCGCAATCTGCTGTTCACTCAGTCCTAATTCTTTCGTATACACCTCGTGATTATGTTCCCCAAGCAGCGGCGGGCGGCGGGAGATGCGCCAAGGGGTGGCGGTGAAAAACGTCGGCCCACCAGGATAACGGAATGTTTGTCCTAACTCGGGGTGCTCGACTGCAAAGAAAAAGCCACGGGCGTTGAGTTGCGGGTCATCAATCAAGGTTTCTGGTGGACGCACCATCGCATAAGGAATACGGCGGAGTTGCGCGCCTTCCATAATTTCCGCCACGCTATAATCTTTGGCCCACTCATCCAAGACAGCAAAGAGATGTTCGGCATGCTCGCGACGATAATGGATATCTTCCCATTGGGGTTCGACAAGATCCTGTGCCTTCCCGTCAGCCTTCACCCACTCTACCAGTGAGGTCCAGTCACCCAAAGTACAGTGCATGAGATACCCGTCCCGGCAGTGCACCACACGAAAATAGCGGCTCCAATGCAAGCTGCCACGGCGCGTCTCGATGCCCAGGCCCTGATGGTAGAATGGCGCGACTTGCTCGACCGCTGCCGCAACCGCTTCCTGTATACTCACGTCCACCCATTGCCCTTCACTCAGAGTGTCTCGTGTCCAGAGCGCAGACATGGTGCCGATTGCCGCGAAGAAAGACGCACTATGGTAGGCTTGCAAGCCGAGACCACGCAGAGGTGGTTCGTCAGGCGCGCCGTTCACATAGACCATGCCTCCAAGGGCTTCGGCGATAGTGTCAGAAGAACAATAGTCTCGATACGGTCCGGTTTGCCCAAAGGGAGTGATGGAGGTCAGGATCAACTGAGGGTTCAAGCGCTTGAGCTCTGCATAGCCGAGACCAAGCTTCGCTAAGGTGCCTGCTGCAAAGGACTCAACGACGACATCAACCTGAGTGAGCAGTTTTTTGCACAGCTCTTGCCCGGCTGGCTGAGAGAGATCGAGCGTAATGCCGCGTTTACTGGTGTTGTAGAACCAGAAGAGCAGGCTCCGCTCACGGTGCGGTATCCCATTAAGAAACGGGCCGATATCCCGCAGCGGATCGCCGCTCGGTGGTTCAACCTTGAGCACGTCTGCGCCCATATCACCCAAGAGCTTGGCACAGAGCGCGCCTTTGAGGTCGGTGAGATCAAGCACTCGCAGATCGGCAAGCGCGGATGGGGTGGTGTTGTTCATTCCTGCTTCCTCAGAAAAAGTGGGTTAGTAATCCTTGCTTTGAATATAAGTAAGGTATCGATTTCCGGTTACCACGAGGTCCGCCTAGGCCGCAAGTGTACGCTTGAGGATCCGCTTATCAGCGTATCGGTTTGCCACAGTACCACCGCCAAACGTTCTCTGCCTGGTATTGCTGTTGATCTGCGGATATTCATGGTTAAAGAGAGGCAATGACAATGAAGGTTGTGACCAACATTACATTGTCGATGAGGGAGGGTAACACGTAACCCTGGCCAGAGATCCCGTGTGTCCTTTCATATAGAGGGCGTCTTGAGGTAGCGGTTCAGATTAGTCTACGGGCAGATATTCAATCCGATTTGCCATGTCCTCCGGGTCAAGCACCTTACACAACAGTTCGAGATCCAGCACGTACTTCCCAATCGTCGCGGCAAGCTGATGGCCATAGATTAAGCCGGCGAAGAAAACACCGGAAATTTGGCGTTCCCGAGCGATAGCAAGTAAATCCTCGTCCTGACTGAACAGCACGCGCTGCAACGCGGTCGCACGATCGAGCAACGACGCATCTTCAAAACGGCGGCTCCCGTCTTCCTGAGCCGTGAGCGCCTCAATGCCCCGGCGCCTCACGCCAGCAGTGATTGCGGCGTTGATATGGACGTCCATGTACAATTGCAGCATTATTTGGCTTGGCGTAGACGGGCTGAAACGAGTTTCGGGTGCGGCGTCTGCTGCCGACGCTGGTGCTCTGCTTCGGTGTAACTCGCGATGAGAGCGGCATCCATCGCCTCTTGGTGATCGTAATAGTACGTCAGCGCAGCATGAACTTGGGCAGGCGTCAGGTCTGGATAGTGCATCACGATTTGCGCGGCACTGTAGCCATGCGCAACATGATCCGCGACAATGTCGATTACCCGATGCCGGGTTCCGTCTATGCAGGGTCGCCCCTGCGCATTGAAAGTGATGTGGGGATAAGCCATGTCTTGATACCTCTGCTGTTCCATGTTGACCGCGAACCTCCCCTATGACTATCAGTCAGTAGGGTAGCACGAGGGCGCCAGGAGCGAAAGCAATGAACGAACAGCAGCAGACTCCGCCTTAACACGCTCGAGAAGACTCAGACAGAAACCGTATTCCCCGGCTTCCTCTGAGTTGTTAAGAGCGGACTGCCAGGCGTGCATCTCTTGCTCTCTCGGGAGACGCGTTCTCGCTGCTGCGTTCGAGTTCTTGCATCTTCTTGAGAATCTCTTCCTCGCACTCTGTCTTCATAT
>CAZCWX010000671.1:0-53080 GCA_964502465.1 uncultured Enterobacteriaceae bacterium | reverse complement strand
AAACGTGTAATCTGCTGCCGAGCGAAGCAGTGGACCGCGTGGGGGAATAATAGGAAGCCGGGAGTGAAGATCGCAAGAGTGTACACATTCAGCAGTAAATTCTCCGCAATGGTGAGGGGAAGGGCTAGCCCTTCGCGTCGGCGGTCCTGGGGAATGAGGGAGACTCTGGCAGAGCGTAATTGAGATGGCGTAGGAGCAGTAATAGGCTGCCCGCTGAGCTGTATCGTGCCACGGATGGGGAGCTGTAGCCCAATTAACAGTTCGGTGAGTTCAGTTTGACCATTGCCATCAACCCCAGCGATTCCTATCACTTCGCCGGCATGAAGAAGGAAAGATATTCCACGTAACGTCACCTGGCCATTGTCAGAACGGCTCCATACATTTTCCAGGGCGAGGAGCGGGAGACCTTGTTGATCGTACCCGCGCGGCCTTAAGGGCGGAAGCAATACAGGAGAATCTGCTTCGTCACCTATCATCAAACGAGCGAGTTCTTCTCTGCCACACGAAGCTGTCGTACGAGTTGTTATTAAACGGCCTTGACGAAGAATCGAGAGTCGATCGCTAATGGCAAGCACTTCGGGAATTTTATGAGTAATGAGAATAATAAGGTACCCCTCACTCTTCAGTCGTTCGAGGGTAAGAAAGAAGTTGTCAACTTCTGCCGGGGTCAGAACAGCGGTTGGTTCGTCAAGGATTAGACAATGCGCGTTGCCAACTAAGGCCTTGAGAATTTCGACTCGTTGTTGGGCCCCGACAGATAAGGTGGCTACCTTGGTATCTGGGTGGTCTATGGCAATGTGATAGTGGGCGGCGAGGTCTAACACCTGTTGTGCAAGTAATTGGCGGCGTACAGGAGCGTATCCTTTCCCAGGAAGTGCGAGGAGAATGTTTTCGGCGACCGTTAAGGTGGGCACCAGCATGAAGTGCTGGTGCACCATGGCTATACCTGCAGCCAGGGCTGTGCGTGGGGAGGAGAAGATCCGTCGTTGATTGTCAATCTCAATTTCTCCGGCGTCTGGGCGGTAGAGCCCAGAAAGCACATGCATGAGAGTAGATTTACCAGCGCCATTCTCGCCTAATACCGCGTGAATTTCACCAGCATGAAAAGTGATGCTTATGCGGTCCACCGCACGAACCTGGAGAAAATATTTTGTGATACCGCGCAAAGAAACTTCACGCATATAATTGATTGCCATCTGTTCGCGAGGAGGGAGCTCGGAGAAGGACAGGGGACCCTCACGTGCTAGTTTTGCTGTATACTACTATTGGTGATTATGAAGCATTGGTCTGGTAGGGAGAAGAGAACTCGACACTTGGAACAGTGAGCGTTCCCTCAATGATCCGTAACTTTGTTGTATTGACAAGGGTTCGTATTTCAGAAGACAAAGGAACCTGCAGGTGCGGATTATACACCAGACTAATGATCTCTTCTTTCATGCCGAAGCGCATAATACGACTGTGAAACTTGCGTTCCTGTACTTCGCGGGCAACCAAAAGAAAAGCGGTTGGAATATCGATGACTCCGCTCGCGACTACCACCTCAGGAGCAAGATCATTTTGATTTTTGTTGGTCCCAAAGATACGGACGTTTTTTTCTTTCGCAGCTTGAAAGGCGCCAAGGCTGGCTGCATCAGCATTCGGAATGATCAGATCACACCCCTGTTCAATAAGGGCTAGCGCTGCTTGTCTTGCTGCTCCGGCATCTTCCCAATTCCCGATATACGATACGATGACCTGAAAATCCGGCCTGATGCTCTTGGCGCCGGCTTCAAATGCCATAAAAGTGCTTGTCAGTGGAGGGATCTCTATACCGCCAATCGCACCAGCCTTACCAGTCTTAGAGAGCTTGGCACTGATCACCCCCATTAGATAGGTTGCCTCTTCCAAGAGGAATCTCATGGGGGCAACATTTGGGCGAATGGTACTTCCTGAAGTGGTGATAAAGATGGTGTGGGGGAAGTCTGAGCCTACCTTCGCTGCGGCATCTTGAAACTCGAATCCGTGGCCAAAGGCCAATTGAAATCCTCGGCTGGCATAATCACGAAATGTTTCTTCGAATTCCGCTGGAGTCTTTGTTTCAACTTGGCTGACCTCGGCATGGAGTGTCTCTCGTATTTTGATGAGCCCTTCGTAGGCAAGCGCATTCCAGCCAGCGTCGCTTACAGGTCCCGGAGTTAGCAAGGCAACGCGAAACAGGTCAGGTTTTGTCTGTTGGAGATCATTTCTACTGCATGCATTGATCATTACTAGTGGGAGACTGAGTAGGATGACGAATAGAAATCTGTTCACAGAATCCCCAGCGGCGGCATCAAAACTATTTCATCAGTATAGATATTTGGTGGCTGTGTAATAATGCCCAACATGGCAACGGCAATATCTGCCGGAGCAAGCATCTTTCCACGATCTAAATCCCCGCCGCTCTTCTCCCATAGCGGGGTGTCCACCGCTCCCGGGATTACGGCAGTAACTTTGATTCCGTGCATCCTGACTTCGGCTGCCATGACTTTTGTAAAACCCAGGGCGCCAAATTTTGATGCGGTATAACCGGCTGAACTGGGGAGGATAGTCCGACTCGCTATTGAAAGGATATTGAGGATATGACCACGACCTTGAGGAAGCATCACTGAAAGGACGTGCTTGCAGCAGAGATACGTACCACGGAGGTTAATGTTTATCATTGCATCCCAGTCTTCGGTGCGAGACTCGGTCAAAGGACCAAAGGTCGCACCTCCTGCACTCGTGACTAAAATATCAACATGACCAAAACGTGTGTGGGTAGTTGTTACCAGCCGTTCGACCTGGGGTTCGTCTCTCACGTCGGTAGGGACTACCAGGGCTGTTCCACCGTTACGGGTAATGTCTTGAGCCACTGCTTCAAGATTTTGCTGGGTACGTGCAGCGAGGACAACGCTGGCTCCTGCGTGAGCGAGAGTCATAGCGGTAGCTTGGCCGATGCCAGACCCTGCGCCAGTAATGATAGCAACGTGACCCTGTAGATTCTGGGTTGACATTGGATTATTCACCTGATGATTCGCCACAATACTCGAAAAAATTTTTCGGAGTTTCCCACAGACCTACCTTGATCAAACGTGAGTGAAGTTTCAGCCTCAGCAAGTCCCAGATTACCTTAGCGATGTTCTCTCCTGTCGGGTTTAAGTTACGAAATTCTTCGGTGTCTTCATTCAAATGTTTGTGGTCGAAGCGTTCAATTACTTCAGTTTGGACTATCTGCATCAGGGATACAAGGTCAATAATCATCCCTGTTTTAGGGGCAATAGCACCTTGAACCGTCACTTCCAACTCATAGTTGTGGCCATGACCATGTGGGTTGTTGCACTTTCCGAATACCGCACGGTTTTCTTCTTCGGAGAGGGCAGTACTATGGAGACGGTGGGCGGCACTAAAGCTAAAACTTTTTGTTAACGTTACCATATTTGTTCTTGCTCCGGCAAAAACTTCGGCCCAAAGAGTGGGTTCTTCGTACAAGGTGACGCGAGAGATCTGATAACGAGGGTTCTCTGCCTGCAGCTTCTTTTCAAGATCATTACGGATGTACAATACCAGATTTTCGGTAGTCGGAATGTAATCACGGAATGAGGGATGATCGAGATTTATAAACTTGTGGTCAAATTCGGCCGCCAGTTCTTTTAAGGCACGATCGAGTTCTTTTATGTTGACCACCATACCCGTGCGGGGGTCAACTCGACCCTTGAGGGTCACGCGAAGGACATAATTATGCCCATGGCCATAGAGACTGGTGCACTTCCCGAAAATTCGGCGATTTTGTTCGTCAGAGAACGCAGGGTTCCAGTAACGGTGTGAAGCTTCAAACTCAACTTGTCGTGATAGATAATGCATTAGGTTCCTGGAAATTTCACTAGAAATCAAAATGCAGAAATCGTTCCGAAGGGTCAAGTAGGGAGCGAAGAGTAGGGAAGTTCGTGGAAGGAGTACCGGCCGGACCTCTCGGGAATTTTATGTCAGTCTACATGGCAGCCCCCTTATATTACGAGCTACTCGATAGGGCCAGCTAATGCTTGTAGAATTCTTACTATTTTCGCGAGTTCGTTTTGGGTTATGTCCTCTGGGAATTCGAGGACTGCCCGGCGACTGACCCCAAGAGGAATTTCCTGGCGACACTGGAGAGAGTGACGTTCATCATGCCAGGTTGAACGTTCTTGACGGGGTGGAGCGCTTTGCGACGTTTCGCTATGGACTGGGTGCGGGAGGGGAGGAGGGGGTGAAGAAAAGGACTGGAAGCGTCCCTGACTGAGGCCTAAGAAACGGCAGGATTCAAGAAACGCTTTGGCAACTGTCTCGGCATTTTTTTTGGTGAAACGATACCTTAGCACTAGTTGGTTAGTCAGATTGATATCGGATGGCATCCCGCTGCTTTCAAATTGTCCAAGTAGCCCTTGAAAAATAGCGGGGCGACCAATGGCTTCCCGAAGGGCACGGCGGCGGTTATTCTCGTCAGGAGCGTTCTCTAATCGTAAGAAGAGGTCGCTTACTCGCAGGTCTTTTCCGATAGGTTCGAGGAGACCGTATTGCCGTAAGCTACTGAGTTTACGGTTAAAAGGGCCGGAATGGGCTGCGAGACTTAGGTGTTCAGCAATGGATTCTCGACTGATAGGCACTTGGTTTTCCACGCGAAAGATCTTTCGCGTATCTTCTAAGCATTCCTGAACACTGTATGCAGGCGCATTTGGGCTTTTTTGGCGGCGATGTTTTTGTGCCACTAATTCGGTATCCATCTGAATCTCCGTCATAGCCGTCATAGAAAGGGATGAACGAGTTATTCACCATTCTTATGGGGTGTGAAAAAGGTAAAAGATTGTCAAAATAAACTTTTTATTAGTCAAATATAGAAAAAAATTTCCTATTAAAACCAATTTTTTATCAGAAAGATTTTCCTTTTTTCTTTCTGATAAAACAATTAATTTACCGTAAGCACTCAAAATATATTAAAAATATTATTTGTCAATTTTATTTACAAATAATTGTTTTTATTTACGGCAAAATATAGCTAATTATTATTTTAACTTTACTTTATTAAAAAATTTTATGCTAAAAATACAGCAATAATAATGATTAAAATTCATTTTTTTTGAATAAAGTAATAATAGCTTTATTTATCTAATATAAATATATCTATAAAAACCGTTAAAATGAAATAATTTTGGCAAAAATTGTCTTGATTTATTTTTGTCTTGGTGGGGGGATTTTGTGGATGTTTTGGCTTGCTTGTCAACAGCCTTTGCTGTGTATGGCTCTCTCACCGGGGCGCATCGCTTTACGCCTTTGGCGTCCGCGATGCGCCCCGGCTCGTTCGGAATAAGTTGGGGCAATGGGGATTGGAGAGGTGTAGCCAGAAAATGTGGCAATAATTGTCAAGTGGTATAGGTAATGGTTCAGACAAAATCAGAGAGATGGACAGAGTCTCTCTCCTCCAGCGGGCCGAGATCCTCAAAGCGGCGCAGGTCGTGAAAGTTGACCTTGCCATCATATTTGCGCCGCGGCCTCCGGCGTTGTGGGTGCGGGCTGGGATACAGGAACAGGCAGTTGGCGTCCCCCCGTAGCTTCGTGATCGGGTGCAGCTTGAGGGCCACGACCCACTTGTGTGAAAATACACAACTCCACCTCAAGCGGGTTGTGGCCGATTCGGTTCCCCTCTTTACTTAGCCTGGATAACCGCCCAGGGAAAAGAGATCCTCCGGTATGGGATTATGAGAAAACCGGGCATGGGAAGCATGGCGGGTCAAGAGGAACTAGTGGCGGTTAGAGGACAAGGGACAGGAACAATCTCAGCTCTTTGCACGTATGGGTAGGTAAACTAACAATTCTCACTGATTCAGGAGTGCGGAGCACCTTTGACCAAAAAGTCGTGGTCTTCTATAGTCGGATAGGACGAGAGTATGAATAAGATTTCCCTCATTGTCGTTGATGACCACCCGATTTTCCTTGCTGGCCTGCAGCAACTCTTTAAGAGGCAGACAGACTTTGACCTTGTTGGTGTTGTGGAAAGTGTAGATCAGCTTGAGGCTTTGCTTGAGCAAAGGACACCTGACGTTATTCTCATGGATATTGAAATGCCTCAGCGAGATGGTATCGGAGCGACTGCGCTTGTGCGACAACGAGCCCGTAGTACGAAAGTGGTTATCCTCACCGGATACGACAACCCAGAACTGATCTTTCGCGCGCTCAAGGCTGGAGCGGTCGGGTACCTGCTTAAAAACACTCGGGCGAAGGATATCTTGGATACCCTTCGCAGAGTTGCTGCAGGTGAGATCTTTCTTAATCCAGAACTTGCTAGCAAGTTTCTCCGTGAGTTTCAGCGCGATCAAGAAGTGGAGGAGGTTCGCCGGTTAATGCAAACCTTGACTCCTCGGGAGGAGGAGGTCCTCCGCTTAGTGGCAACCGGGGGAACAAATCGTGAAATTAGCCAGCGACTCTTTATTAGCGAGCTGACTGTCAAGATGCATCTCGCTAGTATTTTCCGAAAGCTGCAAGTCAACGATCGAACCAAAGCTGCAATTCTGGCACTTAAAGCAGGAGTAGGTACCCTCCGATGAGCAAGATCCGTCTTTTTTTTGCTCTCCTTCTCATGTTCTCGACCCTTGTCGGTGTTGCTACGGCTACTACCCCAAAAGAAGCGGGAGACGAACTCAGAGAGATTCTGTTGGAATGTCAAGGGGCTTACCATCGGTTGATTGACTACCGCGGTACCCTGCGCAAAGAGGTGGGGCAAGAGGAGTTTCCTACGGGGCACGAAGTTATCGACGTTCTGTTTCGGAAACCGGGCTATCTATATTTGCGATGGCAATCCGGTACCTATGAAGGAACAGAACTCCTTGCGCAGCCGAACTGGAACAAAGGGAATTTATTAATTAAGCTGGGAGACTGGTTCGACTTCATCATTGCTAGCGTGCCGCCAACTGAAGCGGGGGATCCGTTCATTCCTATGTTAAAAGATGTCAGTGAGTGGCTGACTGCGCTTGTTTCGCTTGCTCGACGTCTCCCTTCAGATCCCAGTCTTCGGCTGGTTGAAGTTCGCACGGAAGGGCCAAACCTTTCGGAGGGACAGGTTCTGCTGTCCGTGCCATCCTTTTTAGTTCCCTTCCGGGATAACACCGTGGCCGTTTACGAATTTGTCATCGAGCGAGGCACAGGAGTCCCGCTCGAGTTGACACTGCGCAGTGCGGGTGGGGCTGTGCGTCAGCGGCTGACCTATACGGACTTGCAGATGAATATTGGGATACCGGTCCAGGCGTTTAGCTGGGAAGAACGAGCCGATAGCGAGCGCACGATCCCCCATGCTGAGGCAGATATCGATCTCCGCAGGTTCATTCAAAATTGGCAGCGTCGCTACGGAGAAATTGTTGACTACACCGGTGTCTGGGTTCCAGAAGAGAAATGGAAAGGCTACACGAGACGCAGTCAAGTCGCATTCAAGTTCCGCAAGCCGTTCGATTTGTACCTCGATTGGACTGAAGCAGAGGAGCGGGTGCGAGAGGCGTTATTTCGTCGTGGATGGAACGGAGAAAAAGTCCGCGTTCGAGCCACATTAGGTGGTATTCCCCTCATTGGGGACCTGGCACCGGATGGGTATTGGGCTCGGCTTGGGTCCCACTACCCGCTCACAGAATTTGGTCTCAACCGGCTAGTCGAGAGGCTTCAAGAGCAGTTATTGCAAGCCTGGTTACAGGGAAATTTACTGGTGCGTTTCCTTGGGGTCCAGCAGCACGAAGGGAACTCCTGCTACGTGCTGGAGTTTGCTTTTCCCACGATGCGGCGAGAATATTCCTCTTCTCGGATTGTGACATACTGGGATATCGCTCGGAGACTCCCGGTCAAGTATGAGGCGTATGACTGGGACAGCAGGGATCTTGCTGAAGGGCACACGTACTACCAGCTCCAACTCAACGTCTCTCTTAGCGATACTGACTTTGATGCGGCAAACCCTGCCTATGGGTTTCTTGTATTCCGCCACGCTCCACGCCTCGACCGCTTTCTCACTGGGAGAGAGTAATGATGGATTCCGGGCCGGCTGTCTCTGTGCACCCCATGACCATTGCCTGGGGTACAACCGGATTGCTGCTTGCGGGGGTTGGATTGGTCGCTTTCAACTTGGGGTACGTGGGACTCTATGGCGCGTTTGTCCCACTGCTCTGTGCCGGCGTGCTTCTGTATGTAGAAATCGGAGAAGATTTCTTTCTCTCCCTCCTTCTTCTAGCGCTTGTGAGTACGCTCCTGTATGCGGTTGGCCTTTTTGCTTTACCTTTAATGGTTGGCAGTATAGCGATTACGGTTCCTCTGGCGGTTCTCCTCCAACGTTGGGGAGTTCTGGTGTTACCCCGCGCAGTGCGCACGGATCCTCGGCCAGGGTGGCGAATCCTTGAATTGCTTGCCATTTTACTTGTTGCCCTCTTTACCCGCTACCTGTTGTACCGGTCCGGAGGGGGAACCGTTCCGTTACGAATTGGAGAGCTAGAATCTCTGTCGCGTTTTATCGTCAGTGAAATAGGGGGATGGTTAGTCTTCGCCCTGAGTTATGGCATGCAGCACCGGATTCGCTACGGAGTTTTATACTCTCCCGGTCTCGAGTTTGCCGCTAGTTTACCCTCCCTGCTTGCGACTGGGTTGTTTCTGGTTTCTCCTTATGTGGCAATTATGACTTTGGGTCTGAACACCTTTGGGGTAGGTGGGTTATATATTGGCACTCTGCCGGTTGGCGCAGCTCATCTCCTTATGCGGACCTTGACGGCACGCCGAGTCGAAATTGAACGGCAGAATCTAAGTCTCCAAAGGATGAATTTTGAACTCGCACGTAGTGAACGTATGGCGGCAATTGGACAGATGTCATCAACAATCTCGCATCAGATCTTGCAGAAAGTCGGGCTCCTCGGGCTGCAGTGTGATCTTCTACGCGAGGTTCTGCAGGACCATGCTGTCCCTCTCGAGACTCTTGTGGGCGAGGCCCAAGAAAAAGTGGAACAGCTAGACGGTGCGATTAATGACCTGAATACTACCCTCGCTGATCTGTTGATCTTTTCTCGGGATTTTGCCTTGCAGTTTGAGCAGGGCGATTTGCGCGCCCTCGTCCGCGAAGCAGTGGAGGAAATGCATGAAGCAGCGGCTATGCGAGAGGTGGCGCTTGTCTGTTTCAATGAGGGAATATCCGACAAGGGAAGCGAAATTTTCCCACTGGACCGGATTAAACTCAAGCAAGCGTTCCTGAACCTTATTACCAACGCGTTGGAAGCCTCACCGTCACTAGGACGTGTAGACGTCCTTTTGCGAAAACAACAGAGCAGCATGCAAATCGCTATTATGGATCAAGGGCCAGGTATTGCGGAAGACGATATGGAACGATTGTTTGCCCCGTTTTTTTCTACCAAGAAGCAAGGAAGTGGATTGGGACTCACCTTTGCTCGCAAGATCATCGAACTGCATCATGGGACGTTGATTGCCATGAATAACTCAACTGGTGGAGCAACGTTTCTGGCTGAATTGCCTTGCGCACCGGTCAGACGTGAGGCGTAATGGCACTCGATGGAAAGGTTGCTCTGGTGACTGGGGCAGCCAAACGGCTAGGGCGCTCGATTGCCGTGGTCTTTGCTGAGAGCGGGGCGGATCTTGTGTTACATGTGCACACTTCCTCTGGAGAAGAAGTAGCACGAGCAGTGAGAGCCAGAGGGAGGCGGGCGTTTGTGATCCGCGCTGATCTGTCTCGGGCGATGGAGGTGACTCATTTAATGCAAGACGCATTCAACCAAGCGGGACAAGTCGATATCCTGGTGAACAGCGCCGCGGTTTTTTTTCCAACTCTTTTAACCAATCTGACTGTTGATGCGTGGCGAGGGATCATCCGTACAAACTTAACCGCTCCGTTCGTGCTCTCTTTGCTCCTGGGAAAAAAGATGCGAGCACAAGGGTGGGGGAGAATTGTCCAACTGAGTGACTGGAGCGGATGGCGGCCAGTTCCACGATACCTGCCTTATTGTGTTTCCAAAGGGGGATTGAATGTCCTCACCCACGTAATGGCGAAAGCCCTTGCTCCACAAGTTACCGTCAACGGCGTTGCACTTGGTCCGGTTTTAGCCCCTGATCATTATGAGGGAAGGTCCCGGCAGATGATTGCAGCACAGACTCCGCTCGGGCGCCTTGGGAACGTTGCGGATGTTGCCCACGCAGTACGATTTCTTGTCGAGCGCGGGGATTTCGTTACCGGGGCTACTTATTGTGTTGATGGGGGCAAGTTGGCCCGGGTTTCCGGTGATATGAGCACTTCGCCGTAGGCACTACGGCATGGGGGTCCTGGCGCAAAAAAATACGTATAACGACGTTCCCTGCTGGCATATGCCAGCAGGGTAGATGAACAAGTGCCATATCCAGGAAGGTGTACGCAAAGGCCGTTGCGAGGGTCCTGTGAGCGGGGGTCTAGGCGTATATCATGAGCCGCAAGAATGGGGTGAAGTTGGGTCACTAAATCCGGTAACATAAATGAACGAGAAGAAAAGTTTTGGCTCACTTGGAGGAACCGTTGGAAAGAGCGAGCGATCCGGGGACACTCCGGGTCATTCAGGTTGATATTGGTCAGCAAATGGACACCTGGGGAGAGACGGTGGACCTGGAGAGAACTGTTTAATGGATGTATTACATAAGCATCTGAATGATCAGCGAGAAGAAGATTAAAAGGATTATACGCGGTTGCAGGGAACGTTATGATAGACCGCAGTGCCTCCGCGGCTGAGTGGTATTTGAGCGCGTCAAGGCACAGGAGACCGCGAGACCGGCGACGTGAGTCTGGCGGTTGTGGTGTGTGGCGGTTCAGCACTCCCGCAAGCACGCCGTTTTCGTTAATTCCCAGCCACGTACCGCCAGCGAGTAAGTCCTGCCCACCGTAGACCCAGGGGGAGTCCCACAACTGGGTTGGAGAAAGGGACGGGCGTGCCAGTGATTCATCGCGGTTTGCCGCCACGATGAGCGGGTATTGTGGAAAGACTTTGAAATACAGTGCGAGCGTACACATTAACGGGCGGATTATAGAAAGAGAAGGGACTTTTTTGCAAGGGCCTCAACTCGTTCCGTTGTCTTCCTCTAGGCCCTATGCTAGGGTAGGCCCGATATCATGTCGGGGAGGGAGAATGTTCAGCTCTATAGAGGATGTTATCGATAAGTTTTCGGAACAAAAATATATTTGCAACCGTAAGATCGCGACGATCGTGTACCTGGCAAGTCACCTGCGCAAGCCAATCCTTGTCGAAGGCCCAGCCGGGGTAGGAAAGACCGAACTTGCCAAGGTTATTTCCGAAGCCCTCAAGTGCGAATTGATCCGCTTGCAGTGCTACGAAGGACTAGACGAGGCGAAGGCTCTGTATGAGTGGGAGTATGCGAAACAACTGCTGTACACGCAAATCCTGAAGGATAAAATCAGCGAAGTCTTGAAAGGGACGGGTACTCTTGCGGAAGCGGTAGAACGTATCGCCAGTCAGGATAGCGTGTTCTTTTCTGATAGATTTATTCTCCCTCGCCCTCTTTTGCGGGCCATTTCTGCTGATCACCCTGTGGTATTGCTGATCGACGAGATCGATAAGTCCGACAATGAGTTCGAGGCATTTCTACTGGAGGTCCTGAGTGACTTTCAGGTCAGCGTTCCTGAGCTTGGAACCATCCGGGCCTTGCAATTGCCCATCGTCGTATTAACCAGTAACAATACACGGGAGATGTCAGACGCCCTGAAACGTCGGTGCCTCCATTTATATATTGATTTCCCTGACCGGTCTCAGGAACTGCAAATTGTGACACTGAAGGTTCCTGGAATAGCGGATAAATTGGCGGAGGAAGTGGTAGAGGTCGTACAGATGATCCGCAAACTGGATCTTAAAAAGGGCCCGAGCATCAGCGAGACGCTCGATTGGGCCAAAGCGTTGACCCTCTTAAATGTCCACCAATTGGACGAAATCGTAGTCAATGAGACGCTGAATACCATTCTCAAGTATGAGGGGGACGTGCGGAAAGCTGAGGCCGAACTGAAGGATTATCTTCAGAAGCAAAAGACCAAAGCGAAAGCGACAACGACGCAGAGTGACAAAGACCTTCTGCACTAGCAGAGAAGAGACGAGCTCACGTATGGACGAAAAGTTGATCGAGTTTACCCATCTGCTGCGGCAAAATGGCCTCAAGATTTCTGTCGCAGAAAACATGGATAGCTTTGCTGCGCTAGGGTTGACAGGGATTCGTAACCGAGAGCTTTTGAAGGATACCCTCCGGGCGACGCTTGTGAAGCGAGTGGTCGATATTCCGGTGTACGATGAATTGTTTGACTTGTATTTCACTGGACTGGGAGAAATCATCAAGTCTGCGGCAGCGTCAACCATGAGCGCTATGGAGATGTCGGAGGAGGAGTTTCAGCGCTTCCTCGAACAACTTGAGGAAGCCTTGAAAAATATGGGGACTGAACTCTCTGATTTGGCGCGAGCGCTGTTAACGAATAATACTGGCCAACTTGAAAGGCTCCTGCGTGAGGCGGCGCAAGGAGCAAATCTCCAAGATATCCAACGGTCCTTCCAAGAAGGACAATTCGCTAACGCGCTCGCGCAGTTGTTAGGGTTTGGCCAACTCACGCAGGAGCTGGCTAATCTAAAAGAGGCGTTGCAACAGGCCGGACTGAGCCCGGAACAGATTGAACAACTGTCTACCTATCTTGACCGTCGACTTCAGGACCTAGCCCATATGGTGCGGAGCTTTGTGCGAGCTGAATTAGAGAAACGTGATGCGCAGCTGCGCGATCAGCAGAAAATGCGCAGCTTGGCTGACAAGAGTTTTTATTATCTCACTGAGGATGAGATCCGCAAAATGAAGGAGGCGGTGGCTAAGCTGGCACAGCGTCTTAAGAACGTCATTGCGATCAGACGAAAACGAGCAAAACGAGGCCGGTTTGATCTTCAGCAGACGTTGCGAAAAAACCTTCAATACGGTGGAGTCCCGTTTCGCATTGTTCTTGATAGGAAGAGGCGAGAGAAGCCTCAAGTGGTGATGCTTTGCGACGTATCAGATTCTGTACGGAATGTCTCTCGCTTCATGTTGCAATTTGTTTACTCGGTACAAGACTTATACTCAAAAGTGCGGAGCTTCATTTTTGTGGCAGATATTGGAGAGGTTACCGATCTCTTCGAGGAGAATGAGATTCACACTGCGGTCGACCTCTCCTTGCGCGGCAATATTATCAATATTTATGCGCACTCAGATTTTGGACGTGCATTCCGCCTTTTTCATCATGACTACATTTCTGTTGTGAACAAGCGCACGACTGTTATTGTGTTAGGAGACGCGCGCAACAACTACAACTTGCCGCACGAATGGGTATTGCGAGAGGTCCGGCAGCGCGCCAAACAGGTCATTTGGCTGAACCCCGAAAGTCGACTGACCTGGGGATTTGGTGACAGCGAGATGGATCGTTACGCCCCGTACTGTGATCTCGTGGAAGAATGCCGCAATCTCAACCAATTGTACCGGGTCGTTGACAAATTGGTAGCGGCCTGACGAACATACCTTTGCATTGACTCTCCGACCTCGGGTGATACAATCCGTACAACTCCGTCGAACGGGGGATGATGATATGGCCAAAGAAGATCTGATCGAGATGCGTGTCGGAGGACTAACCCTCGACCCGGTGACTAAAACACCCATTGTGATCCTTAAGGACGTCGACAATAAACTGAATCTTCCTATCTGGATAGGCCTGATGGAAGCAACGGCAATGGCGACTGAATTGGAAGGCATCAAGATGGCGAGACCGATGACCCACGACCTCCTACGTAACCTTATTGTTAATCTTGGCGTGTCTGTGGAATCTGTTGAAGTCACCGATTTACGAGATAACACGTACTATGCAGTGATTTGCCTACAGGTGGGAGATAATAGAATAGAGGTTGATTCCCGCCCAAGCGATGCCATCTCTTTGGCGTTACGCACAAAAAGTCCTATTTTCGTTGCGAAGAAAGTGTTGGAAGCTTCCAGTGTCTTGGGGCAGCTAGAAGAAATGCAAGAAGAGCAGAATTTGTCGAACGTATCCCGAGATAAGTGGGCAGAGATTTTAGAGAAAATGTCCCCGGAAGACTTCAAGTATAAAATGTAACCGCTGACCTTACACCAAGTTATCGTGTTACAGGCAAAAAAAACGCCATTTCTCACCACAAGCACCACTAGATTGCGCAACCAGTCGTGGCACTGCAAACTGGGCAACCATGTCCAATCGCACTGGCGCCTAATCACTATCGGTGTCGGATTCGCGTTCCTGGTGGTTGTGTGTACCGGGGGAGTATTTATTTACAATGGCTATAAGAGAAACCAAGGATTGCGTGCTTTGCAGGAGGGAGTGCAATTGCTCCAAAGCGGGACAGCTGGAGATGCGGCGGCGCGCCTCGAAGACGCGGAACGCATGCTGCCAAAAGGAGAGGCTCGCACGCTTACCTTACTTCTTTTAGGAAAAGCGCTTGCCGAACAACAGCAATTCGACGCAGAAAACCAAATTTATGAAAGGCTCTTGGCGCAAGCTGGTCCTCATAACTACGTCAAGCAACTTGCACTGATGAAGCTAGGGCAAAATGCCGAACAAGCTGACGATTTCTCGCGGGCGCAGGAACTATACAAAGAGGCGGCTGACCTTGAAGGGCCGATTCAAGGAATTGCTTTGCTTGCCCGTGCTGGTGTTTTAGAACGTGCGGACGATAACAAGACCGCGCAATCTTTATACGGAGAGTTTCTTGAAAGTTATGCTGATTCGCCTCTTGCCGATGTGGTGCAGCAAAAAAGAAATGAGTAAGCACCTGTGCATATTTTATGTCCGATAATATACATTCTGTCAAATTTTAATCTACGGATAAAAGGCCAATAATGCCGTGACGGCCAATGATCTCAGCTTTCCTCTGATCCTTGTCCTTTCCCCCACCAGGTGAAGGAGCGTACAGGTGAGTTCAACCGCATGGTCCTTTACCTCTCCAGATCTCATGATTGACGAGGGTAAGAAAGACCATAATAGCTCCTACTCGTGGAGTTGGGTAAATTACAACATACTGTCTCATTGTATTGACTCTTGAGTTTTGGTGCATCTGATCATGGTGATTCCTCCGAAGTATGCGGTGTTGGCCCTCATTGGCAAACTCAAAGCCCACACGAGCCGCGCAGTGCGGACGCGGTTCCCGTGGCTCAAGAAGATCTATGGGCGGAACGGGGACGATAAATTTCGACGCTGGCGGTGGTGGATGTGACACGCCGGTGCGCGTTCACGCTCGCCGGGGCGCAGACGCCACCGGGGGAAGACCAGGCAAGGAGCCCGCAGGCCGCGGAGGAGACCCGAGTGGATTTCTCCAAGCAGCAACGGCGCGAGCAGCGGGTGCGCTTGCCCGCGAGCATTACATATCCCTGGGTGGACGGCTACTTTGCGAAAAAGAAAGATATCGACGAAGTCGTGGCCCTCAAGCTGCACCCGATCACGAAGCTGCGCGCCGATGCGGACTGTCGGTTCCTCTATACCGGCCCCCACCCCAAGCGCCGCGGCGCGCAGCGTAAGTATGATGGTAAGGTCAACTTTCAGGATCTCCAGCGTTTCGAAAACCTTGGGACGTTGGAGGAGCGAGCCCATAGCCATCTCTACACGGCCCTGGTCTGGCACGTGTCGCTCAAGCGCAAGCTGCGCGTGGTGGTGCTCGTCAATCGCAAAGATCCCGCCAAGCCCCGCTATATTGTCTTGGCCTCCACCGCTCTGGAACTGGACGGCCACACGCTGGTGGAGTACTACGTCGCGCGGTTCCAGATCGAGTTTCTCTTCCGCGATAGCAAACAGTTTACCGGCCTCGCCGATTGTCAGTCGCGCGCCGCAGCCGTCCTCGATTTTCATTTCAACGCCGTGCTGGCGACCCTCAATCTAGCACGGGCGGAGGAACTGCGAACCCAGCCCGACCTGCTCCCCCACGTCTTCTCCATGGCCAGATGCAAACAACGGCAATTCAATGAACGGTTGCTCGACGTATTTATCGAAAACTTAGCTCTCGACCCCACATGGGTGAAAAATCACCCCGCGTATGAGAATCTCAGAACTTATGGCGCGATTGCTGCCTGATTTTTGTCTGAACTATTGGATTAAGAGGGACGTGGAATTTCAAGAGTAGGTCGACACCGGGCAGGTATAACTGACCTTCGGGTTCTGAGGAAGCGCCACGGGCGTCAGCCCGTGTGTATCTATTTTTTTAATATTTTTGAGTATAGTCAATTTTTTATTTTCCAAAATAAAAACAAATAGAAAAAGTACTAAATCTAAATTTTTTATAAAGTAAAAACTTTTAGATTTCTGGAAAAACATTAATTGAGTATAGTCAATTTTTGTAGATGGTACCTCTTGATCCATCTCTCCCAAAAAAAAGGGAGCACTCATAGGTGCTCCCTTTTCCCTAAGAAAGTAGATACCCCCGGGCTAACGCCCGGCGTCCTCAGCCGATTTTCTGATAGATTACTTTTTAGCCATTTCTACGGAAACTTTAGCCTCTTCTTTTGGCTTTACTGAAACCTTGTGCGTTGCCTCTCCTAGGGTCTCATGCCAGAATTTGATCTCATAGTCTCCCGGGGGGACATCGGTGATCGCAAAGGAACCATCGTCCTTCGTCACCGCATAATAGGGATGATCCATCACGATGACCCAACCGCTCATCCATCCATGGGCATCGCAGGTGAGCTTGACATTCTCCGGCTCGGCGAACTTTTCCTTCATTTCTTTTCTAAACTTTGGCTGGGCTTTGTTGAAAGGGGGATTTTTGGTGCTGTACGAATGAATATTGTGCAAAATCCCATCGTTATTCAAAATACTCATCTCAGCACCGGCAGGGGTTAAAACGATATGAGGGGCGTATCGACAGTCTTTCTGGTCTAGAGTAGCCCCCTGCTCTTCTGGCTTCTTCCCTTTTTGAATGTCACTAATCGAAACTACAACATTCTGAATTCCTTTATCGGGACCAACGAGGAGTGTTTCATCAATCTTTTCGGTCTGGCCACAGACCTCTTGGTCTTTCGTCACTTCGATTTTTGCGGGAGTAGGAGGGTCCCCTGCAAACGTTACTTGCCCTGAGACAGTCCCTCCGTCTGTTACCTCGATTACTTCGTATCCCCACACCCCGGATAAGGCAAAAACATGCAATCCCACCCCCGCTACCATACTCGCTATTAGGCTTCTCTTCATCGCTGTCCTCCTCTGCAAATTTTCTTTAGATAACACACAAAAAACACTCGCATGGTTAGTTGGTTTCACTTTCGCTTGGTTCACCCCTACCTTCACTAGAACTCTTAACCTCATGGGGTACGGGTTTACTAGTCTGGGCGACCTGCGTATCTGGTTCTCCCAACACCATCAAATAGTCACGAATCGCTTCAATCTGCAGTTCTTCATTGCCATCCAGTACATCATCAGGCCCACCCGGATAGAAGCTCGGCATTCTCGTCCCAGGCATGAGCTTTTGTGGGTCACGGATCCACTCAACAATCCATTCCGGATTCAACCGCTGCTTTGATATCGCAAGGTCTGGAGCCCAACCATCGGGTGGTCCCTCGGGTTTTGTCTCTCCCTGTTGATGGCACGAAAAACACGCAAAATATTCTTCGGACATGAGCTTTTCGCCGGCAGTGATAAACTCCGGCGAGATTTTACTGCGATCAACGTACATGTACGGAACTGCGAGTCTCGCCTGGGCCGTAAAATAATTCACAATCGTATAGGCTTCCTCATCTGATAAATGAAAGGTTGGCATGCGTACCTGCAGCCAGGGTCGCAAAAGAACAGGGTTTTTTAAGAAGCCATAAAACCATCCTGGCTGCACTTTCGCCCCTTCACCGTTGAGAATCGGCGGAGAAAACGTCGGATTCTCTGTATATAAAGCCCGAATATTTCCGCCCTTCCCTTCAATGACATGACATCCTGTGCAGTTGTAGTATTGAATCAGACGCTGACCTTCTACGAGCTGTTTGCCACGGTCCCCAACTACGGCATGGTAGGATTCTGGAACCTTGTGCTCTGTCCGGCTGGTGAGAAATACCCGTAATGCTTTAATATCCGCCTCAGCCAAATCAAATTTCGGCATCAATTGCTCAATACGCTCAGTCGCATAAATGCGTGGGTCTTTGAGCTTATAGTATGTCCAATCATCCCAGGTATGAGGAATGTCTGTGCGGTTGCCAAAAAAGAGTTCCTCTAGTGTTTTTGATCCAAAAGCGGTCAACTCGACACCAATACGGGCCTCATTTTCCATTCCTGGAATATTGTGACAGCCATAACAACCATATTTTCGCGTGAGTGCCTTGCCGTCGGCAATGACCTCTGGGTCACGCAGACGTGCGTGAATCTCACGATTGTCCGATTTTTCTCCAAGGGTCATGAGGTATGTCGTAATAGCTTTGGCTTCTTCATCAGACAAACGGAGACTTGGCATGGGGGTTGTTGGCGAGTAGTCGCGTGGGTTCTTCATCCAGTGATAGAGCCAGCGGGCATTTGTTTTTTCGGCGATACCGGCGAGATTTGGTGCAAAATCTTTGTTGTGGCCAATAATGGTAGCAGTTTCTCCTTCGCCAATACCATGACATCCGCGACACCCTAACGATTCGATCAGTTTTTTGCCTTGTTCAACTAACGCCGCATTTTGCGGATCGATCCCTTCAGGCTCCGGATGGGTATGCAGCCACTCTTCCCCCTCTTGTCTACTGGCATCCAACAGATACGCAGTAACAGCAACCCCTTCTTCCTCAGTTAAAAGAAAGTTCGGCATACGCGAATGAGCACGAAATGCCTGAGGATTGGTGACCCAGCGTACCATCCAGGCTGGGTCAGTTTTTGCCGCAACTCGCCTGAGATACGGACCAATCTTCGGTAACTCCCCATATCCCTCAACAAGATGACAGCCATGACACCCCAGTTGAATAAATAGGGCTTCACCGGCGGCAATCTGGTTAGTATGGGGAAGGTCCTGTACATCAGCGTGACATTTAATGCAGTTCGCTTCGACTTTATCACCGCGCCGTAAAGGGTGCTCCCAAAATATGACTTCACCATGGGCCTGCTTCGCACTGCTAGTCGCCACTCCCTGGCCCTCATGACATGGAGTACAACCGAACTGCTCCGGCGGATGATTGCTCAGCAATATTTCCCGGAAAGGGTGAGTCTTATGCGGATTGGGTTGGTCTTCAAACCCACTGCGATCAATGCCGGCATGACAGGACTGGCACCGATCAACTCGCATCAGCGAGGTATCAAAGTTACCCCGATCGAACTCAGGAAGAACGGTTTGGTGAATCGTCGGAATTGGCGGGATGGCAACCCCGTTAAAGGACAGGAGCACGTATGAATCGAGACGTTGCTTAATCCGGTCTTTGGGCGTTGTTAATTCACGCAGTTTGCTTTCCAGGGTTTGGAACTCTAGGGTAATTTCGTCAATTTCTCTCTGGATCTGGTCGCGCTCAGCTTGGGCAGTGCGGAATCGTTCTTCCAATACGGCAGCCTCAGCCGAGAGCGTATCCAAAGTATGTTTCTCTTCCTGAGCGCCACGCCCAAGCATCTGGGCATGATCGTACTCATACCAGGCCGCTTCCATCTCACTCTTCACAATACGGAGGGAGGTTTCGATTTCACTGGCTCGCAGTTCTGCACCCGCCAGCTTTTGGGTCAGATCAGCAAGGCGTTGCCCCATTTCTCCATCTTGGAGTTGTTGCTGCTCTGTCTCGAATTTTGCCTTCACCTCCTGGTAGGTCGGATCTTGTTGGAGCCGCTCTTCCTCTTCTCTGAGTTCTTTTTTGGTTTTATCGTAAGCAATTAATGAGAATTCAGCTTGATACTTTTTCCATGGACGGCGTGATATATAGTCGTCCCAAATTGACCAGATCCCACCGACCAGCAATAACCCCACGATCAGCAGGAAAAGCCCACTGTATGATTTTTTTTCGTCGTCAATGTCTCTGCGTGCCATAAGCGTTTCGTTAAGCGGTTGCCCTACTCTCGAGGTAGCGCCCGAGAGTAAATATCAATATCCCAATTCCCAGCAACAATAGTTCTTTGCCCATCCCACGTTCTTCCGTTATTCCCACGAACAACGCATACCCCACGTCAGCACACCCCAGCGCCTGTAAAAATTTGGCCAGGTAAAACGTCATCAGATGTTAATCCATGGGGTCACCATAATGTATTTGACATTAAACATGTGGCGAAGAAGCATTTTTATCACGACCGCAATCATGTTTAAGAATAAAAAGGAGGTCAGGCCGAAACGCACCGCCCCCCACCGTTGCATGAATTCACGTCCTTTCAACCGTATGACCCACCAGTACATCGCCAACGTACCCAGGACGAAGAACCCGACCACTAAAGCAAACCCAAAAGCCGCTTGTGCCCAATAGTCCCGGATACCTAACAGATACGGGAGGTCTTGGTTTGATAGCGCTTCGACCTTGTGAGCATCCCACGGCTCCCATGGCCAGAACCAGTTCCACCCAGGCCCCCGGAGGAAGGTGCCGATGATAATGGTCGAAATCCACAGCACTTGGAAGCCAAAGAGAAATGTCAGAATCTCGTATTTCCGTTCCTTATATGTGTAATAACCGTTTCCCTTGGGATTGATGTCGATATAAGGAATCACCATCAAACCCACGATGATCAAGGTTGGCGCCACCACCCCAGCGTGCCACGGATCAAAAAAGACTAGAATTTCTTGTAATCCGAGAAAGTACCACGGCGCCTTCGAGGGATTTGGCGTACGCCCTGGGTTTGCAGGTTCCTCAAGAGGAGCATCCACCAGCAATGACCACACCAGCAAGAGGAGGATCACTAACAACGAACATAAAAACTCGCTCCGCACCAGATACGGCCAAGTGTGAACTTTATCATCCCCTGGTCCAGTCGCTTTCTTGATCGCAACTTCAACGCGTTTAGCCGGAGCCTTCACATCAACAGCGGCCATAAGACATTCCCTTTCCGCTTATTCGGATTTTTGTGAACGCGGTTTCGCGGCCCAGTACAGCAGCACAAGAATCACGGCAATGAGAATGGGCGTGACCAACACACGCACGGAACAGTCCTCCTTTATTATCCCTACTACCAGCTACAACGGCGGCCCGGAGAAGCCATCTCGGCGTATCCGCCAGAAATGCACTGCCATAAAAAGACTGGCAACAAGAGGAATAAAGATACAATGTAAGATATAAAAACGCAGGAGCGTATGCGCACCAATCTCTCCACCACCAAAGAGAAACGCGCGGGCGTCATAGATCGGATTGACTCCCATGAACTCGTGAAACGGCCCCTCTGCCCCAAGCAATGGCGTGGCTTTTCCCATGTTTGACCCTACCGACACCGCCCAAATGGACAGTTGGTCCCAAGGGAGGAGGTATCCGGTAAAGGAGAGTAAGAGGGTCAGCACCAGCAAAACCACACCAACAACCCAATTGAATTCACGGGGAGGTTTATACGATCCGGTCATGAATACCCGGAACATATGCAGCCATACGGCAATGACCATCCCATGTGCTGCCCAGCGATGCATGTTCCGCATCAGCATCCCGAAGGGCATGTCGAATTCCAAGTACTTGATGTCCGCGTAGGCATACTCGGCGACCGGTCGATAATAAAACATCAGATAAATACCAGTCACGACCGTCACCAAAAACATCAGAAAAGTGATGCCTCCCATGCACCAGGTAAAGCGCAACCGCGTGGCGTGTTTGCGCACCTTGGAAGGATGGAGATGCAGCCACACATTCCCAGAGACCATGAGGATGCGGTTGCGAGGGGTATCTTCATAGCCGTGGCGAAAAATAGACTGCCACGTCTGTGATTCCATGACTTGCCGTTTGAATTCATCCCATTGGCTCATAGCTATACTGCCTCATATTTTGAGAATACTGTCGGGATGTTGTTTATTAGGATCAACACCGGGTTGCATAGTGAACACTTTGCTTTTGTCCACCACTAATTGCCCATCCTCAGCGACATGGATTTCTAATCGGTCCAGGGGGCGCGGGGCCGGTCCCTCGAAATTGTAGCCAGTTATGTAAAACCCACTACCATGACATGGGCATTTGAATTTGCTCTCCGACGTCAACCAACGTGGAGTGCAACCAAGGTGAGTGCATTTCGCAAAGATGGCGTAGAAGCCTTGGGTTTCGCGAACGATCCAGACCCGAAATTCTTTGGTGTATCGTTCGCTGACTTCTCCAACCGGATAGTCATTGGGATATCCAGCCTTAAACGTTGAGGGCGGCACGAAGAGGACTCGCGGGAATGCCGAGCGGACAAACGCGAGCAGTCCCATGAGAGAAATGGCCCCAAAGGCTCCCCAACTCAGCCGACCAAAGAAATCTCGGCGAGACCACAGGCCGCCCCTGGCGGCCCGTTCCTGCTCTCGCTTTTGTCGCTCTGCAATCTGTTCTTGCCGACGGCGCTGTTCTACTGCTTGTTGATCTTCGGCCGTGGTCGCTTTCTCTTTGGCCATGCAGCAACCTCCTGATCATGATTCCATAAAGCTAGCGTTTCTTGAACAACAGGGCTAAGAGCCCTCCCCATATCATCATGATGATGGCACCAATGATAAGAAATAGGCCGACCGGCGGGAAGAGCAGCAGGAGGAAAAAACCGATAAGGAAGAAAGGAATCGCCAGGGCAAAGGGGTTGAAAGAAGAAGGGGCATTCGTTGCTGTGGGTGCTTCTTCTACCGTCGACGTTTCGGTTGCTCCCTGTAGGAGGCTGATCGCATAATCCCTCAGTTCTTCGCGCCCCTTGATCTCATCATCAGAGGCGTTGATCAACCCCGAGAGTTCCTTGGTCAGGTCCTCGATCCTTTCCTCAAGTTCCCGACTGTGCTCTTCTTTTTCTCTTTTGTTCGGCACAGGGCGCTTTGTGTTGGGCAGATAAGTATATAGCTCTCCGTAGATCGTCAACCCCCCTGATTGTTGCCCCTGTCAATCAGGCCTTGAGAGCGCTACTTTCCCATCGTTATACTGGTTTTTCCGTCCATGTAGGGCTGCAGGACTGGTGGGATCAGAATGCTCCCATCCTCCTGTTGATAGGTCTCCAACACTGCAATCACCACGCGAGGCAATGCCAATCCTGATCCGTTCAGCGTGTGCACCAATTCGGGCTTCGCCCCAGGTGCCGGACGATAACGAATTCTGGCCCGACGGGCCTGAAAATCTCGAAAGTTTGAACAGGAGCTGACCTCTAACCACTCTTGGCATCCGGGTGCCCATACTTCCACATCGTATTTCATCGCCGCTACAAAACTTAGGTCCCCAGTGCACATTTGCACGACGCGATGGGCCAGACCAAGTCGTCGGCAAACATCTTCTGCATTGTTTACTAACGCCTCGAGTTCGACGTCTGAAGTTGCGGGTTCTACGAACTTGACCATCTCTACTTTGTCAAACTGGTGTCCCCGCTTTATACCGCGCACGTCTCTGCCAGCAGACATCTTCTCTCGGCGAAAACAGGGCGTGTACGCCACATGGTAGATTGGCAGCTGCCCTGGTTCAATAATCTCGTCACGATACAGGTTCGTCACCGGCACTTCAGCAGTCGGAATGAACCAGAAATCCTCTTCATAGTCACGATACAAATTGTCACCAAACTTGGGCAGGTTGCCCGTGCCGACCAGGCATTCTTTTTTAACCATGACCGGAGGGTACACTTCAGTATAGCCATGTTCTCGAACATGCAGGTCAAGCATCCAGTTGATCAATGCCCGCTGCAAATGTGCCCCTGCACCTTTGAGGATGTAGAAGCGGGAGCCGGCAATTTTTACGCCCCGCTCAAAATCGATCATCCCCAGTCGTTCCCCCAGTTCCCAGTGTGGTTGAGGAGGGAAAGAAAAAGTGGGAAGCTCACCAACGGTTCGCACGACCACATTTTCGCTTTCGTCTCGACCAATCGGCACTCGGGGGTGCGGTAGATTGGGGATCTCCAACATGCGTCGCTGAAACATCTCCTCGACGGCGTTGGCCTCCTTTTCGAGTCTGGCAATCTGATCTCCTAGCTGACGCATTTCCGCAATAGCAGTCTCTCGTTCCTGCAGGTCAGTGAGGTGCCGAATTGCTTGTGAACGTGAAGAGCGGGAGGCTTTCAGCGATTCCGTTTCGTGGATCAACACACGACGGCGGCGATCGAGCTCAAGCAGAGCATCCAGGTCTTGAGCAGGAAAACCGACTTTCTCTAGTTCTTGCTTCACAAATTCAGGCTGTTCGCGAATAAATTTAATGTCTAACATAAGGGTTCCTAGAACGATCGAGGAAGGTCGAAGGCTCCTTGAATATGGGCAATACGTGCCCGCCCTCCTTCCCAGCAAATGCCGATCACGTCGAATCGCGCCGCTCGATCATGCAGACGATAGCGAGCAAGATAATGCAGGGCAGTTTTGGCAATTTGTCGCTGCTTCCGTGGAGTCACCGACTCAAGGGGGTCACCAAAGAAGGGACCCGTCAGGCTCCGCACCTCGACGAACACCAGGGTCTGCCGATCGAGCGCTATCAGGTCAATTTCCCCAAAAGGGGAACGATAATTTTTGGCAACGATCTGGTAGTGGCACTGGGTGATCAAGAACTGCTCAGCTTCGCTTTCTCCTTGCTGCCCAAGGTCACGCCGTTTCTGTCCCTCGATCATAACTGCAGAGTACCCGACAGCCCCTCAGCAGATCAAGAGTGCCGCCTCGAGTTTTTCTGGCGGTTCCGTTGAATCCCGGGGCACTCTATGTCACAGTGCTTTTCTGTGTTAGGAACACGGCGATTCAGAACGGATAAAGGGCCTTGCCCATGAAAATTACTCAAGCAGAAGTACACCGTATCGCCCTGCTTGCTCGTTTAGCACTCACCCCTAAGGAACAAACCGCACTGGCCGCGCACTTCGATAAGATACTCTCGTATGTGGAGAAGCTCAACGAACTGCAGACAGACGACATACAACCCACGGCGCACGCCATCGACGTTCCTTCCCCTTTTCGCGAAGATACCGTCACAAACCAGCCCAATACTGACGCGCTGCTCCACAACGCCCCAGCCCGACAGGCAACCTTTTTTAAAGTGCCAAAGATCATTGAATAAACAGTCAGGATTCGGCAAGCCCCCGCGCGCAAGAAGAAGGGAATTAACCACCACCATCCTCAACTGCTCATGTATGTGAAGTATGAAGCCCTACAGTCTCACTATTCATCAAGCAACCGATTTGCTCAAACGACGAGAGCTGAGCGCTCGTGAGTTGACTAGCGCTGTATTGGAGCGGATTCAATCCACTGATACACAGGTACAGTCTTACGTAACAGTCTGCGAAACAGAAGCGCTCGCTCAGGCCGAGATAGCAGATCACCTTCTCGCGGTTGGCGAAGAGATCCCAGCCCTATGCGGTATCCCAGTTGCTGTCAAAGACGTCATCCTGACAAAAGGCATTCGTTCTACCGCTGGGTCCAAGATGCTAGCACATTTTGTCCCTCCGTATGACGCAACCGTCACACGTCGTCTCAAAGAAGCCGGGGCGGTCATCATCGGCAAGGTGAACTGCGATGAGTTTGCGATGGGCTCTTCTACCGAGAACTCGGCGTTTTTTCCCAGCCGCAATCCCTGGGATTTGACCCGTGTACCCGGAGGGTCGTCTGGCGGCTCGGCGGCAGCGGTGGCAGCCGATCAAGCGCTCGCCTCCCTGGGTACTGATACTGGTGGATCTATTCGCGAGCCAGCCTCGTTCTGTGGGGTTGTCGGGTTCAAACCTACGTACGGGCTGGTCAGCCGTTTCGGCGTTGTCGCCTTTGCCTCATCATTAGACCAAGTCGGCCCCCTCACCAAAGACGTACAGGATTGCGCAACGCTGCTGCAGGTGATCGCTGGTCATGATCCACAGGACTCTACCTCCGTCAACATTCCTGTGCCCAATTATCAAGCCTCTCTGGCTCGTGGGGTGAGCGGGCTCACAGTTGGCATTCCCAAAGAATATTTTGTCGAGGGCATGCAACCTGAAGTCGACGCCGCCGTGCAAAAAGCTATCGCGGAGCTGACGAATTTGGGAGCCCAGCCAGCCTCCATCTCGCTCCCGCACACAAAGTATGCTATCGCCACCTACTATATCATCGCCACGGCTGAGGCCAGTTCGAACCTGGCTCGCTACGATGGAGTGAAGTACGGTCATCGCGTTGCTCAAACCAATGGTTTGTTGGACATGTACCATCGTACCCGCGCCCAAGGGTTCGGCAGTGAGGTGAAACGTCGCATCATGCTCGGCACCTATGTCCTCTCGGCTGGCTACTATGATGCCTACTACCTGAAAGCCCAGAAAGTACGAACACTCATCCGGCAAGATTTCCTGAACGCTTTTGGCCATTGCGACGTGATTGCGACGCCGACGGCACCCACGACAGCGTTTCACCTCGGCGAGAAGATGGCCGATCCACTGACGATGTACCTATCGGATATCTTCACTATCGCCGTCAATCTTGCTGGCCTTCCAGGGCTCTCGGTCCCGTGTGGGTTTGACGAAAAGGGTATGCCTATTAGTCTGCAGCTTATCGGTAAACCGTTTGGTGAAGAGGCCTTATTACAGGTCGCCTATGCATACGAGCAAGCAACAGACTGGCACACACGGAAACCGCCGCTCTGAGGTGTCTATGGAATATGAAGTCGTTATCGGGTTAGAAGTGCATGCGCAACTGTTAACTCAGTCGAAGATTTTTTGTGGCTGTTCGACCCGGTTCGGTGCGCTCCCGAACCACAACACCTGTCCCATATGTATCGGCATGCCTGGAGTGCTTCCAGTCTTGAACCATAAGGTAGTCGAGTTCGCGCTCCGCGTTGCACTTGCCACCCACTGTGAGATTGCCCACATGAGTCGCTGGGCTCGCAAGAACTATTTTTACCCTGACCTGCCAAAAGGCTATCAGATCAGCATGTACGAAATGCCCATCGCCCAGCATGGCTATATTGATATTGCCGTAGGCGGTCAAGCTAAACGCGTCCGTCTCACCCGTATCCATATGGAAGAAGACGCAGGAAAAAATATCCACGATGCCCACAGCGACGCCAGCCTGGTCGATCTGAACCGCGCTGGAGTCCCGCTACTGGAAATTGTCAGTGAGCCGGATCTCCGCACGGCCGAGGAAGCTGGGACTTATCTTCGACACTTACGCACCATCTTACAATACCTCGAAGTGTGTGACGGTAACATGGAAGAAGGCAGCTTACGCTGCGACGCGAACGTTTCGCTCCGCCCGCGCGGCAGAACAGCGTTCGGCACGAAAGCGGAAGTCAAGAACCTGAACTCCTTCCGTGCGGTTGAGAAAGCACTGCAATATGAAATCTCACGTCAGAGAGAAGCGCTTTCCTCTGGTGGCCAAGTCATTCAGGAAACTCGCCTGTGGGATGCCGACCGCGAGGTCACCCGCGCTATGCGTAGCAAGGAATCTGCGCACGATTATCGCTACTTTTCTGACCCCGATCTTTTGCCCTTAGTCGTGGAAGACCCATGGATCCAAGCGGTCAAGTATTCCCTGCCGGAACTTCCCGCGGAGAGGCGGGATAGATTGGTGCGCGAATATAGCTTACCAGCGTATGACGCAGAGGTGTTGACCGCTCGCAAGGATATTGCGGATTATTACGAGACCGCAGTACGCGCCTACCCGGCTGACGCCAAGGCCGTCAGTAATTGGGTTATGGATAGCGTGCTCCGGGTTGTGAAAGACGAAAAACTTGACTCGACTCTCCGCATCACATCTTGGCCCTGCCCTCCAGAATACCTTGGAAGCCTCGTTTGTCTCATTCAGGAAGGAAAGATTAGCGGCAAGATTGCCAAGACCGTTTTTGATGAAATGCGCAAGAGTGGCCAAGCACCAGAAAAAATTATTGAGGAACAAGGGCTTATCCAGGTGAGTGATGAAGGGACTTTACGATCTCAGATCGACCAGGTGCTTGCAGCCAACCCGGACAAAGTGGCCGCATATCGCGCGGGACGTGATCGGCTCTTTGCTTTTTTCGTCGGTCAAGTCATGAAAGCAACCCAGGGAAAAGCAAACCCACAAAAGGTCAATAAGTTATTGCAGCAACAGCTCACCAGCTAGAAGAACTTTTTCCCATCAGCGCAGGAGCACATCATGGACTTTACCTTTACCCCACAACAAGAGGCTTTTCGGCAGGAATTCCGATCCTGGCTCAAAGCCCATGTCCCACCAGCAGCCACACCACTCCACCACTTACAACCGCAAGCTTCAGCCGCTGACCTTGATTTTCTCAAAACCTGGCAGAGAAAAGTGTATGAGGGAGGATGGGCAGGAGTCTCTTGGCCGAAAGAGTATGGAGGACGGGGGGCTTCACTCGTGGAGCGGATGATCTTTGACGAGGAAATGGCCGCTCATAAGGCACCAGCACTCTT
This sequence comes from uncultured Enterobacteriaceae bacterium, assembly GCA_964502465.1. Classification (GTDB taxonomy): domain Bacteria; phylum Desulfobacterota; class Binatia; order Bin18; family Bin18; genus CAZCWX01. The sequence continues at coordinate 24,657 of CAZCWX010000671.1, read as the reverse complement.
GAATGTGCTGGGGTTAGAGATTGTTGGTCCCACGTTAATTGTCCATGCCAATGAGATTCAGAAAAAAGCCCACCTTGCCAAAATCCTTAGTGGCGAAGAGATCTGGAGCCAGGGGTACTCTGAGCCCAATTCAGGTTCCGACTTAGCTTCGCTCCAAACACGGGCGATCGAGCACGGCGATTATTTCCTTGTGACCGGCCAAAAAGTCTGGACCAGCCTGGCTTTCTACGCCGACTGGTGTCTACTACTGGTGCGAACAAATCCCGACACCCCGAAGCATCAAGGGTTGTCCTGTCTGCTGGTTGATATGAAGAGCCCTGGCATTACCATCCGTCCCCTGCGTACCATCACCGGTGATAGTGAGTTCAATGAAGTGTTTTTTGAAGAAGTCAGAGTCCCCAAGGAAAACTTGCTTGGCGAGAAGGATCAGGGCTGGCATATTATCATTACATCATTAATGTTTGAGCGTCAGGGGCTGGGGTTCTACTTTACCTTTTCTCAGAAGAGACATTACGAGGATCTCGTGGCGACAGCACGGCAGCAAAAGCGATACGGCGAGCCGGTGTGCACTGATCCTCTTATACGGCAAAAGCTGGCGCAGGCACGCATTGAAACCGAACTGCTCAAACTGAATAATTACCGTGCGCTCACCGGGTTACTGCGAGGAAACCCACCAGGCCCAGAAGGATCAGTGGCGAAACTGCTGTGGGCAGAAACGAATCAGCGACTGCAGGAACTCGCGGTCGATATGCAGGGACCGGCTGGCCAACTGTATGAAGGGGAAAAAAGGGCAACAGACAATGGGTATTGGCAGTATGGGTTGCTGCGCTCGCGCGCGAATTCAATTGAAGGTGGGACCTCAGAAATTCAACGCAATATCATCGCCGAGCGGGTCCTCGGCTTGCCAAAGGGGCGCTAAGGTCATACGCCACTTTTCCCGCATAAAAAGGGCAGAGTTTTGCGTGCTGCCCTTTTTCGTCAATTCGTCAATGTGTTCCTTTCTCACAACTCACGTCGAATACGCCGAATTAAACCGGACGTACCCCACTGACAAGTCAGACGTAATTACATGCGCCGCTCCATGTCCCACATGAAGGTCAATGATTACGGAAAACTCGGGCTGCTGCATCACGACGGCCGCCCGCTTTTCACTGTCCGGACCAGTACTCATACCGTTGCGGCCGATCGGCACATCACCGATCACAATGCCCAGCTTGTCAGGATTCACAGTTGCGCCTGAGTACCCAACCGCACAGGCAATACGTCCCCAGTTCGGATCCCCCCCAAAAAAGGCCGTTTTGACCAGAGGCGAAGAGGCAACCACCCGTGCAACTTTTTCAGCCTCAATTCCATTTCTCGCGCCCCGGACAAATATATCAATGACGCGTGTGGCCCCTTCCCCGTCTTTCACCACCAGTCGCGCTAACTCCTGTAACACTTCGCCAACGGCAGCCTGGAAAATCCTCAAGTCTTTACCAGTCCCGTTCATTGCCTTGTTGCCAGCTGCACCGTTTGCCATAAGCACGACAGTATCGTTGGTACTCGTATCCCCATCTACCGAAATCGCGTTAAACGAGTCAGCCAGTGTGTGCTTGAGCACCTGTTGTAAAGCCGCACGCGTTACTTGAGCATCAGTGAGGACATAGCACAGCATGGTGGCCATGTTGGGGTTGATCATGCCTGCACCTTTGGCCATGCCAGCGATAGTCACAGACTTCCCACTCACTACCACCTGCCGGACTGCCGCCTTTGGAAACGCATCCGTCGTCATGATACCGGCGAGGGCATGCCAAAATCCGTTAGGCGCCAAAGTAGCACAAGCGGCCTGAATACCAGCTTTCATCTTCTCCCAGGGTGGGAGTACCCCAATTTTGCCGGTCGATGAGGGCAAAACCAGCTTTTCATCAATGCCAAGGGTGCGCGCAACAAGAGCGCAGCTCTCTCGCGCTACCCGAAGTCCAGGCTGGCCAGTCGACGCGTTGGCATTGCCACTGTTGACGACAATAGCCTGCAGATGATTAGACTTGATGCGTTCTTGACCGACAAGAACCGGCGCAGCCTTCACCCTATTCGTCGTAAAGGCTGCGATTGCGGTTGCTGGTTTTTCACAAAAAATAATGGAGAGATCTTTTTTTCCGCTCGGCTTAATTCCGCAGGATACTCCAGCAAATTGAAACCCAGGGACAGCTACCGGTCTCTTCTCTACCTTGATCCGCATTCCTCCTCCTGAGATCTCCAGGCTCATCACTCTTTATGCACCATGGCATTTCTTATACTTCTTTCCACTGCCACACGGACAAGGGTCATTCCGTCCAACTTTGGGCGCGTCACGTTTGACCTGCGTAGGTTGTGCCTGTGCCACCGCCGTTTGTCCATGACTGGTCAGGATTTGCCGCTGAGGCACACGGCGTGGTTGCTCAATCCGCTGGGCATCCTCTTGACGGGCTATTTGTACGGTGAAGAGTTTTTCCACGACATCCACCTGCAGCCGCTGTAACAGCTCTTCAAACATGGCGAACGCTTCTTTTTTATATTCTTGCAGCGGGTTGCGTTGCGCATAGCCTCGTAACCCAATGCCTTCTTTCATGTGGTCCATAGATAACAGATGATCTTTCCAAAATGCGTCCATGGTCTGGAGCAAAATCACCTTCTCGAGATACCGCATGACCGGCGGCGTAAACGCTTGTTCCTTCGCTTCGTACACGTGCAGAACTCTTTCGCAGACAAGGTCAACCAAATCCTCAGGTGTACAATTTTTTTGCTCTTCTTCGCTTGTTTCTAGGCGAAAGTTAAACTGATGGAAGAGGGCATCGTTTAACCCTTTCCAGTCCCATTCTTCAGGAAAAACTGCTTTATCAGCATAGGCGAGCGCAGTGTGTTCAGCGAGATCCTCGATCATCTCGAGGGCAACACTTTTGAGGTTTTCTCCAGCTAAAAAACTCCGACGTTGTTGATAGATAACCTCACGCTGTTTATTCATCACATCATCATATTCGAGAAGATGCTTCCGAATATCGAAGTTGTGTGCCTCAACTCGCTTCTGGGCGTTCTCGATCGCACGAGTGACAAGCTTATGTTCAATCGGCTCTCCTTCTTCCATGCCAAGGCGGTCCATCACCTTTTGAATACGTTCGGCCCCAAAGATACGAAGGAGATCATCCTCCAAAGAAAGATAAAAACGCGACGTTCCTGGATCTCCTTGGCGCCCAGCACGACCACGCAGTTGGTTATCGATTCGCCGCGCTTCATGACGTTCAGTACCAAGAATATGAAGTCCACCAGCAGCAACAACCTTCTCCCGTTCTTCCGCACATCTGTGCCGATACTTATCTAGCACTTCATCAAAAAGTTGCTGGTACAGATCTGGGGTTTTCTCGAGTTGTTCTCGTACTTCTTCTACAACTTTCACCCGCGCTCGTCTCTTTTCTTCATAAACCCGCTCAGCCCTGGCAACCGCTTCTTCATAAGGCTTACGCTTTTCCTCATAATGTTGGTCAGCCTCCTGGTACGCCCGCATTGCCTCTTCATAGGCCTCTCGTGCTTCGTCGTAGCGGACTCTGACTGTACCGTTTTCATGAAGAGAGGCTCCAGATACACGAACAATTGCCCGGTTATATTCCTCTAGCAACCGTTCATAGCGGCTGCGTGTGATCTCCAAGCGCTCGCGCGGGACCGCAGCAATGCCGGCCTCAAGTAAGCTTGCATACTCAGCACACGCAGTTTCGTACTCTTCTTGTTGATTTTCACTCAGGCATGGTCCGATCACCTTGTCGTACTCACCGAGGGCCTGTTCATACGCAGAGCGGGTTTGGATGTACTGAGCCAAGACAGACGGGTCATTGCCCTGACCATTCGCAAAGTCCACACGAGCAGCGAGTACTTCATATTCAGCTCGTGCCTGCTGCCATGAGGCGTAAAGGAACGGACGATAGGTTTCTGCCGAACGCTTCAGCGCAGCATTACGCGCTTCTTCAAACGGCCGCCACTCCTTTTCATATTGTTCGCGGGCACGGCTGATGGTTTCATTATACTCGGCCCGGAGTTCTTCCAAACTCTCTTCATAGCTCTTGCCTGTTTGTGTGGCGGTGGTTGCGCTCATTTTGCTCAACCAGTTTTTCTCAATCTCAGCACGCGCGAGAAATTCTGGGTTCCCACCAAGGAGAATGTCAGTGCCACGTCCAGCCATATTGGTCGCAATTGTGACGGCACTGAAACGGCCAGCCTGGGCAATAATATTGGCTTCAGCCTCGTGATTCACCGCATTTAACACACTATGTTTGACCCCCTTGCGTTTGAGCAGTTTGCTCAGATGTTCAGATTTCTCCACGGAGATAGTGCCGACCAGCACCGGTTGACCGCGACTGTAGCACTCAGCAATATCGTCAAGGACTGCATTAAATTTTTCTCGCTCCGTTTTATAGACCATATCTGGATGATCAACACGGACCATCGGTTTATTCGGAGGAATCACGACTACATCGAGATTATAGATTTTTTTGAATTCAACTGATTCCGTGTCTGCCGTTCCGGTCATGCCAGCCAACTTTTTGTACATACGGAAATAGTTTTGGATCGTAATGGTCGCTAACGTTTGGTTTTCTTCGCGAATCCGGACTTTCTCCTTGGCCTCAACCGCTTGATGCAACCCGTCAGACCAGCGGCGGCCAGGCATGAGGCGGCCAGTAAATTCATCGACGATGATGACCTCCCCGTCTTTGACTACATAGTCGACATCGCGCTTAAACAGCGCATACGCTTTGAGGGCTTGGTTGACGTGATGCAGCGTACCGATTTCTGCTGGATCGTAGAGGTTTTTGACTCCCAAGATACGCTCGACCTTGGCAACCCCTTCCTCAGTAAGGGTCGCAGTCCGTAGTTTTTCATCGATCGCGTAGTCGATCTCTTTCTGCAACCGCGGAATGACCCGGTCAATAGCGTAATATTTTTGCGTCGATTCCTCGGCTGGACCGGAAATGATCAAAGGCGTACGCGCTTCATCAATCAGGATATTGTCTACCTCATCGACAATGGAAAAGTGCAGTTCACGTTGTACATAGTCGTCAAGGCTAAACTTCATATTGTCACGTAAGTAGTCAAAGCCAAACTCATTATTCGTCCCGTAGGTAATATCAGCTCCATAGGCCTCTTTGCGGCTAATCGGCCGTAGGTTCAGGTACCGGTAGTCTTTGACCAGATAGGTTGGATCAAAGAGAAAACTCGTATCGTGAACGATTGAGGCCACAGACAGGCCCACAGCATGGTAGATTGGCCCCATCCACTGTACGTCCCGCCGGGCTAAATAATCATTGACTGTAACCAGATGTGCTCCTCTGCCTAACAACGCGTTCAGGTACAGCGGTAACGTCGCCACCAAGGTTTTTCCTTCACCTGTTTTCATTTCGGCGATTTTGCCCTGATGGAGAACGATGCCGCCGAGCAACTGACTGTCGAAATGGCGCATGCCAGTAGTCCGCCGCGACGCCTCCCGCACCGCGGCAAACGCTGCTGGCAACAAAACTTCGAGCACCTCGGCTTCGGTCTCACGGAGTTCTTTTTCAATTTTCTCAGCTTCATCTTTCAGGGCTTCACCATCCGTGTGATCTTCATTCGCCTGCTCGGTCTCTTGCTGCGGTTGTTCCAGTAAAGTGTCGAGCTGACGACGCAGATCACGCGTTGCCTCTACAATCCGGCCCTTGAACTCATCAGTTTTGGCCCGCAATTCCTCGGTGTTCAGCCGCGCAAATTCGGGTTCGAGACGGTTGACCTTCTCAATGAGGGGACGGAGCTTCTTTAATTCTCGGTCGTTCTTGCTGCCAACAATTTTATGAAGCAAGGCCATGAACATTGCACATCACCTATATTGGGATTCGATTCAGAAATAGCCGCAATGAAAGAGGTATTGTACCACGTTGCGGCAAAAAGGGTAGCTGTTTACCGCTCGATCCGCACTGCCGACTCCACCTGCTCCCCGAGGAACCGCACGCCCACTTTGATAAAACGATCAGGGGCATCCGTGACGAAAAAACTCGCCCCACCATTTCCCTTGCTCCGAGCGAGACCATCACGCACTAACGTACTGCGCACGACCCGTGCGGTTTCTTCAGCTGAATCGACCAGCAACACCCGCTCGCCGAGAAACTCGGCGATGCTCTTCTTCAGTAACGGATAATGGGTACAGCCGAGGACTAACACATCGATCCCACTCAGTTTGATACTGTTCAGGTAAAGCGCCACAGTAGATCGTGCGATCCCGTTCTCTACCCATCCCTCCTCAACTAATGGAACCAATAGCGGACACGCCCGAGTATACACCTCGATGGTGGGATCCAGCGCACGTAGTGCTCTCGTGTAAGCGCCACTAGCGATGGTCGCCTCCGTACCTATAACGCCCACCCGTCGGTTTTTACTCCGGCGCACCGCCTCTTGGGCACCTGGTTCAATAACCCCAACAACAGGCAGGTGGTAGCGTTCGCGTAAGACCTCTAACGCCACTGCCGAGGCAGTATTACAAGCAACGACCAGCATCTTGAGATCGCGCTCTACCAAAAATTCTGTATTCTCGCAGGCATACTGCGTTACGACTTCGGGGGATTTTGTTCCGTAGGGAAAGCGAGCCGTATCACCCAGGTAGACCAGGTGTTCGCGCGGCAGCAAGCGGCTAATTTGCTGCAACACTGTCAGTCCACCGATACCAGAATCGAAAATACCGATTGCGGCCTCTTTCTTCACACGCTTTACCTTTCCTGCAATGTACTCTGCTTCATTGAACCTGAGCAAGGGCGGAGTTCACGACGTTGCACCCAATCATAATTTGCTTGATAATAGGGGGCCGGTGGGCAAGAGAACCGTGACGGTAAAGGTGTGGACGTTATTCACGCGCATATGCATATGCGCAGTGTTGGGGGCGATGGGCTGCACGGTCAAACATCCACCTAAAATCGCGCCAGATCACTCGCAGCCTATTCCTCCGTCTCAACCGATTCCCAAAAGAATTGACAATGATGCGGTATTACCATGGGCCAGTGAAGAACCGATCTTTATCGTAGTAGATAAAATGTGCCGGTCACTCAATGTGTATTGGTACGGTCGCCTGGTCAAAACCTACCCGATCGTTTTAGGGCGCAACCCGGGCCGGAAGCTGTATGCTGGTGATAAACGGACACCGATTGGTCTTTACATGATCACTGGCAAGGCTCCGCATAAAAGGTGGACCAATTTTATGCTGCTTGATTATCCCACTGAGCACGATGTCCACCGCTACTGGCAACATGTAGCCTTCGGCAAAGTACCAAAACGAGGAGAAGGATATCCGGGAGTCGGCAATGAAATCGGCATCCATGGCACGGATAAAGAAGACTTCAACCGTTTAGGGATCAACTGGACATTAGGATGCGTCTCTCTCCTGAATCATCACATAAAAGAACTATACAACCTCGCCCCTGTTGGTACCTTCGTCTACATCAGAGAGTAGCGATTCTCTAAAAAAAGTGTGATAAGTGAGGATAAAGAAAAATTTCTACTCTTTCATTGCAAGCAAATTCTCATTTTGTGAACCTCATTTGTTACTTTCAACTGTTTCACGAGAAACGGGTTTTTCATGAATCCGCAGACCGGATCGCTTGAAACCATCATTCGTGGAAGCTCCCATGCTCTAGTGATTGGAGTCGGAGGTGGCGGTGATGTTGTGGGCGCGCTCGCTACCGCCAGATTTCTCGAGTTCTGTGGGTTACGCTTTCACCTTGGTGGATTGCCCTGGGAGCGATTTATATATGATCCGCTCCCTGGTCCGCGTAGTCTACTTGAAATCGAACAGACGCGCATCCTTCACCCCCACGCCTGGATGGTCAATGCCCGCACGCATACTCACAGCGGCATACGTTTTACTGAAACCGAAATGGCGGCTTTGTATGGGTGGGAAGTGCTCCATATTGATATCACCGCCGGCGTAGTCGGTGCGATTGCTGGCATAGAAGCGGCGATTGCAGCTCTGGGCGTGGATCTGCTCGTTGGTATCGACGTCGGTGGGGATTCCTTGGCGCAAGGAGGAGAAACTGGCTTGCGCAGTCCTCTCGCTGACGCGATGATGCTGGCTGCGTTCACCGAACTCGATAAGCGTGGGCGCCAAACCTTATGGGGAGTGTTTGGCTACGGCAGTGATGGTGAATTAACCGTTGACGAAATCGAATATGCTTTGGCGAAGGTCGCTCGGGCCGGAGGCTTCCTGGGAGCCTGGGCATTGACCCCACACATAGTGAATGAACTCGAAGACGTGATTGAGAAGGTGCCAACTGAGGCGAGCGCTATCCCGTTGCAATGCGCAAAAGGAGCGTGGGGGCAAGGAAGCATTCGTTATGACGAAAGACAGGTGAAGCTGACTCCATTAACCACCCTTACCTTCTACTTATCTACACCAGTTGTCTTCCACACGCTATCTCGGCCGGCACAAGCGGTTGCGACCAGCACTTCACTGGAAGAAGCGAATGATGCGTTGCATACTCTTGGCATTAAGAGCGAGCTCGACCTCGAACGGATACGAGCACAAAAAAGTTAAAGCAGCGCCAGTAAGCAATGGATCACAGGTTGAGGGCTTGTCGGATCAACCGGAGTCTTTACAATGACCGCCGAAAAACTGGAACACCCAAAAGGAGGATCAATGCGGTTTGTTCATTGCAGCGTAGTTGTTGGGTTATGCACAATGGTCTTGGCATTCCCGAGTAGTGCCCACGCAACTTCTCCTCAATCCTCGCGGGATTCTCCGCTTGCCAGGGGGTATGCATTGTTCAACGATACCGCCCTTTCTGGAGATGGAAAATGGTCCTGCGCTTCCTGCCATCCCAGCTTTGGTCACACCGATAACAAGACGTACGTCGGTGTAGAAGTCGTCGCCGATGGTGATCCTCAAGGCCGGAGCACTCCAACGCTATGGGGAGCAGGAACACGCCAGACCTTTTCTTGGGCAGGCACTGCCCCCAGCCTTGCAGCAAACATTAAGGGAATTATCGTCAACCGCATGAAAGGGCCTGAACCTTCACAAGAAATACTCGACGCGCTAGTTGCCTATGTCACTTCGCTCTCCTACCCGCCGAATCCTTTTCTGAAAGCTGATGGCACCCCATCAGATGCAGCTTCAGCAGCAGCCAAGCGCGGCTATCAACTCTTCATCGGCAAAGCCGGCTGTCAGACCTGTCACCTTGCGCCCACTTATGACAAACAGGGGGTAGAAGATGTGGGCTCTGGCGGTTCTTTTAAGATCCCTTCATTGCGGGCGGTTTCTCAGACTGCTCCGTATTTTCACGACGGACGTTATCCAACCCTTGAGCCATCAGTCCGCTTTATGTGGGATTACGTTCTGAAAGCAGGGACGAGCGAGCAACTGACAGATGCTGACATTCAGGACCTCGTCGAGTTTCTGCTAATTCTGTAGTGAAATTTGCAGGTAAAAAGCGACCACGACATCGGCTCGCCTAAGTTGAGTGCGGGGATATGTCGTGGGTAAGACTATGCGCTGCATTGCGCGTCGGCCCTACTGCCCAAACGTCTCAACAATCAAGCGATGGTTTTCGACGACTCGCCCAGCCTTTACTCCCGCAGTGGGAGTGTAAAGAATGGGAAGATCGACACATCCTTCCCACTTCTTGAGTTGCTCCCGGCATTCCGCAGGTGTCCCGGCAATAGCAATCTGTTCAACCATGTCGTCGGTTACAGCCTCCGCCATCTTGGGCAGGTTAAACGTCCTGAAGTGTTCCCAGATTGTCAACTTCTGCTGCTCCCAACCGTGCATATTGAGAATACCTTCATATGACTTGACTGAGGCGTAAAAAGCGATCTGGTTCTTTGCCTCTTGGATGGCCTGAGCACGATCATGACTGATTGCGGTAATGAGCAAGGTGGTGATAGCGATATCTGTGAAGCTCCGCCCTGCCCGTTGAGCTCCAATCTCCAAGTTGGGCTTGATGAATTCATTGATATACTTACGGCTATACAGGGGATGGCCTACCAAGCCGTCGGCAATCTCTCCTGTCGTCCGCAGCATGCCTTTCTGCACCGCCGCTAGATAAACAGGAATCCGTTCACGTACAGCATGAGGACGGACAAAGGCGGGAATATTGATCCGATAGAATTCTCCATCAAAACGCACACCCACGCCTTTGTGAGCTGCCCAGATCTGGCGGATGAGCGCCACACACTCTTTCATCTTTGCCGCCGAGCGGGGTTCAAATGCCTGCCCGTACCATCCTTCATTCATTGACTTCGTGCCACTGCCAAGCCCTAAAATCATCCGTCCACCGGACAATTCATCGAGGTCCATTGCGCCATTCGCATTCAGCACCGGATTCCGCATATACGCATAGGCAATTCCCGTAGCGATTTTTACCTTTTTGGTGTTGAGCGCTACCGCCGCAAGAGTGACCAAGCCGTTGCGATTAAAAAACTCACCGTTCCATACCGAGTCGAACCCTGCTTCGTCGGCCAGCTTGGCGATATCGATCATATCTCTCAGTGTTGGGGTGAACAGTGCGATTGCGCAGCGCTGCATAGTGCCTCCTAAAATTTGACAGGACAAAAATTATCAGAAACATAAAAATGCAAAATTTTTCCTACTCCATCACTTGTCCACCGCAAACCGGCAGATACACACCAGTCACGAAACTGCCCAGTGCTGACGCAAAGAACAGCACCGCATGAGCGGTGTCCTCGACTGTCCCAGTCCGCCGCAGCGGAACCTGTTTTTCATGTTTCTCCTGCGTTTCTGGTGTCAGTGTTGCTTTCACTTCTTCAGTCAAAGTCAGCCCCGGGGAAACAATATTGACCGTGATATTGTGCTGCCCAACTTCTACGGCCAGATTACGCGTGAATCCCAGCATCGCTGTCTTCGCAGCCGTGTAGCCATGGTAATGCGGAGCCGGTTGGTGAATACCGATGGTATTGATACTGATGATGCGGCCCCAATGGCGGGCTTTCATGCCAGGCAGGACCGCCTGGGTGCATAAAAATGCAGCCTTTAAAGTCGTATCGAGCTGTTCCTGCCATTCAGCCCAAGAAGTCTCGTGAAAACTTTTGCGCGGAATTCCGGCGGCATAGTTGCTGACCAAAATATCGATTGTGCCAAACGCCTTCTCAACCTGCCGCACCATTGTCTGTACTTGCACTTCGTTCGTAATGTCAGCTCGCACAAACAGTGCTTTCCCACCAATCGCCTCGATATCTTTAAGGACTTGTTGAGGGTTTCCCTCGTCTTTCACCTGGTTAATCACCACGGAGGCACCCTCGCGGGCAAACACTCGGGCAATCCCGGCTCCCGTCCCGCGAGCCGAACCAGTAATTAACGCGACCTTGTGTGACAGGAGCATACAGTTTCTCTTCCTTTGTGAAGGACCAACCGCTAACGGTTCAACACCTACCCTGCCTGTAACCCTAACCCACGAATGGCCATGATGTTGCGGAGTACGTTACTCGTCCCTCCCTGAATCGTATAGGCTGGGGCATAGAGATACTCGCGCGCCGCTCGACCAGCCAAGCGAGCCTGAGGAGAGCCGGGCATGAGCATCGCGTAATCTCCCAGCAAGCTGCTTACTGTTTGCGCAATGCGCTGCTCGATTTCCGTGCAATAGCACTTGGCCATAGCGGCTTCATAATTCGGCACCCCGCCTTGGGTGAGCATCCAGGCCACTTTGTACACCATGAATCGGCCCATCTCGAGTTCGATATGCATCTGGGCGAGTTGGTTGCGCACCAATGGATCTTCGGTCAGGCCCTTCTCTTGCGCGTACCGTACAGCCTCGCGGAACAGCGGATAATTACTCAGTAACCGTTCGATTCCACTCCGTTCATAATCGAGTTGGGAAGCAATTTGATACCAGCCCCGGTTCTTTTCGCCGATCAGCCAGCGCTTCGGCACTCTCACGTTATCAAAGAAGACCTCATTAAAGTGATGCTCCCCTGTCAGATCCACCAACGGCCGCACGGTCACCCCTGCCAGTTGCATATCAATCAGAAATTCACTGATACCTTTGTGTTTCGGGGCATTGGGATCGGTACGGGCCACCAGGTACACATAGTCTGCGACGTGCGCAAAACTGGTCCAGATTTTCTGGCCAGTGATCACAAAATAATCCCCTTCCTCCACCGCTTTGGTCCGCAGAGATGCCAGGTCAGAGCCTGAGCCAGGTTCGCTCATACCTAAACAGAAAACCAGTTCTCCTTTTGTGATACGCGGTAAAATTTCTTTTTTCTGTTCTTCGCTACCGTATGCCAACAAGGCCGGGCCGATCTGGCGGTCAGCCAGCCAATGGGCCGCGACTGGTGCACCCGCCCGTAACAATTCTTCCGTCAAGATCACGCGATCAAGATAGCTTTTCTCTTGACCACCGTATTGCCTGGGCCACGTCAACCCAATCCAGCCCTGCGCACCAAGCTTGCGTGAAAACTCCGGCGAAAATCCGGTAATCCAGCCGTCCTCCAACGCCGTCTCAGCAGAGACCTCTCTCGCAAGAAAGTCTTGAATCCGAGCACGAAAGGCTTCTTGTTCAGTCGTGAGCGCAAAATCCATCCTGGTCTCCTCTTGAGTGCGGAATAGTGTTGGCTTCCTCTGTACCACAAGCAAATAGCGCAAGGGAAGGGAAGTCATAGCGACCCAGCACGCTTCACCTGCTACTCTGGATATGGCCGTGATTTTGCTACTATCATAGTAACATGATGCAGAAAGACCACCCTAAACGTCTTGCGGTTCTCACCAGTGGCGGCGACGCGCCCGGCATGAACGCCGCGGTTCGTGCGGTGGTGCGAACCGCGTTGGATCGTGGGGTTGAAGTATACGCCATCTACGAGGGTTACCGGGGCATGGTCGAAGGCGGACTCCGGATCCGTCAGATGAATTGGGACGCGGTAGGCGGAATTTTACAGCGCGGCGGCACAATGATCGGGACCGCCAGATGCGAGGCCTTCCGCACCCGCGATGGACGGGCGCAAGCCGCGGCAAATCTGCTGGCGCATGGGATTGATTTACTTGTCGTGATTGGTGGAGACGGGAGCCTCACCGGAGCAGCTCTCTTCCATCAAGAATGGCCTGAACTGGTGGCGGAACTGCTCAAGCAGGGACAGATTAACCAGGAACTCGCGGCAAGACACCCACACATTTATGTCGCCGGCCTGCCTGGGTCCATTGACAACGACATGTTCGGCACCGATATGACGATTGGCGCTGATACTGCCTTGCACCGCATCACGCAAGCCGTCGATGCCCTCAGCAGTACGGCAGCCAGTCACCAGCGCACCTTTGTCGTTGAAGTCATGGGACGCCATTGTGGCTATCTCGCGCTCATGGGTGCCCTTGCCAGTGGTGCAGACTGGGCGTTGATCCCTTCAAGCCCTCCGCAGGGAGATCATTGGGAGGAGCGTATGTGTGAGGTCCTGCGCACCGGGCGAGCAGCCGGTCGGCGGGATAGTATTGTCATTGTGGCAGAGGGCGCACGGGACCGCCAGGGAAATCGCATCACCAGTGAATCACTGAGAAAGCTGCTCAAAGATCGACTCGGAGAAGACGTCCGCGTCACCATTCTTGGGCACATTCAACGCGGGGGATCCCCCAGCGCGTTTGATCGCAACCTGAGCACGATTCTCGGGTACGCTGCGGTAGATGCGCTCCTTGCAGCCCCTCCAGGCGATCCGCCTATTCTGATCGGTATGCGTGGCAATCGGATCACGCGCTTACCCTTACAGCACTGTGTCGAGCAAAGTCGGGCAGTCACGTCGGCTATTGATAACCGCGACTTTGCCACCGCCATGTCTTTGCGCGGCAGCAACTACCAGGCAGCCTTCCGTGCGTTGCGCACTCTTGTGCGAGCCTTGCCACACGAGCCGACACCTGGACAACAGCGGAGACGACTCGCGGTGTTACATTCCGGGGCACCAGCACCAGGCATGAACACTGCGGTGCGTGCCGCTGTCCGTCTCGGTATCGATCAAGGCCATATCATGTTCGGGGCTCGCAACGGCTTCCAGGGGCTAATTGCAGATGACGTCGAAGAATTGAATTGGATGAGCGTTAACGGCTGGGCCCCTGTCGGTGGTGCAGAACTGGGCACCAATCGCAAGATCCCCAGCGGGAGGGATTTTTACACCATCGCCCGAGTACTGGAAGCCCACCAAATCCAGGGACTGTTAATGATTGGTGGCTGGTCTGGGTACGAGGCCCTCTACCAGATTTTCCGGGCACGGGGAAATTTCCCTGCCTTCAACATTCCTATGATTTGCACGCCTGCCACCATCGACAATGACCTGCCTGGCTCTGAATTGAGCATCGGCGCTGACACGGCTCTGAACAGCATTGTTGAAGCAGTCGATAAAATTAAACAATCTGCTGTTGCCTCACGTCGCTGCTTTGTCGTCGAAGTGATGGGGAATCACTGCGGCTATCTGGCACAAATGAGCGGGCTCGCGAGCGGAGCAGAGCGAGTGTATCTGCCCGAAGAAGGGATTTCGTTAAGTGACTTGCAGACCGATTTGGCTGCCTTGCGCCTCGGGTTCCAATACGGCAAACGCTTAAGCCTGATGATCCGCAGTGAACATGCCCACCCCCGCTACACCACCAGTTTTCTCAGCACCCTCTTCGCCGAGGAAGGCACAGGGCTGTTCGATGTCCGACAGGCAATTTTAGGACACCTACAGCAGGGAGGGAATCCGACTCCGTTTGACCGGATCCTCGCGACTCGTCTAGCGGAGACCAGTATAGAATTCCTCGTCACAGAGGCCAGCAAAGCCTCTTCTGCTGCAGTATTTATTGGATTGCAAGGCGGGCAGGTACAATTCCACAGTTTAGCAGATCTTCCCCGACTTGCGGATCTTGAGCATCATCGCCCGAAGGAGCAATGGTGGTTGGAGGTTCGGCCCATTGCCAATGTCCTTGCTCAGCCCACCCCACGGTCCGCTCCTCAAGCCACGCAAGAGCAAGAGGGGCCAGTTTCCGCGTAGCGAAGCTGGTTTCTTCACAAATCTCGAAAACCCACCGGCTGCAGGTACATGTTTTCCAGAGCAGCGCGGACTTTCGCACTGGTGAGCGCCGCCAATTCCTGCTCGTGACAGTAGTCTGCCATGCTGCGGTCAATTTCGCGGCAACGCCGTGTTGCCGGATGAAAATACATTTCCGTGACCCCCTCAGGCAATTCTGCCAGGAGGCGCAGCACAGTCGCTTCGTTCATTGCCCCAGTGTCGTGCAAACCAAAAATAAAATCGTTTGCTTTGATCCCAGCGCTCCGCAGTCGCGCTTTCAACAGCCACGTCCATGGTGCCAAGCCCAGCGCACTCGCCACCTTCCCGATCAGGCCTTTGCGTGAGGCGCGCCAGGATGGCACAGGAGGTTCATAGGGGAGACGTATAGCGCTCAGTCTAAAGGATCGCCCAACCTTGAGGATCAAACTCAAAATGGTCGGGTGCAAATGCATATGATTATGGCTGTTCACATGATCAAGGGGCAAACCTGTATCATGAAAGGCAGCAAACTGCGCGTGAATCTCTGCCTCGAGTTGTCGGCGCACCTCGGGTCGGAAAAAGAAACGGAACCCAGCAGCCAGCAAATTCTCATGGAACTCGCCGTGCTGATCGACCAGGCCGGGAATGAGGTGCGCAGGCAGCAGAGGGTGGCCATTGACCAGGACGAGATGCAACCCCACTTTCAAAGTCGGTAACCGTCGCGCTCGTTCGATCGCATCGGTCGCCGCACCGGCTCCCACCATCAGGCTTGTGGTAGAAAGGACCCCCGAACGATGAGCAATCTCAATGGCCTCGTTGACCGGCACCGCCAGACCAAAATCGTCTCCTGTAATGATCAACCGTTTCACGGCTCATGAAGGTAGCAAACAGGACCGAGTGCGTCAGTAGCGTTCCCTTCGGAGCGCGCTTCAACAGCTACAGAGAATAGCTGAAAAGACCGAAACGAGAGGCGCGTGCGAGTCACGCTTCATCTTTGAAAGGATTCTTAGGTAGCATCTGAAGGACACCAGCACCGCAAGTCGTGAGTCATACTGATGGCCGCTTCTCGGCCACTATAATAGCCAGGAACATATCGAGTTTCTTGATATCCCAACCGACAGTAAAACGCGCGGGCCCCTCCATTCTCGGCTCGCACTTCTAAATGGATAAAGAAAATACCTCCTACACGTGCGGTCTCCTCCAACCACGCTATGAGTTGACAGCCAATCCCTGCGCGGCGATAGGCTGGTTCAACCGCCAGCAAATTCAGGTGGGCGTGTTCAGCGAGAAACTGCATAACGGCAAAACCAACGAGGTGGTCATCTGCCCATGCCGTCAACACATTACTATCACGCCCGCGAATATGGGCTGCGACCCGGGGTGCAGTCCACGACCAGGGCAAGCCATTCTCGACGAGATCGCGGGACATCAGCGCGATGCGTTCGGCGTCTCTCAGTCGCGCCAGCTTGAGTTCAACACTGTGCCTGTTCGCGGCCGTCTCCATAGTCGCGCCATCGCAAGAGGAACTATGCAGTACTGCGTATATAGATAAATACTCGGAAGCCTCACGCCGCGCCAGTACGAAGTACCCGATGAGGAAGTGCACCAATCTTATTAGGGCGGATACGCCTCCAACCCCGTCCGCAGGGCACCTTCGATCGTCCCATCGAGATGCTCTGAGCCAGGAAACATCCATTCGTCGGGGTCATAGCGCTCGGAGCTGTATTTGAAGATCGCAAACTCCCATCTGTCCATCTTACCCGTGTATCTCAAGCGGCAAATGGGACCACCCCGTCCCCAAGCGTATCGGTCGAAATAGAGATACAAGCCTTTGTAACGCGGCACATACCGAATGTCTGTCCCACGAAAAGTCTCATGGTTGAAGCGTTCGACAATCTCGTCCACCTGACGGCGAACATCCGGGGGAATCGCTTTGGCCGCCATCGATTTACTCCGCCGAGTAGGGCTAGTCGTTGGTAGAGTCTCTCATACGTTTCCACATCCACGAGATAGGCGGCAGGGCGTCCATGCTGGGTAATCAGCACCGGGACTCTCTGGCGGTCTACTTCTGCGATGATCTCTGTCGCCTTCCGCTTCAAAGTGGTTACGAGTTCAGTACGCATGCGGATGATACTAAAGTAGCGCTCACCAGAGTGCAAGTGAGAAGAGTAATCGGGGCGGGGGAAGTCTCACGGCTCCTCCCTTCCCACACCACCGTACAGACGAATCACGCATATGGCGGGTCAGGAGCGCGCGCAAGGCATGCGTCTTCGGCTCTCCGACGCCAGCGATGTAATCGACGTGCTCTAAGGTTAGGAGCCAAAGAGCTTCTGCAAATAGATCGTGCGATCGACCACGTCGCCAAAGATGGCTTGGCGGTTATTCCCTTGGGGGATGCTGTGAGAGACAGCGCCAAGATACTCAATGCGCAAAGGCCAAACTAGAGCTGGCCATCTATCGAAGTTTTTTCACACACTCAAGCCTGACCCCGCATTCAAGCCCTCAGGCATTCAGGCATTGGCTTTCATGCCCAACACGCTGAAGGCAGGGACCGGTTTATGAAACCCCTTGAGGGTCACCGGCCCGACCTCTTCGGTCTCGATCAGGTCCTCGACCTCTCCGGCAACCCGCAACGAAATCAGTATCTGATTACCCTTCGCCTCGCCGCAGAGGCGCGCGGCAAGGTTTGTCACAGTGCCGATGGCGCCGTAATCCCAGCGTCCCTCAAACCCGATAGCGCCGATTGTGGCGTACCCTTGGGCAATGCCAATCCCCAAGGCAAGATCGTAACCCCGTCTGCGCCACTTGGCGCTCAGCCCCTCTACACGCTCGCGCATGGCGAGCACCATCCGCAGGGCGCGCTCAGCCGGGTTTGGCACCGGCACCGGATCATTGAAGAAGATCATCATGCCGTCGCCGGTGAACCGCTCAAGCGTCCCCTCATGCTCGAGAATCAGCCTCCCCATCTCGGCGTGATAGTCCCGGAGCACGCTCATGACTTCTTCTGGCTCGACCTGTTCGGCGAACGTAGTGAACCCTCTGAGATCGAGAAATACCACTGTGACCTCACGCCGGTGGGTTTTTAGCGGGTCCTCCGTGCCGCCAGCGACGATCAGCTCGGCAAGTTGTGGAGAGAAGAAGCGCTTGAGCCGACTGAGCCGTTCTACCATTTGGTACATCCGGGCGTTTTCAATAGCGGTGGCGGCCTGGTTCGCAACGATACTGAGCAAAATCTCGTCCAACTCGTCAAAGGCATTTGGTCTGGGGCTCTCAACCGCGAGTACTCCAATGAGTCGGTCCTTGACTAATAGTGGTATTGCGAGCTGACTCTGGACATTCGGGAGACTCGGCAGTTTTGCCGTGGCGTGGCTCAGGCCTTGTTGACCAGCCTCCTCGAGCTTCGCCCGCACGGTCGTAAGATAGCTGACGCTGGCACCAATGTTCCCGACTCGCATCATTTTTTTGCGCCTGGCAACAACACCAACGACACCGTACCCAAACTCTATCTCGGCACCAACAGTGGTGTAGTCGTAGCCACGGCTCGCAACTACTCTGAGTCTGTCTGCCAACTGCTCCTTAAGCAGGATCATGGCGTGTTGAAACCCCAGGATCCGGTCCATGGCACTGAGGATGGTATCGAGGATCCGATCCAGATCCAGTGTGGAGGTAATCTCGGAGGAGATCTGTTGAATGATCCGGACTTCGTTACTCTTCCTGGCCAGCTCGCGGTTGAGCCGGTCAACGATCTGCTGGTTCTCGGCGATCTGTTTTTTGATCTCCACTGAGGTCTCTTTCTCTGCAGCCACTGGATGTCTCGCTCCCCTTATGTGGTTCCGCTTTCCATACCGATCTCTGACAGCGGAATGCGCTCGCCGACATTCTTTGTCGCAGAGATGACTCGGTAGATATCGGCCGCCCTGAGCTTGAAAATACCCTTCATTCCCGTCATCGAGGCAATGGCTTCAATCTGCATATCCATGGCATCAAATACTGGGCCGCTCGTCTCGGAATGCTCATACTCGATATTCAGATCCCAACTCTCGAACGTCTCCGGGTTGATCACCGATGCGAGGGCACGAGGATTCTCCCTGATGTTTTTGATCGTTTTACTGAAAAACTGGTACGAAAGCGCCACATGGTTCGGATCGACATAGTAGACCTGTGAGACCACCGTCGCATTCGGCGTGCCGTCGAGGGCACAGGTCACTACATGCGACGGAACGACCCCTTGCATGGCTGGCTTGATCTCGTCCGGCAAGATTCCCATACAGCTCTCCTATTTTAGCTGATCTTCTTCCCCGCCTCGGGTCCGGGGGTCTGCAGGAAGATCTCCTCCACTCGAAAGGTGATCGCAGTGCCCGGCTGATAGGCAAGTCCCAACACGAGCGGTTTCGCAATCTGTTCCGGGTAGCCAGCCTGGAGCATTGCGGAGAGCAACTTGGATCGGTAGATCTCTTGTATCGCACGATCTTTCTCGTCGGTGGTATGCGAAGAAATATAGACGCCTTTCAACTGGTACGCCTCGTGCGTGGTCAAGGATATGGCTAGCGCAATTCTGCCGTTGTTTTTGAGGTCGCTCAGGATTCTCTCGGCTCGGCTTTCGGAAACGAAAAAGGTAATGGTCTCCCGGTCGGGATGAACGACGGCACCGATTACAAATGTTTGGGCAGGATGAAGTCTCTCGTCGCGAGTCCCGGCAAACATCACAGCCGAGCCGTGAACGACTTCTACGATCCTGTCAGGGATCATTTGTATCTCCTCCAAGCATGGATCAAGCAGGCGTGAGTATGTTAGGCACCCTACCATGAGAGAATCATACAAGTCAAAGTAAACGAGCGAAGGATAGGGTCGGATGCTCCATACGTGGACCTGCTCTCTCCTTGTTGCTACCTATATCACCAGGATTGAACTGTGCCGCAGCTTGAGCGTCTCAAGGAACAAATTGCCTACTGGTGTCATATGAAATCACACTGATTCTTTCAGGATCGCCTGAACTGACCGAGGAAGCCGCCGAGAGGCTGTTTGACGCGGGCTGTGCTGATGGGACGCCGGGGACTTGCAATGATGTATTTTCGATCGATTTCCACCGGCAAGCGCCCTCATTAGAGGAAGCCATTCGGTCAGCCATCGCCGATGTCACATCGGCCGGCTACGAGGTGGAGTGCGTAGAGATAGAAGCAAAGGCTGTGGCAGCACACCTCTAACGCGCTAGGTGAGCCGTGCGAGCGTCGGACTCCAACTGGCCGTTAAGCTCCACAACACCGATTGGTGGGCCACACTTTGCTTTCTTTGCTGGAGGAAAGAGCGGTCGATCAGAGAGCCGGTCCTCATATGAGAGGCACACCAAGATCTGGATTCTGACAGGTCCCGTTTTGACCCTCTCCCTTGATGGGAGAGGAGACAGGAGAGGGTGAACGGTGGCACTTGAAATCGAACCGCATACGATGCCTGGCGCACCGGCTCAAGATAACGTCTCTTTCGGCTGCACCTCAAAAGCCAACTGCGAGCGATAAAAGCAGACGTCGAACTCCATGAAGAAGTTGACCTGTCCCAACGACACCGGAACATTCGTCGCTCTGGTCCACGCAAACGCCAGCCGGACCGGCGCAAACTGTCCCACCACAGCTAAGACAAGGAGTCCTCGGGCTTCGAATTCCGCCAAGCTGCCTGAGAATCGTAGCGCCGTAGTTTACTGTTCCCACACTGCCCCGAGGTCTACTCCGACTTGATAGGGTAAGACATTGACCATTGCCCCGGTATCGAGCAAGCCGGGGACAGGGAGCGAATGGCTATGATAGGTCAGCGTGAGCGGTAAGTATGGTTAAAGTCCAGCTTCCCCCAAAGCACTAGCAGCTACAGTGAAAGGATAGTGTTCAGCGTTGCGCATGGCCTTCCGAGTCGGTTGCTTTGATCAGATTGAGCATTGCCTCTGCAGCTTCATAGGCATCATAGGGAGACCAGACAGTATATGTCATATTCGGTCTAAGCAGATGTGCCTCTTCCTGCGCGAGTTCGGAGACCAACACCTGCAGGACATGGAGCTTCTCTGCCCTATCAAGGGCACGGAGGGTATTGAGTAATTCTGTGGATATCATTGTGAGAGCCTCTCCCCTTTATTGTAAAGAGATCTGACATCCTGACAAGAAGTTATCTCCTCATTGAACGAGAGGGAGTTTGCCGTCTCACGGGCCGACAGCGAGGAAAGCCTGCTCGCTGCTTCTTATCTTCTATACTGCCCACGGGCACGAACTGCGCTTTTTTACCCCCTAACAGACAGGGGGTGTCATTCTGAACGGAGCAGAGCGGAGTGAAGAATCTCTGGACTGGGGCAGCGGTGAGAAGAGATTCTTCGCTGCGCTGCTCAGAAACAAAATGCGTAGTGACGGCTTTAGTCGTCCCCCTACCTTGCCCGCGACTAAAGTCGCGACTACAACCGCCCCCAGTTTCTTGGTGCTCGCTTAGCGCCCGCGCTATGGTCAACTCAGAATGACAGGAAAAGCGCAATTTCTCACCGTGCAAAGTATATCTACGGAGCGCTGACTGCGACAGCGCAACTGGCCCCCAGGCCCGGAGCCCTACCGTGTGATGGGCCTGTCTCTCCCGCTCACTTCCTTTGTGCTCCGTCACCACGGCTCCCATGACGGTTTGTCCATTATCGCCGCGACCCATGAGGTGATAGAGCACCCCTGGGGCGTGGATGCGTGGGTGACAAGCCATGGACAGAGGGAATCATATCGCGCAAATTTCTTTGAAAGACCATAGCTTGAGCGTCTCAAAGAACAATCAGTTAGGTGGCCTAGGACTTTAGACACTTAGTTCCCTAAGCATCTAAGAGTCTTGATACTAAAGATACTAGATGCTATAGCTACAATACAATTTTGGGCAGGCGGTGTGCAACGATGTTACGCTCTAGAACTTCTGGAAGGAAAAAGGAATCAAAATCGGCTCAGACGGACACTGCGGAGGAGACCCTGGGGAGGGGAATTTATAAACGAAAAGATGGTCGTGAACTTCGGAGAATGGCAGTGTATCTGCCAGTTGAACTTGCACGAGCGCTAATGGTGCGCTGTGCGGAACAAGACAGCGACGTAAGTTACGTGGTCGCAGAGGCAGTAGAGAAGTATCTGCGCAAAGAATAGAGCGATCGGTTTGCGGGGGGGGCGAGTCCATGTCTACAGTAACCTCAGAGAAAGATTGTGGAGCAGATTATCTCGGGCCGTGGAAACTAGATTCGGTTCACAATGTAGACTGCCTCATGGCGCTGCGCCAAGTGCCATCCGACAGTGTAGACGTTTGTGTAACCTCTCCTCCTTATTGGGGTCAGCGGGGTTCCGGAGGGCTTGGCTCCGAGGCTGATCCTCGGGAATACGTTAAGAATCTCGTGACGATTCTGGCGGAGGTCTTGCGTTGTGTGAAACCGTTGGGAACATTGTGGCTCAACCTGGGGGATTCCTATAACACCCCGATCAATTGGCGGGAGGATGACCATCAGTACAGTTCACTTGGAAAGGACGGTGACGGACTTCCCCCTACGAATTCCGCGTACACGAAAAATCGAGGGCGGCGGCGGGCGTTCCTGTCTGATGAGGTAGGTTGGCTAAAGTATGGCAACCTTCTTGGAATTCCCTACCGGGTCATTCTCACGCTGACCGATATGGGATTCTTGTTCAGAGGAGAGGTCATATGGGAGAAATCGCGACCGCTGCCGGAGGGTTTGTGTCGTAGGCCACATCGCCGCCACGAGGGCATCTATATCGTTGCAAAGGACGAGCGGCATTCTTTTCGAACAAAGCCACCTGTCGGATCTGTTTGGAAGCTGCTCCAGACTCCCAACCTGACTCCTCACTGCTCTACCTTTCCATTGGACCTTCCTCTTAATTGCATTGAAGCAGCCGGCTTGAGCAGCCGTGGAATCATCTTAGATCCCTTTATGGGCAGTGGCACAACAGGTCGGGCAGCTCTCATGCTGAATCACCGTTTCCTCGGCTTTGAGATTGATGCTTCCGTATGTACTATTGCCGAGAAGTATATTTTCAGCCCAACAGAGGTTTCCTTGCCCCTCTCCTGAGAAGATGCTCATCGTGCACGCCAGCGATTCACGACGAAAGTGACGAAAGCGTCGGGCTGTGGCTCAGATAGGGATAACGTGTAAATTCGCTTTCCGGACGAAGTCCGGGACGTGCTGGAAGGTGTGCGAAGATTGAAAGAGAAAAGCGCGTCAAACTGCCCATCTTCTTCAATGTAGGCGCGCTTGGGGCGCGTTTTTTCGATCTCGAAGCTACGGCCCCCTAGCTCTCCGTAATTTATGCCATTTCCGTGCGGAGGTGGAAAACTCTTCACGTCCATAGTCAAGGCGATAGATAGGAGCCCGTGATACATGAGCGCTACGCTTGCGGGCACATCATCTTGAATGCGCTCAGCAATGCTTGACTTCGCGTGGATGGCGCCAAACACCATCCAGTCCTCTGATTCAAAGCCTTCCAGGAAGATGTCTATCTTCGAAGCTTTGGTACGTACGCCCAAGGCGGCAAGAAGTCGGCTTGCCTCTGGTGCTGGCAGAAGCCGAACTCGAACACCGTAGGGATCGAGGCGCGGCGCGTAGATGTTGACAAGAGCGCGCTCTAACGCAAAGCCAGAAACCCTTTTCCATCGCTGGTCACTGAACCCGCTATTAAGCAGATGCCGATAGATAATATGATGCCAAAGGTCGCTTGGATTTGCACGGGGACAGAGTTCTATGGCAAGCTGGAATGCCTTTGCGACTGCGTCGGAGACTTGCCTCTCTGTGGACAGGAGAGAGTCAAGAGTAGCGTAAATCTTTTGACACTGCCTATCTGTAACGTTTTCGATTTCAATCCAGACAGAGGGGATTCCATGCTGGCTTGACTTTACCTCTATTCGTGCCACAACCCACCACCCTTAAAGTATGCACCACTGTAACGGCAGGTGAAGCGCCGAGCAATCGCGTTCGTACAAAGAAGATTAATAAGGCGGTAACATCAAAACCGGTGCACTCCAGGGTGCCAATCCGGACACACCAAATCTGCGCCTCTGGATAGCAGGTCAGCAGCCGCTCTGAGGCTGTCAGCGTATCCTCCGCCACCTCAAACGCACCCGTTTCTACATCGATAGCGACAATCTTCCCCTGATTATCTGTTTCCACTTGCGGGCGTACACGCTGTTCGTAGATGGCTGTCCCGAGTCGGGCATGCTCTTCTTTGCTGAGACGTGGTTGCCTCGTGGTCATGGGTTTCCTTCCTGCAAAACAAGGAGTAGACAAGCTGGCATATATTTTACCCTGTACCCATTCTGATGTCAGGGGCATGAGTCGATATATACTGCCCACGGGTAGGAACGGCGCTTTTGTACGCGGACATGAAGTGCCCGCGCTACCTAACAGCGCCGGATGAATCCGGCTTTCAAGCCCCATTGATGGGGCGCCGGTACTGTAGCACGGCGATTCATCGCCGTGTGGAAGGGCGTTCGGCAAAACCGCTTGAAGAGAAATGGTGTCAGACTTGCTTAAATTCTCTTCTTTGAGGGGGCTCTCTTCTGTAGAGCCCGGCACACACGCCAAGGCTGAGGAGCGCCTGGCATCTCCTCCAGCTGAGGGGTAGGCAAAGGTGTCACAATTGGACTTATCCCATTTTTCCCTGCCCCTCTCTTGATATCGGAGACCTGAGAAGAGTT
>CAZCWX010000670.1:0-3672 GCA_964502465.1 uncultured Enterobacteriaceae bacterium | reverse complement strand
ACAAAACCGTGCGTGCCAATTGCTCGGCACACGGATCCTCAGTAGCAGGTCCCTTGTCACGGGCATCCTAGCGGACTTGTGAGCTGCGTTGTGACGCCTTCCCATGACGGTCTCCCGGCATGGTCACCCATACCTGACGTTGCCGCCGGTTCAGAGTGTGTCTAGCAGTGACTCTCTCCTCTCCCCTGCCTCCCACCGTCCCCCCGTTAGCATATCCCCGAGCTGTCCCAGAGGCATTGGCTTCTTGGAGAATCCCACCACCGGGCCGCATCCAACTGACACCTGCTCAGCCTTGAGCACGACCCGGGGTTACGCCGTTCCTCATCGCCGTTTGTCGCTGTGTGTCGGACCCCACTCTTCGCCGGGTTTCTGGGGAGTGTCTCTGGGTCGGCTCCAGAACCGCCCAGCCCTTCTCCTTGCCCTTTTGGCCCCAGCCCCTAATCCGCGTCGGCTGGCCCACTTAACGACGATTCAACCGTGGATTCATGTGCCTGTCCCTGCACAGTTCTGCTCGACGGGATTCTCAGGCGGATTCTGCGTGCCCGTCTTTTCTCCCCGCTTTGCCGATTGAGGGTCAGCCGCTCCCGCAGGGGAGCGGCTGTCACCTCTACACCTGCGGGGCCGGAATTTCACCGGCACGGCGCTGAAGTTATCAAAGATCAACTGATCTTCGCTCCCTCTCCCCTACAGTCGTGAGACTGTAGTTTCAGGGAAACGGATCGCACCTGGAGGCGGGGGTTAGGCGTAGCCTACGCTCCTTCATCACGGCTGACACTGGGTTTCACCAGCCTTGGTCAGCCAACCGAGACAATGTATTCGGTGAGTTCTGATCGTCGCTCGCGCGCTCGCTTAGCTGTGGTCAGGAGTTCCCGAATCGTGAGGAGTAACTCATCTACCATCTCTGGGGTAAAGGACGCTTCGCCATCAATCGGGCACACCCACGCGTGGAGATTGGGCACGCGCACGGTAATCCCGTCTTCCTGGTACTCAAAGGTGGTCGGACGCCACTCCTTCAACGTGTGATGTTCGCCACACAACGGAGCCGGTTTGGTTGCCATAATTATCGCCTCTTGCGGGTACGTCATCGTACCGGTGGACTTTCCCATTCTTGTTCATCTGGAATATATGCCGTCACAAACTCAACATAGTGGGCATCGGCATACTCGCAGACGACGTGCAAATAAATGTCGGTGGTCTTGGCCAGTGTAGTTTTGCCGCCAAGGCGTGCCGTACCGCATGACTCTTGATGAGATAGTGGCCCTGACGAACGCGTTCACGAATAGTCTCAATATCCACTCGCGTTATTCTGGCGCATTCTCACTTTATTTTCTATGGCTAGACATAATGACTTCCGCTCTAAGCGGCTGACCTCCGGTGCAAACCGCGGGTTAGCCGAGTGGCGGCCAGAGCCGCATAATAAATAGGCGCACCCCCTGTGAAATAGCCCAGGTGCCTCAGATAGTGTTTTCATACAAATCAGCGATGGGAAAACACAGCCCATAATCGTCCCACATCAAGTTGCCATACTCTAGCCTAAAGTTCGCAAACTTCTGAGGGTCGAGGTAGGCGCGAATCAGCGGGTTCCGCGACTGGCGCAGAAACGGCTCGAAGTCGATCACGCGCTCCACTCCGTCGCTAAAAGACAGCCTCAGCTTGTAGTCTGCCACCTGCTCGGCGTGGACGATGTCGATTGCCGTCCCCTCGGAGAGTCTCATCGAATCCTCTGCGTAATCTTCTGCGCTGCTATCGGCTTGTGCAGTACGAAGTAATCGATCTATTTCTGTACAATCTCCTCGGCATAGCGTTCCGTCACGGCCTGAAAGTTCCGCAGCTCCGTTTTACTCAGTGGTTATCGGCCTTTCACAGCAGAGTAGAGAATTTGAACTACTTTGCCGTTCTCGACGATAAGTTCCACCTTACTTTCTCGCCCTTGACATTGGCCATGTACATGGATGGGCTCATGTTCATTGGAGTAAAACAACACAATAATTCCAAGATATTCGTAGAGTTTCGGCATCTGTAGAGTATCTTGCCAACAGGCCGCCTCGGCTGTAAGGCACCACAGACATTCGTGCGGCTAACGTTGGCGGTCACTTGCCGCGGCCAGCACGAGTCTTTTCACGTTTCTTCCGAACCGCCACAGGGCCGCGGTCGAGTGCAGCGCCTTTGTTAGCCGTGGTTCTCCTTAACTTGCTTTCGACTTCTTCCAGGGAAGTGGTTTGCCCTGCTCGAATTTCCCGCCGTGCCATTTCAATAATTCTTAAGAACTCCGGGCTGGTGCTCAGCGCCAGCGATTCCCGATCGACCTTCCGCAGAGAGACTAACATCGCCACGGGGCGCTTCTTCTGAGTGAAAACCAACGGCTCTTCCCCCGCTGCTTCAGCAACCTCCACAAAGGGTTGTAATTCTTTTGGTAACTGGATCGTCTTCATACGGCTATTTCCTTCCCAGCGATGAACAGGCGGTTGCCTCTTTTAATCCCGACGGCAAGGATATTCACGAGGTCTGCTTCGTCTGCATCCTCCTCATAAAAAATCCGTAACGCCCCCACCCGTAATTCCCACGGAGCTAGAAGGTTCGGGCGGCGTGGCTTTCTGTTGCGTGTTTCCCGAAACGGTTCATCGCGTAATTGAACCTTAATGGCGTCAAGGACCATCGCCTGTTGTCGCGCTGTGAACTGCGCAAGCTGTTGTTCCGCCGAGGCGGCAAACCGAATCCTGTAGGCCACCCTCATAGTCTAGCGTGCCCAAGGTTTCTCTGACAGAGACCCTTGAGTTATGGACATGGCACCGGGTAGCCAGGTGGGCTCACACCCACCCAGCCCCCTCAGAACGCAGCATGCGACTTTCACCGCACTGCGCTCAAGCCTGACCAACGCCTCGTGCGAGACGCGAGGATTCGGGTGATAAGCCCGCCTCCCCTGGACAATAGCCCGGCGCAGGGACCGTACCTGGGGCCCGGCCCGAGGACGCCTGGAGCTCGCGGCGACCCATTATAGACTGAGCCTCGGTTGACGGGTTGCTCAGTCTTCTCGCCGTGTGACACCGGCGGGCAGTCAGCACCCTTGCGGGGTGGGGCAAAGGTTGAACTCCTATCGGCACTATTATAGCGCCGCCTTCGCTTCCTCCCACCTCTTTTACCTGCCTAACCTGTCCGCCTGCCTGACGGTCGGCCTACTCTGGGGTTTCCTCCAGAGAGTCCTACAGGCTTACCACGTTCCGCAGGTTGCACCAACAAACGGGCTTAGGGCGCCTCTGTACACCGGGGGAAACTCCACGTGCGTCGGGCGACCGTTAACATCTCCCGAACCTGTTCCCCGTCCCCTTTTGGGTCTGGAGCCTTTAAGCCGCTTAAGCTCCGCCCGGTTTACGATGCGTAATGCCGAGGCTTCACTTACATTCCCCTTCCCCGTTATTCCCCGCAGTCGATCCACCGTGCGACTCGGTTTCTCGACGCCTGCTGTGTGCTTGAGACCCCCCTGTTACCAGGGACGCCCCCACAGCGCGGGGACAGAGGGCACGACCTCATGACTGAAGCCTCCCTTCCGGGTGACGTTCCGTAGTACCACCCTGCGACCTCGTGTCGCAATAACGCCTCGCCTCAGCCGCAAGGCCCCAACCGAGCACTTTCGGGTTCATCCTAAACCGCAAACGGGGCCGCGTCCGCTGCAGG
>CAZCWX010000669.1:0-13890 GCA_964502465.1 uncultured Enterobacteriaceae bacterium | reverse complement strand
CTCGGCTGTGCGTGTGGGCGCCCGCTGAGCCAAACGAGCAAGAACGAACAACCCTTGCCGCTGTGCTGGCTCACCTACTGGTGGCAGAGGAGCACAAAGACTCGGCCTTCGAGAAGGAAGGACGCCGGCAATTCCGCAGCGAAGCAACGCGGGCATACACCGTACTTCAAGCGATGTACGCGCGTGGAGTGGCACGCACAAGCCGTACGTCGCTGGATATCACCTTGGTGGGTGGCGTCCGTAGGGCTATCGATTCAATGGCCCAGAAAGCGATGGACACCTGCTATCAATCACGCAGCATCGACTTTGGCGATCGTAAATTCGATACCCCTGGTGCAGTGAAGCTGATCAACGGTCTCATCAAGCGCGGTCAGGCAGTGAGCGAAGGCGATCAACTCTGGAGCGCGGTCGAGAATTTTGCCGAACCGCTTGGCCTCGTGCGGCCTGGAGTCCCACACCGCCTTGACCCTTCCGGCTCGTCACTCTATCAAACCATCCGCAAGCGCGTAGAAGAACGTGGTGGGGTGGGGCTCGACATTCGCACGGTCTACAATTGGTTCACCGGTTACGATCCCAAAGACGGCAATGAATCTCCCGGGCTCACCCGGCGTATGGTCGATATCTATCTGCTCAGCCTTGCCCAGCAGGGATACATCCGCATCAGCGAACGCAGGGGCGGCTGGATCGACCGCATGACCATTGCTGGCATCGAATTTAAGCCGGAGCATTTACGGAACCTGCATCGCATTGAGCTGCCGCGCGCGCTGCCGGACTGGCAAGTCTTCGCGCCGTATCTCGAAATGCTCCTAGGGCAACCGGACGGTAGCCTGGGACCTAAGTACGATAAGGCCATGGCCGACGAAGCGATCGAGACACTCTGGCGAGAGCACTGGATCCAGGATAGCGATATCGGCCGGATCGAAACGGATTTGCGCGACTTATTCTCGACTCTAGGCAAGGAGAAGGACAATCCGTTCGATGAATTACTTTTGTACTGGCTGCAGTTTGCGGAGGAACGACGTCCAGAACCGTTCGACCCGGAGGAGACCTTCCAGGCGTTCTGTCGCGCGATCTTGACGGTTGCTGGCGTGAAAGAGGGAGGAGAACTGACTTCCACACACCTCACGACGTTCCGCGAGCATCATCGGCGTCTGTTGGAGCTGCGACGCTCGTTCGAGACCACACGTGCGATCCTCTTACGCGCCGCCAGGCTTGCTCGGGCGCCATTGCCTGACTCTGTTGAGATGAAGGCCATCCAACGAGCGCAGACTGAGGTGCTTAGTGAGCTCAAAAAGATCGCCGACTTGGTCGTCAACTCGGACACCGTCAATACGCGTCTCATGCCTCGGCTTCACCATCTCGAAGAAGTCTATGTCCCGGCGTATCTCGATACACTGATGACCCTCGATGCCTTGCAAGGCGAGCTAGATAGAGTCAGAGCGACCGTAGAGCGCAGCCAAGAACACCGGGTGCTCTCAGAGTTTCAGCAACTCACTGAGGCGCGACGCATTATCGAGAAGCTCCAACAGGACCTCGCGGATCTTCCCCCCGCGCTCCGGCGCAATCCTGAGGATCAGGACGTGGCGGAGCGTGAGGTACGAACCACAGGGTACGTTAAGGATATTGTTGACAATGACTCTCTCACGTTGCGGCGGCTTGCAAGAGAGTGCGACCTTCGCCGCGAAGCGGTCAAGAGACTCGATGAAGCTGCACGCTGTGCCGTTCGAGAGTTCACCACGTTTCTCCGTTCTCCACGCATCCAGGAACGTCTTCAGGGTATTAAGGATACTCCCAAAGCCCTGGTGGAGATCGTCGAAGCACCCAACGCTGACGAGGCCGGGGATGCCTTAGTGACTATGTCGAGCCAGGACATCAAGACTGTTGCCAAATTGATGACTACGGCTGTCGGAGACAAAAAACCAAAGACAGTCCATCTTCGCGCATTCTCTCCGCACGCTGAGTTTGTATGGGACGCTGCAGACATCGAAGGCGTCGTAAATGAGTTCCGGAAATATCTACAAGCAGCCTGGGAAGAGGGTTGTTATCTCAAGATCGAGAAGAGCTAGAGATGTGCCACGCTATAAAATCTGAGCGCGGCATTTCCTTCGGGCCTCTGAAGGAGCGACGGACAGGGATCTTGTGAATAATTTACTGGAAGACCCGAATAGCAGCCCGCGGGCTGCGCCCGCCCTATGATGCGAGGTCGGCGCGAGTGTCCGGACCTCGGTGGTTCAGCGGCGCGCCGGGAGAGGAGCGTTCCGGCGGAGCGTGAGCACCCCGCATGAGAAAATGCAGCACCTGGTTACGCAGGCGGATATACTCGGGCAGATCGATAAGGGTGGCCCGTTGTCGCGGGCGCGGGATGTTGACAGTGACACAGTCTGCCAATCGGGCATTCGGCCCAGTCGTCATCAGAGCGATGCGATCAGAGAGCCCAATCGCTTCATCAACATCATGGGTAATCATAAATACTGTGGTGTGTGTTGCCTCCCACATTTTGATCAATTCGTCTTGAATGATACCGCGTGTCAGCGCATCAATCTGTGCAAAGGGTTCGTCAAGGAGCAACACCTTCGGTTGCACGGCAAAGGCCCGGGCCAGTCCTACCCGTTGACGCATTCCTCCAGAGAGGAGGGGAGGTTTCTTGTATTCGGCCCCCTGTAATCCCATCAGATCAAGGTATTTTTGCGTATATGCCTGGATCTGTGGCTTATCCCATGATGGATACGCCGCCTTCACGGCAATCCGTACATTGTCGAAAGCGGAAAGCCACGGCATCAGTGCGAAATTCTGGAACACGACCATGCGGTCCAAACCGGTTCGAGACCGAGGAGCTTCACGGCGGCCATGGCTTCCTCTGCTGACATGCTTGCCTGTCCCATCAATGCCGCTGTTGTCCATACCTGATGTCTGCCTATCGCTTTGGCGATCTCCTCAAAGGAGAGTCCTTTCGCTTTCTTGGCTGCAAGGACACGGACGGTGGCTTCTTGGCGTGTCACGCTGTTTTCCTCCTGGTGATGGTAACGCTGTCGTTTCGATGTGGGTGCTACTCACAAGTTGCTGATCGCAAAACTTTTCACATATGCATCCGGCTTTTGCGGATCGAACTCTTTCCCCATGATGATGTGGGTGGTGTATGTTTTCCCATGAACAGGGTAGCCGAGTTCCTGAGAAATCTTGTCGCACTCCGCCGCCAGATACACTTCCTGGGCGACTTTTTGATAGTCAAAATCCCCCTCGACATGTTTCCAGCGCTTCATCTGGGTGAGGATCCAGACCGCCATGGAATGCCAGGGGAACGGATCGAAGTCGATACGGTCGGGGACTTCTTTAATATTTCCCAGGCCATCGGCGAACCGGCCAGTGAGGACCTGTTCGAGAACAATTTGAGGTTGATTGAGATAGTTTTTGGGTGCGATCGCTTTGGCGATGTCTTTGCGATTCTCGGGGTTAGCGGCAAAGTGAGTGGCATCAACAATAGACTTAAAGAGCGCGAGAAACGTATTGGGGTTCGAGGTGGCAAACTCTTGCGAAATGGCAAAGGCGCAGCAAGGGTGGCGATTCCAGATCTCTTTCGAGAGCATAAAGATAAACCCCGCGTTTTCATACACGGCACGCTGGTTGAAGGGATCAGGAGCCAGATAGCCATCGACATTATCCGCTTTCAGGTTTGCCACCATTTCAGGTGGTGGCACGATGCGAATCTGCACGTCTTTATCTGGATGGAGGCCGCCCTCGGCGAGATAATAACGCAGCAGATAATTGTGCATGGAATATTCAAACGGCACGCAAAAACGAAACCCTTTCATATCCTTGGGCTCTTGCACTCCCTTATGTTTCAAGTGCAGTGTAATCGCTTGCCCATTGATGTTTTCCACTGCAGGCATGAAGTAGGGAGCTTGCTGAGATCCAGCCCCGAGCGTAATTGCCAGCGGCATTGGGCTCAGCATGTGGGCGGCATCGACTTCTTTGGTGAGAGCCCAGTCGCGAACCATCGCCCAACCGGAGGCACGGCGCACTTGTGCATTCAGCCCATGCTTTTTATAAAACCCCATGGGCTCGGCCATAATAATGGGTGTGGCACAGGTAATGGGAATGAAGGCAACAGTCAGGTCTTTCTTTTCAATCCCGTCCACTTTTTCCTGGGCCAGCGCTTTCGCGGTATCCAGCGGAAAAACCGTTTTGATGATTGCTGCGGCGGTGCTGGCACCCACAAGTTTCAGAAAGCGCCGACGGGCCACATCATTTCCGCCAAAGATCGCTCGTACTACTGCACTTTCTACGACCCGCTCAATGATCTCTTCTGGTGCGCGCGGGATGTCGTGGCTGTCTCTCTCACTTGCTGTTTCGTGGGCGGTGTGATCGAGAGAACGTTCGGGGTGAAACGGATTTCCTAGACTGTCGATACGCATACGAGTGGGCCTCCCTCCAACCTCGAAAATGTGAATGAGCAGGGTCTTATCGCTCGGTTACAGCTTCAACACCATTTCGATATAGCCGAAATTGGCCTGATCGCCGGCAAAGATCGCTCGGACCGCCCTGCCGCCGAACACATGAACATAGTAGACGTTCACATTGAGGAATGTGGTCAGATCATAACTGAGCGAGGTTTCGATCAAGCGGAAAAGATCACGGTGGCCAAACACCGGCCGGCCTGGGAATCCGAACCCGACATCACGATTCTCAATCGTGGCGCCTGCACCCTGATACCAGAGGTCACGGGCTTCTGTCACGCGGATATTGTGGAAGTCGGTACGCCAGACAAGTCCAGGACGCGGACGGAGGATAAGCTGGGCGAAGGCGTCTTCATTATTCATCAAGTTATAGAACGTTGAGAACGCGTAAATACGAGCCGTGGGCAAGATCTGAAAGAATGTGTCATGATCTCTGTCGTTGGGGTTATCATCCCCAGAGCTGCGGCCATAGCCAATCCGCAGCCAGGGTTTCCACGGGAGCATGCTTGGTTGCCAACCGGCTTCGAGGGCCCAGGCCCAGGCGCGGTGATCGAGGACCCCCCAATCCCCTTGCTGAATTACTCCCCACGTCAGCACGTCGATCGGCCCGACACTGGTCGGAATCATGTGAATGACATGCAGTCCTTCGGTATTCACTGCGATATGACGGCGGTCGGCAGAACGCACTGGCAGGGGGCGGTTATCGGATTTGAGCAATCGTCGGCCATCGGCATAATAAATATAGAAAAATCGCGCATCGCTATTTGGTGCAAAAGCAGGGCGCGTCAGATTGATGGCAGCGTAGAGCAGATCAATCTTGCCCATGTCTGTCATCCCTTGCAAGTCGAACCCCCCCTGCGTGGGATGAGAGGCCATCAGCGTCAGATTGAGTGGGCTCTGTGTCAAACTGACGTTGACGCCGTCAAAGGAGCGGCCAATGTGTGACCAGCCAAAAGGGCCAATGAGCCGCTGTGATAAGCGCACATTCTTGAGCCAGTCGAGAGTAGGATCCTTGGTGAGAACCTCGGACCCTTCACTGAACTCGAAACGTCCACCTTTGAGGGTCAAGCCTTCGAGGCCCACATGTTTCAAAACGAGAAAGCCTTGTTTCAGGAAAATACTGGCATCGTCTCGGCGACGATTACTGGCGAAGTAGACAGCGCCCAAACCTAATGGTCCCTGCGGCGCTGGGGCACTGGCGTCATCTGGGAGCGCCACCAGGGCTGAGTTCTGCGCTTCAAGAAAAACATCGAACGTGTCATCTTTCCATTGTATGGCGCCCCGAGCGACAGAACCGAAGAACGCATAGTCGTTATTTTGCGGTCCAGCCGGTGTGAACCAGTGCCAAAACTCGCCACGCAGCCGTACACTCCCACTAACAGACAGCTTCGGAGACATGTGGGTGAGCACAACCTCGGCTGAGAGGAGCGGAGGATACAGAAAGACGACAGCGACGAGCAAAAACAACATCTGACTAGGGAACACGTGCGTTGCCGTCCATCTTCTTGCGAGTGAGCTGGCCCTGAAGGGGCTCTTTACTGTGATCATGCTGGTCCACTCCTCTTCTCTTCTGAGTAGATAGATATGCCAATGCTACGTCTGCTTACGCATGCCTGGGGCCCTCACGATATTTGCGGCGAAATCGGTTGAATCCGGTGTATTTCTCAACGATGAAACGTTCTTCCTCAGTGAGGATCGGTAAGTGGCGCTCTTGGGCTGCAACGGGATGGTAGGGAGAGAGGGGTGCTTCTGGTGGAAGAGAGGAGTGGGGAGGGACCTGGCTCGCCCGTTCTTCGAGAAATGTCAGGAGATGATCACGCAACTGGTAGTAGTAAGGATGATTGAATACTTCCGCGCGGATCCGTGGACGGAGAAAGGGAACGCTCAGGATTTCGCCAATAGTTGCGGCTGGACCGCTGGTCATCATGACGATACGATCGGCAAGGAGTAGCGCCTCATCCACATCATGGGTGACCATGAGGACGGTCTTGCGACCCTTCTCCCACAGACGCAGAAGCTCATCTTGCAGTTCCATACGGGTAAGGGCGTCAAGAAGACTAAACGGCTCATCCAACAAGAGGATCTTTGGCTCGAGGGCGAAAGCCCGGGCAATACCCACCCGTTGTCGCATGCCAGCAGAGAGGGCATCTGGATACTGATCTGCCTCAGCTTCTAAGCCAACTTGGGCGAGGTATTGCTCAGCCAACTGTCTGCGCTCTGCAGGGCTGTGATGACCGTTGACCTGGTCGATCGCCAACAGCACATTCTCCCGGGCCGTCAGCCAGGGAAGCAAGGTCGGAGCTTGAAAAACCACACCCCGGTCTGTACCTGGCCCCACAACCTCCTTGCCAGCTAAGATGATCCCACCCTCCGTGGCCTCATTGAGGCCCATAACGATGGAGAGAATTGTGGATTTCCCACAACCTGAGTGGCCAATGATACAGACAAATTCCCCTTCACACACCCGCAGATTGAAATCCTTGACGATAATCGCGGGGCCATGAGGCGTATCATAGGTTTTGCCCAACTGCGTGAGTTCTAAGAATCGGTCCTTCATCGTTATACAGCGTTATACAGCTTCGATGGATCTCCTCGATGTCGCTGCCTTCCGCGGCTGTCGCTGCGAAACGAGAAATTCGGTGATCTCTCGTCGCACCTGTTGGTAGAATGGATCGAGGCTCAGGTGACGCTTTGAGCGAGGCCGAGCAATAGGCACAAGGATCTCCGGTCCCAGGGTTGCTCCTGGCCCAGGCGTAAGCGGGAAGATGCGGTCAGCGAGCAAAATCGCTTCTTCCACATCGTTTGTGATCATGACGACCGTCTTACGATGAGCCATCCAGATACGCGCCAGCTCTTCCTGCAGAGTGGCACGCGTGAGCGCATCGAGGGCGCTAAACGGCTCATCAAGCAAGAGCACCTTGGGTTCCATTGCGAGTCCCCGTGCTACGGCTACGCGCTGGCGCATGCCGCCACTGAGTTCTGCAGGCCGTTTCTCCATGGCGTCTCCGAGTTTGACGAGGCGAATATACTGTTCTGTCCGCTCTCGCCGTTGTGCTTCGGTCAGCTGAGGAGCGACAGCATCCACTGCGAGCGCAACATTCTCGTAGACTGTCATCCACGGCAAGAGGGAATAGTTTTGGAACACAATCCCTCGCTCAGGACTTGGACCTGTCACTGGTGTGCCATTGAGGAGGATCTCCCCATGGTCCAGGGTGAGAAGGCCAGCGAGCAGGGAAATCAACGTGGTTTTCCCGGAACCGGAGTATCCGATTACGCAAACAAACTCCCCTTCCTCGACGCTGAGGTGAATCTGGCGCAGGACAGGGAAGAAGACGCCATTGCGAGGAAAACTTTTGTCTACCCCTCGGACTTCGAGAAACGTCATGGTGTTCTTCCGCCTCGTCAGATGCGGTTGAGCCGTGCTTCTATGAAGCCCATCAGCCGGTCGAGGATCAATCCTACGCAGCCAATGACCAGAATCGCGAGGATCACATGGGCAAGATTTAAGTTGTTCCACGAATCCCACGCAAAGAACCCGATACCCACTCCGCCAGTGAGCATTTCTGCCGCCACAATAACCAACCAGGCGATGCCGAGGCTGATGCGGAGCCCTGTCATGATATATGGCAAGGTGGCAGGCAGCAGAATTTTGCGCAGGTAGGTCCAGCGCGAGAGGTTTAAGACGCGGGCAACGTTCCGATACTCCGGGTTCAAGCTGCGTACTCCAAAGGCGGTATTGGCGACAGTGGGCCACAGAGAGGTGATAAAGATCGTGAAGATCGCTGAAGGGTCGGCCGCTTGGAATACGGCTAATCCCAGTGGCAGCCAGGCGAGGGGGGACACGGGTTTCAGCAATTGTATGAGCGGATCAAAACCCCAGCGCAAGATCTGCGAACTGCCGATGAGCAAGCCGAGAGGAATCGCGACAGCCGAGGCCAGGAAGAACCCGATTGCAACACGTTGGAGGCTCAACAGGACCTGCCAACCAAGCCCCTTGTCATTCGGTCCATAGTCGTAGAACGGGTGCCAGATAAACTCGGCACTTTCGCGATACGTCTGAATTGGGTCTGGGACGAGCGGAGCGATGGTATGACTCAGTACGTACCAGACTACACCAACGCCAAAAAAGACAGCGAGCGGAGCCAAGATAGGCAAAGCCAACGCTCTCAGCTGCTTGCCTTTCGCTGACAAGCCGACAGCGGAGACCAGAGGAGCAGTTGCTGTGGTAGCGTTACCGTTCATTCATCCTCCTTACGCTGTGTGAGGTAGACCCGGCGTATTGGGAACTGCTTGATATACCCGATAGGATCTTGAGGATCGAAAGAAAGCCCGTCAAAAAATCCTGTTTCTTCCTTGTAGTCCGTTTCTGGCACGGGGATCCCGATATCCCGTGCTGCTTCGCGATAGACCTTAGTCAGATACACTTGCTCGGCGATACGTTTGTAATCAGCCGCCTGGAGTTCGTTGGGGATCTGTCCCCACCGTTGCATCTGGGTGAGAAACCACACCGCGAAGCTCCGCCAGGGAAACGTCGCGTGTTGGTGAAAAAAGACGTTGAAGTCGGGCAACTGACGGACATCACCTGGTGCATATTCAAACGTGCCGGTCATCGAGTTTTTGACGACCTCTTCCGGCGCATTGACGTATTGGCGCTGCGCGATCCACTGCACAACCTGTGGACGATTTTCTGGCTGATCTGCCCACTGGCTGGCGCGGATCAGCGCGCGCAGCATTGCCCGGTGGGTATGTGGGTGCTTCTCCAACCACTCGCGGTTGACACCGACTACCTTCTCCAGCTTGCCGGGAAAGATCTCCACGTTGGTGATGATAGGGACACCGACCTTGTCGAACACCGCTCGTTGGTTCCAAGGTTCACCCACGCAATACCCATCAATATTCCCA
Source organism: uncultured Enterobacteriaceae bacterium (assembly GCA_964502465.1). GTDB lineage: Bacteria > Desulfobacterota > Binatia > Bin18 > Bin18 > CAZCWX01. The sequence continues at coordinate 4,534 of CAZCWX010000669.1, read as the reverse complement.
GCTCGGAGATTCGCAACCATTTGGGGCGGCGGAATCACGTCAAGTTTGATATCGTTATCTGGATCAATGCCGGCTGAAGCCAACCAATAGCGGATTTCGTAATTGTGCGTCGCGACAGGAAAGACCATGGCGAATTTGTACAACCGTTTGCCCCGGTCACGCTCTATGAGTTTTTTGAGCGCTGTAGCCGGTGTGGGTTTCATGGCACAGCTTTGCGGATCGATCTCTTGCATCGCCTGCCACACCGCGTTGGAGACAGTAATACCATTCCCGTTCAAGTCCATGCCGATAGCGGTGACCGTCTCTTTTTTGATCGCTCCGACTCCCAGCGTAGCGGCAAGAGGCATAGGCGCAAGCATGTGTGCCGCGTCGAGATCGCCGTAGGCAACCTTGTCGCGAATCGCTGCCCAGCTGATTTCTTTCGAGACCGTTACCTCGATCCCCTCTTCTTTGAAGAAGCCTTTTTCGTACGCAACAACAATCTGCGCACAGTCGGTGAGCGGAATAATGCCAATTGTCAGGCGTGCTTTTTCCGGTGCGTTTGATGCGAAAACCCTACCGGCCCAGTTGGCTGGCAAGCCTGCGAGAAGCACCGTTACCCCCGAGGCTTGCAGAAATTGGCGACGCGAGAGTGCTTGTTGGAAGGAAGGTGCGCGATTCTTTTTTTGCTGTTCTTTTCTTTTTTTCTGTATCACAGACTCTGTCCCTCTTTTGGCGGAGTCCGTTCTTCGAGCAAAGTTGGTGCCTACTGCTGAGGAAAAGCCCTGTGCTGCGCAAGAGCAGCGTCTGCAGGCGAATTTTTCCTCCGGGTGCTGACACAGAAAAGAGGGGAAACGAGAGAGGTGCCCACAAAGGGAGCACAATCCAGGGCAGATTGCTGCGTGGTCAGCAGTAGTCACTACGCAGCCAAGAAAAAACGGCTCATGTCTAGGATTTGTGCTCGACACTGGATTCCCGCTTTCGCGGGAATGGTCATTCGTCGGTGGCACACCCTTGAGCATGAAAAGAGAAGAAGCGCTGCGGCTTGTCATTGCGAGCGCAGCGAAGCAATCTCATTATCCGACAGAGATTGCTTCATCGTTGACGCTCCTCGCAATGACATTCTCCGACCTACTGTCCCTTTTTTCGGAGGAATGCCGTCATGCCCGCCCTTCGTCTCTGCTCAGGACAGGCTCCGGCGGGCATCCAGGGAGGTGGAGCAGGTTACCCTCATACTGTGACGCCTCCCGGCGCGCCGAGTTCGTTCGCCTATTGCACGAACACAGCACGGTGTCAGGGTTTGAGTCTCAGAGATGGTCAGGTGATCTGGATTACCGAGACTGCGCGTGCGGTTCGCGACGCCAGTGGGACGCTCCTCTACTACGAAGGGACCGTGGAAGACATCACCAAGCGCAAGCGCGCAGAGGAGGAGTTGCAAAAAGCCAAAGCGAGTGCCGAAGCTGCCGCTCGTGCCAAGAACGAATTCCTGGCCAACATGAGTCATGAATTGCGTACCCCTATGAATGGGATTATCGGCATGACCGAACTCGCCCTCGATACAGATCTCACGCCTGAACAGCATGAATACCTGACTATCGTACAGGACTCGGCCAATTCCCTATTGGAGTTGCTGAACGACATCCTCGATTTTTCCAAGATTGAAGCAGGGCGATTAGACCTGAACCCTCTTGCCTTCAGCTTGCGTGATGACCTGGCAGGAACGTTGAGAACACTTGCCATACGGGCACATAAGAAGGGGCTGGAACTGGCCTGCCACCTCCCTATGGCTGTGCCAGACACGTTGATCGGCGATCCGGGGCGTCTCCGTCAGATCCTTGTGAACCTCATCGGTAACGCCATCAAGTTCACTGCACAGGGTGAGGTGGTCGTTGAGGTCAACATTGCGGACGACCAAGATGGGCAGAGCCCTCAAGTCCCAAGTCTCAAGCCTCAAGCTCCCAGCCCGCAAACCCCGAACCCCAGACTCCGAACCTCCAGACTTGCCTCCTGCACTTTACTGTGACCGACACCGGTATCGGCATCCCACCCGAAAAGCAGCAACTCATTTTCAGCCCCTTCACGCAAGCCGATAGTTCCACCACACGTCAATTTGGCGGGACGGGGCTGGGTTTGGCGATCTCATCGCAATTGGTTGCCCTGATGGGCGGCAGCATCGGCGTGGACAGCGAAGTCGGCACGGGCAGCACCTTCCACTTCACCGCACGCTTTGGTCTCCCAGGGGATATCTCACCACAGCCGCCGATCGAGCGGGACAGCCTGCAAGGTCTGCCGGTATTAGTGGTAGACGACAATGCGACAAACCGACGCATCCTGGAAGAGCAGTTAACGAGTTGGGGGATAAAGCCTACCCTGGTCAACAGCGGACAGGCAGCACTGGTGGCACTGCATCAAGCCGCGGAAGCCGGGGTCCCTTTCCCATTGGTATTGCTTGACGCTTACATGCCTCACATGGATGGCTTTACTGTGGCTGAGCGGATCAAGCAGAGTCCAGCCCTGGCGAAAGCGACGATTATGATGCTGTCGTCGGGCAGTCAACCGAAAGATGCTGCCCGCTGTCGAGAGTTAGGCATCTCCTCTTATCTGACCAAGCCGATCAAACAGTCAGATTTGCTGAATGCTCTTGTCACGGTCCTGCATCCTGCATCTGCTGGACCCTGTGCCTTGTCCCCTGTACCACAGCCTTCTCTGCTCAGGAGCCGCCGCGCTTTGCGTATCCTGCTCGCAGAGGATAACGCGGTCAATCAGCGTTTGACGGTTTTGCTGCTGGAAAAGTGGGGATGCTCAGTCGTGGTAGTGAATAACGGCAAAGAGGCACTGGCGGTATTGGCAAGAGAAACGGTTGATCTCGTATTGATGGACATACAAATGCCAGAAATGGACGGCTTCGAGGCGACGAAAGCCATCAGGGCAAGAGAAGCTGCAGCAAACACGGAACGTGAAACGGTGAACGAGGAGCGTGAAACTCACACTTCACACTTCACACTTCATCCTTGCCTCACATTCCTATTGTCGCACTCACGGCCCACGCGATGAAAGGTGACTGTGAACGCTGTCTAGCGGCAGGGATGGATGCCTACCTCTCTAAGCCAGTCCAAGCGCTCCAACTGTTCGAGGTGATTCAGAGTCTGATTCCTGCTTTCGCGCCGATACAAGGGGTGGCGAGTGAAGCGGAGCCGCCCGCTGCAGTATTTGACCAACAGGCGGCCTTAGCACGAGTCGAGGGAGACCGAGAGTTATTATAGGAAGTGGCGGGATTATTCTGCGAGGAGACGCCCGAGTTGCTGTCTGCCATGCGCGAGTCGATTGCCCATAGTGATAGCAAAGCGCTCGAGCAGGCTGCGCATTCCTTGAAAGGCACGGTCAGCAGCTTTGGTGCGCAGGCTGCCCGCGAGGCCGCGTGCAAACTAGAAGTGGTGGGTCGTGACGGGGATTTGGCTCGCGCTGAACTTGCCTACGCTGAGTTGGAAAGGGAGATTGCTCGCCTTATCCATGCGTTGGCGGTCTTTAGGGGGGAGCCGGTGACGTGAGAATCCTGATTGCTGACGATGACGCTATTCCGCGCCGATTGCTGCACGCTACCCTGGTCAGGGCTGGGCATGACGTGGTCGTTGCCTGCGATGGTGCCGAGGCCTGGCAGGTCCTGCACAGCGCTGACGCCCCCAAGCTGGCTATCCTCGATTGGCTCATGCCGGGCATGCATGGGGTGGACATCTGCCGCAAAATCCGTCAGCGGGACCATGCTCCGTACCTATACCTCATTTTGTTGACCTCGAAGGATCAGAAAGAGGATCTCATCGCCGGTCTCGCGGCTGGCGCAGATGACTATCTCATCAAGCCTTTTGACCCCCATGAACTGCACGTCCGTCTCCGTGCAGGCCAACGCATTTTGGACCTGCAAGCGGCACTGCTAGCCTCGTTGGAGGAGTTGGCGCAGGCGCACCAACGGGAAGTCGAAATCGGCGCGAGGATTCAACAGCTGCTGCTGCTCGGCCAGCTCCCGTGTGACGTTGCGGGGGCACGGGTTGCTGCCCTCACCATTCCTTCCCAACATATTGATGGAGATTTCTACGACTTTTTCCAACACCATGCACACTGCCTCGATGTCGTCGTTGGAGACGTGATGGGCAAAGGGGTCCCGGCAGCCCTGTTGGGAGCGGCGATGAAGAGTTCCCTCCTCCGCGCACTCAGTCGCCTGCTTGCGGTATCAGCGCCTGGTGCTCTTCCTGAACCTGAAGAGATTGTCACGCTAGTCCATAACGAAGTGACCACGCTGTTTATTAGCCTTGGCGTCTTTGCCACCCTGTGTTACGCGCGACTCGATTTTGCGCAGCGACAGATCGTGATCGTCGATTGTGGCCACACCAAGACCGTGCGCTTCCAGCGCCGGACGGGTGATCAATACCGATCCACGGGTGCAGGGACACATCAAAGTGGTGTTCATTCCTGATTATCGCGTCTCTCTGGCGGAAAAAATTATTCCCGCCGCTAATCTGAGTGAACAAATTTCAACGGCTGGCAAAGAAGCCTCAGGCAC
>CAZCWX010000668.1:0-4338 GCA_964502465.1 uncultured Enterobacteriaceae bacterium | reverse complement strand
CGTCCTTGTAGAACACGCTGGCGCCAGGGGCTTCGCCCTCACTTTGGGATTCGCGCACTTGGTAGTTGTAGGACATCTTGCCCTTCGCAAGGTCCTCCTTGGTGAACGACACGTGGTAGTCACTGTTCAAGTCGCTGCCGTAGGACGACACCCACTTGAACCGCCAGCCCATGCGTTGCTTGTACGCTTCTATTTTGGTCAAGGGCGCGCGTGAGACGACGACCAACGTCACGTCGCGGTGCGCGAGGTGAACGATGCTGCCGTCGATATGATCGGCTAAAAATGAGCAACTCTTGCAACCTTCCTCCCACTCCGGACCGAGCATAAAATGATAGACGATCAATTGGCTGCGTCCGTCGAAGAGGTCAGCGAGCGTTTCTTTTCCATTCGGCCCGTCAAACACATAGGATTTTTCGACTTTGACCCAGGGCAGCTCACGTCGCTCGGCGCTCAATTGATCGCGCAGCCGGGTGAACTCCTTTTCCCTCACCAGATGGGCCTGGCGGGCAGCAAGCCATTCGTCTCGGGATACGATGCGGTTGTATTGCATGATGTGATCTCCTTTCAAGATGAGTTGAGTTGCTTGTCTCAGGCGTTCACCAGGTATTCGGCGAGACGATCCAGCGAGCTGGTCCAGCCGCTCTGATGCGCATCGCGCGCCGTGACCGACTCGAAGACCGCCTGGTGCAAGGTCAGCTTCGTTTTCCCATCGTGTTCCTCAAAAGTCACCGTCAGCAGCGTTTCGGGGCTGGTGGGTTTGCCGTGCACATCGGCCCATGCTCCCGCCATGACGATCCGCTCTGGCTCCACGACTTCGCGATAAATGCCCTGCGACCAATGGTCGTCACCTTCGGGACCGCGCATGTGGAAGCGGTAAGCACCTCCCGATCGAACGTCGTTGGCAAGAATGGTGCTCGTGAAGCCTCGTGGGCCCCACCAATGCACCAGGTGCTCGGGGTCGGTCCAGGCCTTGAAGACGAGGCTGCGCGGCGCATCGAAGATGCGTGTAATGACGAGCTCCCGTTCCGCCGATTCCGCGGCGATGCTATTTCTTGCGGCCATGTGTCTTCTCCTTTCTTTGCAGCTCGGGCAGATACGCCTCCAAGCGATCCAAGCTCTGCTCCCAGAAACGCCGATAGTGCTCTAGCCAGTTAGCAGCATCTTTAAGTGGTCCTGCCTCGAGCCGGCAGGGCCGCCACTGCGCCTCACGACTGCGTGCGATGAGACCGGCATGCTCCAGTACCTTGAGGTGTTTGGAGACAGCGGGCAGGCTCATGGCGAAGGGCTCGGCCAGCTCCGTGACCGAGGCCGCGCCCAAGATGAGGCGCGCCAGGATCGTGCGCCGGGTGGGATCGGCGAGAGCCGCGAAGGTGGTGCTGAGGTGATCAGATGACATGTTTTATTATCCAATCGATTAAATAACTAAGAGGTTAAATATAATAATAGCCTATGGTTTGTCAAGCAGTGCCGCTGCTTTTTCTGAAAAGAGGGAATCCTACCCCTATCCTCTTCTCACTTCGGCTGTGGCCACACGCCAGGCACCGCCGTCGCCAGCCATTTCACCAACGCCGCACTCACCTCGACCGGCTTCTCCTGCGCCATCCAATGACCTGAGCGGATCGTCACTTCGGCGAAATTGCGGCAGTAGGTGCGCATGGGCTCAGCCAGCCGTGAATGGGTGCATTCGCACACGTAGTCATACTGCGCGTTGAGGAATAAGACAGGCATGTCAAGATAGCCGTTATTCTTGGCTGTCTTGGCGTACTCCGCGTTTGCGAGATGATTCATATACCAGGAGGATGGTCCATAAAATCCGTTTCGCTCTAAGGCGGAGACATAGATGCTCAGGTCTTCTTCAGTCACCACGTCGTTGTCGCGCGGGAGGTCGGGAATCTCGCTTCCGCCCAGCATCCCGTGATGGCGACGAGCCGTTGCGGTGAACGCTCGCTTCCCCTCTCCTTCGGGATTCCCCTTGCGAAATAACAATTTCACGAATGTGTAGACGTTGGCATCCATGGGCGCGATCGCCTCAGCAAAACTTTCCTCGTAATAGCGCATATAGTCCCACTGGCCGGCGGGGAACTCATTGGCCGGATAGAGATCCCGATCCACCAAGGTCAGCGTGTGGTCCAGGCCGCGTTCGATGGTGTAGTAGGGCACGCACAAATTGGCGACGGCATGACAGCGGTCAGGATGATGACTGGCGAGATTCCATACTACTGGGCTCCCCCAATCATGGCCCACCCACACGGCCTTCTCTCGGCCCAAAGAGTCCAAGAGATCCAGCATGTCACGGACGATGTGCTCCTGGGCATAATCACCGTGCCGATTATAGACAGAGGAACGCCCATAACCACGCATGTCTGGTGCAATGGCGCGAAACCCCAGGGCCGCAAGGGCGGGAAGTTGATGACGCCAGCTCATAGACAATTCCGGCCAGCCATGCACGCAGATTATCAGTGGTCCGTCTTCTGGTCCCGCCGCCAGATAAAAGGTTGTATGTCGCTCTGTCTTGGTCGTGTGTTCGGTGATGGACATAGCAGGTCTCCTTGCGTCAGCGTTCGGAAATGGAAAGCTGCACTCTACCAAATTCGCCAGGAATATGAAGGCTCCGCCAGAGAGCGATCGTCTCGGCGGTGTGAAAGAACGTTGCAGCTGTTATTGCCTAAAAGCGTATCTGAAAACCGCACGGCAAGGGTCATTACGAGGAGCCGCAGGCGACGAAGCAATCTCTGTTTCAGCCAAAGATTGCTTCGCTCCGCTCGCAATGACTTGGTACTGTGAGTTTGCAGACACACTCTCAGGGTGTGTCCGTAAATGCGAGAGGCGCTATCATTTTGGGCTTGCCAGCTTTACGAGAAAACGGTTATGGTAGCGCCACTTTCATAAACAGGAAACGGGGAAAAGATCTCAATGGCTCAAAAGCTTCGCAGAGCCAGAGCTTGCAAGAAAAGGAGGCGATTGTATGACCTGGCAACCGGAAATCGATGAAATACGGAACCGCCGAGGAAAGGCGCTGGAAATGGGCGGAGCGGCTAAGGTCACTCGCCAGCACGCCCAAGGGAAGCTCACTGCCCGTGAACGGATTGCGTTGTTGCTCGATAAAGACTCGTATACGGAACTGGGTATGCTGGCAACCCATCAAAGCCAACGGCCAGAGATGCAAGGGATCTACACTGCTGCGGATGGCGTTATTATGGGCTACGGCCGGGTTGATGGCCGCGAGGTACTCGTTGGGGCGGAAGACTTTACGGTGATGGGTGGGTCGGTCGGCATGACCGGTATTATCAAGCGGGAACGCGTGCTGGAACTCGCTCACCAAACCAAAGTGCCAATCATTTGGCTGCTCGATGGCTCAGGGGCACGGGCGAACGAATGGGTGCGTGGCGGGTGGGTCGGTGGTCGCCATTTCACCATGATGTCACATCTGTCTGGCGTTGTTCCGCAAATCGTGGCAGCCATGGGTCCTTGTGCTGGGGACCCGGCGCTGATGGCTCCGCTCGCAGATTTTGTGGTTATGGTCAAAGGCACCAGCATGCTGGCAGCTGGCGGGCCGCCGATCGTGGAGGCAGCCATTGGCGAGAAGGTCTCAAAGGAAGAATTGGGGGGCTCATCGATCCACTGCTATCTGAGCGGCGTCGCCGATAATGAAGCTGAGGATGATGACGACTGTTTACGCATGATCCGCCGTTACCTGGGCTACTTTCCGACCAATGTCTATGCCTTGCCCCCGCAAATTGAGACAGGGGACGACCCTGAACGGCGAGATGACGAGTTGCTGTCGATTGTGCCGCGTAACCGCAAGCGACCGTACGACATGCAACGGGTGATCCATCACCTGGTTGACCGTGACTCGGTTTTTGAGATCAAGCCGCAGTACGGCAAATCTGTGATCACCTGTTTGGCGCGGATGGATGGGGAAGTCGTCGGTGTCGTTGCCAACCAACCTCTCCATCTCGCTGGGATTATTGACGGTCCGTCCGCAGATAAAATGACCCATTTCATTCAGTTGTGCGATGCGTTCCATATTCCGTTGATCTTTTTGGCCGATGTCCCTGGGTTTATGACCGGTAAGGTGTCGGAACGTGACGGTACTCTCCGGCGAGGCCTGCGCATTGCCTATGCGATGGCCTTTGTGACCGTGCCGAAAATCTCGGTTGTGTTACGCAAGGCCTATGGGATGGGCGCGGTGGCGATGTGTGGACATCAGAGCGGTCAGATTCTGACCCTGGTATGGCCGTCGGGAGAATTTGGCGCACTCCCAGTTGAAGGCGGCGTCAGTGCTGGGCACAGAAGCGCGCTGGAAGCTGCCGGGGATCAAGCGAGCACCCGCGCCGC
>CAZCWX010000667.1:0-17136 GCA_964502465.1 uncultured Enterobacteriaceae bacterium | reverse complement strand
AAAGCTCGGAGCCTGCCTTTTCCCCCTCCTTATATTGATGGTATGCCAAATATGGATGGTATGCCAAGATGTGGAATGATCATACCACAGCGGGTGCCTTCAGGTCCTCTCTCCCCGGTGTGGGAGAGAGCCAGAGAGAGGGGGTGTCTGCATCGCTCACCCTCTCCTGTATCCTCTCCCATCAAGGGAGAGGAGCAAAACGGGACCTTTCAGAACCCAGGGCTTGGTATGCCAGGCACATAGCCCCTACCGGTTTCACCCTGCTGGAGGTTCTGGTGGCCATGGCAGTGCTGAGTGTCGCACTGGTCGGCTTGCTCGGGCTCTATAATCGCAGCCTGCTCTTGACTGCTCAGGCCCAACGGTTGACTACAGCCACCCTGTTGGTGCAAGAGATGCTCAGTCGCACCCAACTCGAGGGCATAGATGCCACCCAGCTGGGGGCAGGAGACTTTGCTGACCTTCATCCCGGACGGTATCCAGAGTTTCGCTGGTATCGAGCCGTGCGGGCCACTCCCCTCGAAGGTCTCTGGGAGGTCCGGGTTGGCGTGTCGTGGGGAGAGCGAGAGGACGAGGTGTGTGAGTTGACCTTGTTCCTGCCGTTTCATCGGGATTGAGGAATGAGGGTTGAGCATGAATGCAGAATGCAGAATGCGGAATGCGGAATCGCAATCAGACCACAGGAAATTCGTACACCTTACGGTGGGTGCTGTGCGCGTAAATCCCCCCTGTTCCCCCTTTGGCAAAGGGGGGAAGCGCGGAGCGCGGGGGGATGTGTGTGAAGTAAGGTACTCCCAACTCTTAAGGCAGGGATGGTTGCAGGACCGGCAGGGATTTACCCTGCTTGAGATCATGGTTGCCTGCGCGATCCTGGGCCTCGTAGTGACAGCTCTGTATGGGGTATTTTCCCGCACCCTGGTGAGCAAACGCCTGGTAGAGGAGCGTATGGCCGGTGTCCGCGCCGCCCGTATTGCCCTGTGGCGCATTGGCGAAGACTTGCAAGCGAGTTTCCCACTGACCGGCAGTCTTAGCTTTTCCGGGGAAACTCGCCGTGAGGGGGAGTTTCCTCAGGACTCTCTCTCTTTTGTGTCTGCTGCGCATACGTTGCTGACCAGCAGAGGGTCTGAGGGCGACCTCTGTCAGATCGGTTATGCGCTGATGCCTGATCCACGAGTGCCGATTCAACATCAGCTCGTGCGCAGGGTGCAGATTGATGTTCATGCGGACCAAGATGCAAGTGGTGAGGTCGCGGTGCTCCTCTCGCACCTGCGAGGGCTACGTTTTCGCTTCTTTGACGGTCAAAATTGGCTTGAAGAGTGGGGAAAAGACAAAACTCAGGGAATACTTCCGCAGGCAGTCGAAGTCACGCTCTATCTCCATAGCCCCGATGCCGGGGTTGCCGTATTTTCTACCGTTGTCACTCTCCCGCTCGCAGGATCGCGGCGCTTTGGTGTTTCATGAGAACGCTCCTGACCCAACAACGTGGGACGGCGCTGGTGACCGTTCTTCTTGCTATCACGCTCCTCACTGTCGTGGTGATCGAATTCGCCTACTCGACCCAAGTCGATCTTTCGCTCGCACAGAACAGCCTGAAAACCTTGCAAGCCTCCTATTTAGCCCATTCTGGGGTGAACCTGGCTATCCTGGTACTGCAGAGAGATATGGACACGTCCTCCGGCGTTGATGCGTTAGGCGAGGATTGGGCCCGCACTGTACCACCCCTGCCAGCCGGGCAGGGAGTGGTAGTGGCACAGATCACCGACGAACAGGGAAAACTGAATCTGAATGCCTTGCGCAACGCGAACGGGACGATCAATGGGCCCTGGCGAGAGGTTGCCGAGCGCGTGCTGCAACTCCGTGGTGTCGCTGTTGACTTGCTTGATCCGTTGCTTGACTGGCTTGATAGTGACGACTTCCCTGAACCTCGTGGGGCCGAAAAAAATGACTATCTGAGTTTCACGCCACCGTATACCCCCGGAAACGGTCCGTTCCTCACTCTTGGTGAACTTAGCCGAGTGAAAGATTTTACTCCTGCCGTCTGCGCTGCCCTCGATCCTGTCGTCACCGTCTTACCCAGCCGCACCACGAAAATTAATGTCAATACTGCTCCGCTCGACATCCTTGTCGCGTTGTTCCCCCGCGTTGACCCGGAAGCCTTGGAGCGATTCTTCAGTGAGCGGGTCGCCTCACCTGTACGAGGGCCCAACGAACTCCGTGAGCGCTTAGGGATCGATCCGCGCACTCCTCTGGAGACCTTCCGGCTCATTACTGTCGGTAGCGAATATTTCTCTATCCGTGCTGCAGCGATGGTTGTGCCAGTGAGCCAGGCCCTGGCGGTGACTGTACACCGTCGGGCAGCAACCGTTACACCGATTTTCTGGCATCCGACCAGAGCGGTGATGCCTCAGAGCGGCTCAGCTTGAGGAACGCGACAATGGCACGGCGCATTCTCGCTCTCGATCTTGGCTCCCATACGCTCAAGGCAGTGCTCCTTGAGCGTACCCTCAAGGACTGTCGGGTGCTGGCATACCTGCGTCTGCGACGCGACCCTGCCCGGTCTCTTGCAGATCAGGTCAAGGAATTGTGTGGCGTACACAGCCAGAATGGTGTTACCGTGCTTTCCTGTGTGCCAGGAGAGATGATGCTCCACCGATTGCTCTCGCTCCCTTTCGCGCGCACCCGCCAACTGAACCAAACGGTTCCTTTCGAGCTGGAAAGCCAGATTCCCCTGGCACTAGAGGAAGTGCTGGTGGACTTTCAGGTGGTGGGACGCACGGCAGCGGGCGTGACTGTTCTTGCCGTAGCCATACCGAAGCGCACCCTGGCTGAGCACCTCGACCTTCTTGCTGCCGCTGGGCTTGATCCTACAGTTGTTGGACTCACCAGCCTTGCGCCGCTCGCGCTGCTGAACCTGAGTGGTGTCGAACAGGATGGGACGACCGCACTCCTTGATATCGGTGAGCAACGGACTGCCGTGCTCCTACTGCAAGATGGAGTGCTGAGCGGCCTGCGCACTCTCAGTGTCGGCTTGAGTCGGGAGGGTGGGTTTGAGGCATTTGTGCAGGAACTCCGTTGGACCCTGCTGGCGCTGAGTGAGGGAGAAACCACTCTGCCAGCGCACTTCTTTTTGGCCGGTGGCGGGGCATACTTCCCGCGATTACAAGATGCATTAGCGCGCGCTTTGACCGTTGAAGTTCGCCCTATTCAGCAGCTTGTGTTGCCACACATTCCTCGGGCGTATCGCAAGCAACAGGCAGAGTTTGCGGTGTGTTTGGGACTGGGACTGCGCGAGGCGTTAGGGTTGGCAGTTCCAGCCGTGAATCTGCGACGTGGGGAATTCGCCCAACAGGGACATCGTGCAGTGACGCAGCGAGAGTTCTCCCGCCTTGGTTGGGTCGCTGCCGGTGTTGTTGCAGCCGCTGCACTCACTATGACATTAGAACTCTATCGCCTGCAGACTCGCTACCAGATGGTACGTCAGGAGGTGCGCCGGGTGTTCACGACAACGTTGCCTGAGGTCCACACCATCGTCAACGAAAAGGCGCAATTGCAAGATGCGGTGAACACCCTACAGCAACAGCATCGGCTCCTTGGTGGGGCGGTGATGACTTCGCCCCTCGAAATCCTGCGACAACTCAGCATCGCCTTGCCTGAACGGGTGACGTTGGATTTGGACGAGTGGACGCTCGATGGGAATGCTGTCCGACTGCGAGGAATAACCGACTCTTTTGATACTGCCGAGACTATCAAGACGACGACAGCGACTCTTGGTCTGTTTCGTGAAGTGCAACTCAAGGACGTGAAAACTGTGGCAGGTGGGAAAAAAGTATCGTTTGGATTACACCTGTTTTTTGCTCAAGAAAACCAATAACGAGGAGTGCAGGGTGTGAGGAAACTCCCATTGCGTTTTGATCTGCAGGCCATACGAGTTCGTCTGCCGCAACTGACGATGCCGTCTTGGGTTGATCTGCAAGCGGTCTCCGCACTCTTGGGACGACTCTCTCTACGGGAACGGCAATTTATCGGTGTGGCAGGTCTAGTCCTTGGTGGACTGCTCCTCTATGTGCTGGTCATTGATCCGTTATGGGAACTGCATACCCAATTACATGCCCGCGTGGCGGCAAAAGAGCGTGAACTTGAAGAGATGGTCGCGTTACATCAGACCTACCAGACCTTACGGCGCGAGGTGGAAAGAACCCGATTGCTGAGCGAGACGAGCGCCTCGCCTTTTGCTTTTCTTGAGGGATTGGCGACTGGTACGGTTGGCCGAGAGAAAGTTGTTGCGATCAATCCCGCTGGACGCGAGACACGCAATGGGATGCATCAAGAAACTATCGAACTCCGGCTCAAAGGGGTGTCGCTCCGCGAGTTCGTCGAACTCCTCTACAAGATCGAATCTGCTGGTATCGCGCTCCGCACGGTGCAGGTATCGATGAAAAAAGCCTATAAGGATCCGTATTCCTTTGATGTTGCACTTACCCATGTGGCGCTCAACCCTCGCTAGTCTGCGGCCCTTGCCCTCGATGTGGTCGGCACTGTGGGCCTTCACAAAAAAGCTGCCGAGCCGCCTGCCTCAGCTGTCTACGCGGAACAGTTGGCTCCTGTATACGCTTGTCTGTTTTTTCCTCTTTCTCTTGCTGACGTTCCCCTCCGACCTCCTGCTCCGACGGTTCGTCGCGTCTCTGACGCAGGAGTCAGCCATCCGGCTGCGCTACGGAGCAGGAGCTCTGACCTGGTGGGGAGGATGCGAGTTCAGCGGCATAACGGTTGAAAGCCTGGTCCCAGGGGTTTCCATGCTCCAGGTCTCCCGTCTTACACTCTCTCCTTCGCTGATTGGTCTGTTCCAAGGACAGCCTTTTCCCCTGGCCTTTCGTGCTGTCCTGTATGGTGGAACCTTCAGTGGGACCGTGCAACACGAATCCGAAAGATTCGGCACCCAGTTTGTCTTACAGCAGCTCTCGCTTGATCGCTGGCCCTTTCCTGCCCCTTGGGATCAGGGACGTGTGACGGGCAGGGTGAACGCCGACGGTGAACTGCAGGGAAATCTTGCGGCTCTGCAATCGATCCACGGATCTCTCCGTGTGACGCTCACCGATGGTCTACTCGGCGCGGGGACCATTGCCACGGTGCCGGTCCCCGCTTTGCGAGCGCTGCAGGCACGCTGGCGAGCGACTATTGCTGATGGGCGAGTAGAGGTATCTGAATTCACCCTGAGCGCAGACGGTGTTGAGGCCAGCTTACAAGGAACCATGATACTGCGTACCCCTCTGGAACGGAGCGGGCTCGATTTGCGTCTGACGACCAAGATGACTGGTTCACCATCCCCAGCTCTGAAAACCCTTCTTGCTCTCCTGCCAGCATCTCCCACTGCTCCTGGTGAACGTCGAGCGGTGATCACTGGTTCTCTGGCGGCGCCGGTGGTGCGGTAAAATTGCTGAAAGGAAGCAGGAAACTGACAGAAAATCCAATTGTGCTCGATAGGATGGTAGAGGGTCGCCACCAGAGCTTCCTTGAGATACGTTTGGTCAAGGTGGACAAGCGCAACCGTATCAGGCAAGTCTCCAGAGAGTTTCATATTTGGCCTCACTCAATCTTTTGCCTGCCCAGAAGGCGTCATGCACGATGACATAGCGAAAGCAAGACCACACGGCAAGCGCAGGCGAGAGGAACATAGCGCCGAGCGCAGTAAAGAGGCTGAGGAAGTCTGTCCAAAAAGAAGCGAGGCAGCCGTGCGGAGCTGCCCCTTCTGTAGACCTGCTCACGAGAGAGCGGCTGCGGCGTGAGCAGGGTGGTTGCTCTCGGCCAGGAACTTTTGCACCTGTGATTCCACCGCTGTGCCGGTGAAGAAATTGGGGTTGACACCTGCCCAGAAGCGGACCGGGTTGGCGAAGACAAAATCGCGGAAATCTTCCTCGGTCATGATGCCGTTTTCTACCCCTTCGTATGCCTCAACCAGTACCTCGGTCATGTCGGGAACGTCAAAGTGGCCAATGTCTGAACCGAAAAGCGTATGCAGCTTGGCACCGAAGGGATTGACCCGGCGATTACAAGCCCACGCATTGATCGGATCATCAGCTTCACAGCCGAAGTAAAAATTAGGCACGAACAGATCGCGGATATCTTCCGGCCGTTCGATCTCACAGCGGACAAAGTCATCCAACCGCTCTGCCTTGTCTGTCGGTAACCCTTGACCTACTGCGGATGGCAGTTTCTCTAGCTTATCGACATATGATGGGGAACCGTAGCGTTGCACCAGGTCAACCAGTAGCTCACGGTTGAGATTCGCAGGATTGACCGCCTCTAACGCCTCTGGATTCCGCTTCTTCCAGTGGCCGATGAGATCACTGTAGAGACTGCACGCCCAGCCCACACCACCTTCCAGAAAAGCGAATTTCAGTTGAGGAAAACGCCGAGTGACACCACCCATGAATAAGGCTTTACAGACCGCCTCGCCAGCCTGGCCGAAGTGGCCAATATGATTGTACACGAAATTGGAAATCGAAGTCCGCAATCCTATTCCTGAGGAAGCGGAATGGAAGGTGGGCGGAATACCCAGTTCCAGGCATTTGGTCCAGACTGGATCGTAATCGTGTTCGCTATCTAATCCCAACGTATCGTACCAGATCGCATAACGGCTTGCGTCAGGATGCGATTTCGCAACGGTGGAAACCGGGCGACGTTGCAAACTCGCGAGCATAGCCGCCTTAAATCCCAAGGTTTTGACTGCGAACTCCAGCTCTTCAACTGCTTCCTGCGGTGTGTGCATGGGGATCACTGCGGCTGGTACCAGCCGGTCGCCAAGGCCACAGAACTGATCGGCAGTGTACATGTTAAACGCACGACAGGCGGCCCGCCGCACTTCCTCATCTCGCAGGAAGGGAGCGAAGAGTGCACCGCTGGTCGGATACAGCACGGCGAAATCTAAGCCCAATTCGCCCATCCGCTCATAGAGGAGCTTGGGCAGCATCGCGGTCGCGCGATCGCGCGTGTTTTTCGTCGGGACTCCCCACCAGGCTGGCTGGAGCATGCGACGCTCCCGACGCTCTGCAAGTGACATTTGTCTCCACTTCTTGTTGCCGAACTGGTTCGCTACTTTCTGATAGCGCTCGACAAGTCGCTCGCCTCCGACCTGCTGTAGATAGTCCAGAGCGGCGGGCTCGAACTCGATCCAATGGCCGTCCGAATCGATTACCGGATGATGCAGATGAGCATGAATACGTGCAGTTTCAGCTGCATGATTGGTTGCCATACATTCCTCCTTCTTAAGGCGCAACGCAAACCGCGCGCGTTGTCACTCACGTGCTGACGCCTTCGTTTAGCATGTTTGTCCTTTCATCAACAGATGAGGCGCCTCGCTTTCTTCCTGCCTAGCGATTCTTGGGGGTCAGCCGTTCACACACGCGAACAATACGCTCCGCTCCCCAGAAGAGTTCGCCATTAACGACATAGCTGGGCACGCCAAACACGCCCAGTTCCTCTGCTTCCGTCCGAATTCGGTCGTGTTCTTGCCGACCTTCACCAGACACATAGTCAGGGAATCCGGACGCATCGATTCCTACCTCCTCCAATACGTGCTGAATACTCTGGGGATCTTCGATATTGAGTTCCCGCCTCCAGAAACGCTGGTAGACCACATCGTGATACGGGCGAAAATGACCCTGGCGTTTGGCGTAAAGCATGCCGATGTGTGCGAGAGAGGAATCGAAGATCTTGCGAGGCCCCTTGAGGATCACGCCACGTCGGTTGGCCTCGCGGCGACAATCCATGTAACTGTACTTCACCCGCCGCCACTGGTGCGCGTTCCGCGCCTCGTGGAGCACGCGCCCCGCCTCATCGACCTCCGCTGAGCCAAGGTAACTGGGGATATCAAGGGTATAAGGCAACCAGTCAACCTGCGCGTCGAAATCGTCTTGCAGACGGTAGGTTTCCTCTTGCGCAAGGTAGGCATAGGGACTTTTGTAGTCAAAATAGTGCGTAACGGTTGTCATCGCCATGTCTGCTCTCCTGATTCAGGAGGTTTCGTTCCTCCCAAAAAATCCGCTGTACCTGGTTATCCCTGCCTGTTGCACCAGGAACGTGTCTCTCGGTGAGTCTCTGGTTGAGAGCGCCTAGGCCACCTTCGAGAGTTCCTGCGACGCTGCCATCACCGCACGTACGATCTTGTCGTACCCGGTGCAGCGACACAGGTTACCGGACAGGGCGAGACGGATCTCTTGTTCAGTAGGATTAGGGGTTCGTTCCAACAGCGCCTTGGCCGACATAATAAAGCCCGCGGTACAAAAGCCACACTGCAGCGCGCCATGCTCGATGAACGCCTGTTGTACGGGATGAAGCTTGCCATCGACCGCAACCCCTTCTACCGAAGTGACCTCAGCTCCGTCTGCTTCAACTGCAAAGACGAGGCAGGAGTCCACGGTCATCCCGTCGAGAACCACCGTGCAACTCCCGCAGTTGCCGTTGCCACACCCTTCCTTGGGTCCCATGAACCCGAGTCGGTAGCGCAACGCGTCCAATAACGTTTCGCGTGTGTCGACGACGATACTGTACGTTTCCCCATTCACTTTGACATCGATCTCACGTTTCATGATATTCTCTCCAGCGCCTTTTGCAGGGTTCTGCGGGTCAATACCTTGACTAATTCGATACGATAGGCAGCCGAGCCGCGCACATCGGAGATCGGGTTGGCTGCTCTGGCGGCTAACTCACCGGCTTGCACGAGGATTGCCTGCTCCAGGGTTTTGCCAGTGAGGAACTCTTCAGCCTCACGCGCCCGTATTGGTGTGGGCGCGACCGCGGCCAACGTAATCCGCGTCTGCTCAGCACGTTTCCGGTCTGTGCTAAGCTGCACAAACGATCCTACTCCTGCTACCGCGATATCCATCTCTTCACGTGGGATAAAGCGGAGGTAGGCTGCGCCAGAATGGGGAGGCGGAACGGGGATGTCGATCTCCATCAGAATCTCTCCTCTTCCCAGCACGGTCTGTCCTGGCCCGACAAAGAAGTCTTCTGCTAGCAGCTTTCGCCGTCCATCCGGACCAGCAATAATGACATTTCCCCCATACGAGAGAACAGGTGGCACTGCATCGGCTGACGGTGCTGCGTTGCAAAAGTTCCCGCCCAGCGCAGCGCGGTTTTGGATTTGGATCGACCCGACTAACGCGCAGGCCTCGGCCAGGGCCGGATATCGCTCTCGCACCGGCGCAAAGGTTGCGATGCGGGTACACGACACCGCTGCACCAATCCGCAGGCCTTGTTGTTCATCATAGGAGAGCACATTGAGTTCTGGAATCTGCTTCACATTCACGACCAATTGAGGGCTTTTGCGGTTTTCTTTTATTTGGGCGATGAGATCCGTCCCGCCGGCGAGCGGGCGACCCTCACCGTTCGCACGAAAGAGTACGTTAATTGCTTCTTGAAGGCTGTGTGGAGCAGCGTAGTCAAACTCACGCACGGTTTGATCCTCCTTCTGATAGGTTACTGAAACAGGAGTGTTCATGCTTCGACAAGCCCGTCCTGAGCGAAGTCGAAGGGCTCAGCCTGAACGGCGCAGTCTCTCTGATCTCAAAGATTCTTCCGTTCGCCCTGAGCCTGTCGAAGGGTGAACGAGGGCTTCCCAGCAACCCTCTAGTCTGCTGCCGCTAATTGCGGTTCCAGCGGGGGTGTTTTTGCTCGAAGGGCCCAGAATACCCGTTCCGGGTTCATCGGCAATTCGTAGAAACGCACTCCCGTCGCGCGATAGATGGCATTTGCCAACGCCGCACCTGGCGGGACAATTGGCACCTCACCCGTTCCACGGATTCCGTAAGGGCCGTCTGACGCTGGTACCTCGACGATAACGGTATTAATCATAGGCAAATCAAGGGCCACGGGACAGCGATAGTCGAGAAGGTTGGCATTTTTGAGTATACCTTTTTCAAAAACATATTCTTCAGTCAGCGCCCAGCCGATACCTTGCACTGCACCACCTTGCAGTTGTCCTTCTACCTGCACAGGGTTTACCGCGCAGCCGGCGTCTTGGAAACAGGTGTAGTTGAGGATTTTGACCTTGCCGGTTTCTGGATCGACTTCAACATCGGCCACGTGTGCCGCATAGGCATGCGCCGGCTGCATGCGTGTCGTACTCCCCTTGCCGACGATCGGTCCTTTTCCCCAGGCGATGCTCTCTCGGGCGATATCCTTGAGCATGACCACGGTCTGCGGGTCGCTCTTCGCCCAGAAGCGCTTCTCAGCATACTCGATGTCTTCCTGTGCCACTTTGAGTTTTTCTGCGGCACGCTCCTTGAGCTGCGCAAGGGTGTCCTGGCAAGCCTGGTAGGCGGCAGCACTCATCGTGTAGGTGATGCGACTGCCACCGCTGAGATCCGCGTACGGTGCGGTGTCAGTATCACCAACGGTGATAGAAATTTCTGGCGGAGTCAATTGTAGTTCTTCCGCTACCATCTGCAGAATCGTGGTGCGCGTACCAGTGAGGTCTACCGTACCAACGAATACCGAGGCCGTGGCGTCGGGGTTGATCGCGACTTGGGCGCTAGAAGTAAACGTGCCACCAATCCAGTATCCCAGTGCCAAGCCTCGGCCACGGTGAGGACCGTGCAGTGGTGTGGTCCAGCACGGATGAGAGTGGATCTGTTGGAGAATCTCTTTCAGGCCGACCCGATTCAATGGCATCCCCAGAGGGAGCAGATCCCCTTGCTCAGCCGCGTTGCGCAGACGAAATGTTAAAGGATCCATTTCGATCGCCTCGGCCAACTCGTCCATGAGCGCCTCAACCGCGAAAGCCGCAGGGGTACCTCCGGGCGCTCGGTACGCCTGTACCCGTGGCTTGTTAGTGACAACATCAAACCCTTCTGCCCACATATTTTCGAGTTTATACGGGGCGAGACCAACCAGGATGCCGCGACCCACCGGTGAACCAGGAAACGCCCCGGCGTCGTAACGCATGGTGGTGGAGACCGCGGTCAATTTTCCGTCCCGTTTGGCTCCGGCCTTGACCGTGATAACCGCTGGTGCTCCCGGCCCGGTGGCTCGCAGGACCTCTTCACGAGAAATCACCAGCTTGACTGGCCGGCCAGTTTTTTGCGCGAGCGCCACCACGGTTGGCTCAAAAAAGGCCAGGGCTTTACCGCCGAATCCGCCACCGATCTCCATCGGCACCACCTTGATACGGCTTGCCGGCAGGCCGAGCAGTTCGACAAGTTGGGTGCGAATGGTGAAGATTCCTTGGGCGGAAGTCCACACCGTCACCTTCCCATCCGCCTCCACACGGGCAGCGCAGGCTTGAGGCTCCAGGTAGCCCTGGTGAACCATCTGGGTCCGATAAGTGTGTTCGAGCACGACATCGGCCTCGCGGAAGCCAGCTTCCACGTCTCCACGGGTATACAGCATATGGGTTGCGATATTACTTGGCCGTGCGGCTTTCTCGTGCTTCCCCTCTTCTTCGGTACAGAGATCTTCATGCACGAGCGGGGCCTCAGGTTGCATCGCTGCAAGCACGTCTTCCACCACCGGCAGTTCTTCATATTCAACCTCAACAAGCCGGGCGGCTTCTTCAGCGATAAAAGGATCGATCGCGGCCACCGCAGCCACCGCCTGACCGTGATAGCGGACCTTATCTGACGCCATGGTGATCTCTCGAATGGAGGTCAGATTGATACTCATCTCGCCTACCAGTGGCGCAGTCGCGCCCTTCTCTAGTGGCGGCAGATCCGCGGCCGTGATCACAGCCTTCACACCGGGCAGGGACAACGCTTGACTGGTATCGATCCGCTTAATCCGGGCGTGCGGATACGGGCTCCGTACAATTTTGGCCCACAGCATGCCGGGAAGTTGCAGGTCGGCACCAAAGGCGGCCTTGCCGGTCACCCGCTCCAGAGCATCCACCTTCGGCAAGTTCGTTCCGATCACTCTGTGTTCCATGGTTTCCTCCTTACTGATTTCTCACATCTGTTGATCCCTGGGTTGTTTCGCAGTTACGCAAAGGCGGCATCTAAAAACTGGATCTGCGCCTGGGAGAGTCGCCAGCCAGAAGCGCCGCAGTTCTCTTCGGTGCGGACCAGGCTGTTGGACTTGGGGATAGTGATAACGTTCGGGCGTGAGGTACACCAGTTTAGCGCTACCTGAGCGAGGGTCTTCTGTACTTGGCCTGCTACCAGTTCCAGCGCTTGCATCCCCCGGCTCGACTGCCCCCATGACCGGGTTGCGAGACGACCATCATCCAACGGTGTGTAGCCGATGATTGTTATCTGATTCATCAAGCAGTAAGGCAATAAATCCCGCTCGATCTGCCGGCGATTCAGATTGTATAAGACCTGGTTGGAAACGATAGGGTATTTGCTCATGGCCATCCGGGCCTCGTGCAGTTGACCGAGGGAAAAGTTGCTAACACCGATATATTTGACCAGCCCTCGGTCTACCATCGCTTCCATGGCCCGCATGGTTTCCTGGATCGGAATGGACGAGTTTGGCCAGTGGATCTGGTACAAATCAATGTACCCTGTATCCAACCGGCGCAGACTGGCTTCTGCCGCCCGTATTACGTCATCGTACCGGAGGTGACCACCTGACACCTTCGTGGCAAGAAACACCTGGTCGCGGCTGCTCTTGATTGCCTGGCCGACCACATCTTCGGTGCCATACATTTCTGCTGTATCAATGAGAAACGCTCCGAGTTCAATGCCCCGGCGCAAGGGCTCCACGCCGCCGCTATATCTCCACACACCCAGCCCGATCTCCGGGACCATCACACCAGTGTTGCCGAGTGGTTTTAATTCCATGTTAGGGTGCTCCCGTTGCTGCGCTTGCAGTTTGGCTTTGTAGGCCTTTAAGCAGCCGCGCTCGCAGTCCGATCAAGGTGAGTCCTACCACCGTCTTCTGGGTCTCATCATAGCGAAGAATAACTCCTTCGCCGATGTCTATCCCCACAGCCGGTTGAGGTTCATCGATAGAGAGGTAGAGGACATCTGCGTCTTCATCATACTCCCAGGTGATCGAATCTGGTTTTTCGAGAATTTTTACTGCTTCCATACTGTTACCCTCCTGGCTGACGGCTGACTGGTGAAATAGGCAGTGAGGATAAATCCATCCTCAGAACTGACTTCTTTATATGCCACCACTAGGAATTTGCTAGTCAATGGCGTCTGCGGATAGAAACGAATGCCAAGCAATTCACCAAAGTCTCCTTGCTGAATCGTATCCGGTTCCGCGATCGTTTCCAGAGTCCGTCCACGTTGATCGGTCATTTCGCGATGTCGGCGAACAATATGTTGCCACCGTTCTTCGGTGAGACGTACTAGGGATACCATTGCGTGAATGGACGATTAATATCGCTACAGCAGACAGCCCTTCAAAAAACCTGAACTTCCCGGGAGACAGTGCTCGCCTTCTCGTCAAAAATTTCGGTCATTCCTTCTTTTTTCTTGCTGCGTCCAGAGGACCTTAAACACTCTGCGCTCGCTCGACGATAGGGGCGAGGCTTTTGACGGCTTCGACACCGCTGCCCGAAGCGGCTGCCCAGGCCAGGACAATCATGCGACTGACCCCTGCCTCTTGATATCGTTTCATGACCTCAACAGTCGGTCCTTCTCCTTGCGCCATCATCAGGACTGAGAATTCCAAGCTGCCTGGATCACGGCCACTGTCTTTGGCCAAGCGCTTGATCTCGGGTATTGTCTCCTTGAATTTCTCAGGCGACAGGTTTGCGGGAAACCAGCCGTCGGCATACCGTGCGACTCGCTTGGGTGCATACCTGGGATCATGTGCGCCGAGCCAGATCGGCAGAGCAGCTTTCTGTACAGGCTTGGGAAAGATCCTGATCGGCGGGAACTTGATGAACTCGCCTTCGTAGCTGGCTTCGTCTTTACTCCACAGCTCTCGCAGGGCCTCGACTGACTCCCGCAGGTGCTGCCAGCGTTTATTGAATTGCACCCCGAAGAGCTGGGCTTCCTCGGCAAACCATCCCGCGCCGATGCCGAGGATCAACCGCCCCTGGGAGTAGAGATCGAGAGTGGCGGTCGTTTTGGCGATAGTGATCACATCATGTTGCGGCAGCAGGCAAATCGCCGTGCCAAGCCGGATACTCTTGGTTGTCTGCGCCGCTGCGGTCAGGGCCACAAATGGATCAACCAGATGAGCGTAAAACTCTGGCACTTTGCCATCAGCCGAGCGCGGGTAATACGTGGTATAGTGCGTCGGGACAGCGATGTGCTCAGCGACCCACATCGACTCGAAACCAAGGTGTTCTGCCTCGCGGGCGATTTCTCCTGGATTTCCAGAATGCTCCGTTAAAAACACTGACACGCCGATCTTCATAGACACTGCCCTCCTTCGTGATGATCGCTCTGTCTGCCTATTGGCCTCAAAACTGTAGACACGGATGGACAGTGTTGTCAAACGGGAAACGAAGGGAACCAGATTGTCTCTCTTTGTTGTCAGCACTTTTCATCTTACGCTTGTCGAAGTACGAGCCGCTCAGCTATAGTCGCAGGCATGTTGCAAGCTGGGAATATCACGATTCATTTTCTTAACGCTGGCTTTTGGTGGGATGATGGAGGGGCGCAGTTTGGTATCGTCCCCCGCGAATTGTGGGAAAAAGAGAAACCCGCGAATACCCGCCACCGCATCAAACTCAGCCTGACCTGTCCCTTGATTGTCACTGGCGCGGAACTCGTTCTCGTCGATACTGGGATTGGCAACCGTCTGAACGAACGGGAACGAGCGATCTACACTCCAGAGTTTGGAGAAGGTTTGGTAGGAGATTTACGGACCCTCGGGTTCACGCCACAGGACGTGACCCATGTGATCCTCTCACACCTGCACTTCGATCATGTTGGCGGAGTGATTGACAAATCTGCCAGCGGGGAGATTCGGCCAGTATTCACCAATGCACGCCTTTACCTCCAGAAGGCCGAGTGGGACTTGGCCACGGCTCCGCCGGACGAGCGTCTGGCTGCTGCCTATCGGCACGCTCCTGAATGTTTGCAACTACTAGAAAGAGTGGAACTGATTGCAGGCGACACCGCAATTACTCCACAGATCCGCACGGCTGTGTCAGGTGGGCATACCAGTCCGCATCAATGTGTGATTGTAGAATCCGGTGGCACTGGGCTCATCCACCTTGCCGACATTGTTCCTACCACTTCGCACCTGCGCCTAGCCTGGAACGCGGCCTATGATACAGACCCGCTGACAACTATTGCAGCCAAAAAGCGCTTCTTTGCCGAGGCCCGAGCAAAAAACCTCTGGGTGTCATTTTCGCACGATGACAAAGTTGCGGCTGGGCGTTTCGCGTCGGAAGAAGGCAAAACGCCGCAACTAGCGGAAACAATAAACATTGCTCTCCCGTGAGGGGGAGCATTCTGCCAACGAAACCGTGCGAATCCTTCGCACCAAGGAACAAAAGGATAACCTTGCGAAGTATTGCTGGGATCTTTCCAAGATCGCCATTGCAGTTCTGGGCATTACGCCGCTGACTAAGCCAGAGACAGTGGATTTGCGTGTAGCTGCTTTCGGGTTCTTTATCGGGGTGCTTTTTGCTGTGTTTGGCTATATTCTGGACGGCACGGAGGTGAAGTCATGAATCCGCTGGAATTGTTCTTTATTGGCCTTGGAGTGATAGCCCTCATCATCGGCTTCATCATTTTTACCGATAAAGGACTCAAGTGGAAAGGCAAAGAATAATTCCATCTGAGGCTACTTCCCGAGAGGAGGGTGAAGGAATGATAAGTAGTGCTCCTACCATTGCCGGCGTGTCATTTCCTTTTTGTCTCATGAATGCCGCTGGTGCACTCTCGACAAGTCGAGAAGAACTCTTAGCGCTTGCCCACTCGGAGAGTGGAGCAGTCGTCACCAAATCCATCACACCGGAATCATTCCTTGATCCGGGTGCGCGGTGCGGCATCGAGAATCCTGGCTATGCCTACTATGTGGAATTGATGCCAGAGCTGCGACGAAGAGGGAAGCCGATTCTTGCCAGCGTGGCTGGATTTGCAGTTGACGATTTCGTTCTTGTCGCCAACGCTCTTGCGACGGCAGGAGCCGATCTCATTGAAATCAACTTCAACGATCCACACGTGCATACTCACCTCTCGCCTTTCAGTTCGGCAGATCATTTACGTGGGATCGGCTCCGCAATGCGGCAAGCGGTTTCCGCTCCAATCGCAGTCAAACTTCCTGCGACTGTCCCACTACCGCTTTCAGACATTGCGACTGCTCTCTTCGATGCTGGTGTTCCAGCCGTGATTTGCCACAACGTTTCGACAAATGGCGGTCCTTCACAAGCTCAGGCTATTCTGCAAGCGTCCAAAGGCCGGCTTGACGTGATCGGTGTCGGTGGTGTTTCCAGTGGAACCGAGGCACACGCTGTCCTCCGCAGTGGAATCAAGGCTATTCAGATTGGATCAGCGGTGGTGAGAGAAGGCGTCGATGTCTTTGCGCGATTGAAGCGAGAGCTAGCGGACAGGCTAGAGCCGAAGAGCTAATGGGATGTTCGGCAAATAAATGAGAGCGGCGCATGAAGTTTTCTGAAGTGGTGGCACAAACGCTCGTGTGGTTGCAGCGCGACGGACGCGTATCGTATCGGGCACTACAGCGCGAGTTTGCTCTCGATGATGACTTCCTCGAAGACGTAAAGGCCGAACTCATCGAGGCCAAACGGCTGGCCGTGGACGAGAATGGCAAGGTCTTGGTGTGGGCGGGCACCAGCAGTCTAGAGTCTAGCGTCCAGAGTCTAGCGTCAGAGGGACAAGGGCGAACTCCCACCGTTCAGATCCTAGATCCTAGACCCCAGACCCTAGACCCCGTCGCCGAACGGCGGCAGTTAACCGTGATGTTCTGTGATCTGGTCGGTTCAACTGCCCTGTCCACACAACTTGATCCCGAAGACTTGCGTGAGGTGGTGCGACAGTATCAACAGACCTGTGCCGCAGTGATCCAGCGCCATGAAGGGTACATTGCCCAGTATCTGGGCGACGGGCTGCTTGTCTACTTTGGCTATCCCGTGGCGCATGAAGACGACGCCCGCCGCGCGGTGCGGGCAGGGTTGGAGATTGTTGAGACACTACGCAAACAGGTTCCCTCTCCCTTTGTGGAGCAGGCTTCCAGCCTGCACGCAGCCAGGATGGCTGCGCCACCAGAGGGACAGGG
>CAZCWX010000666.1:0-10738 GCA_964502465.1 uncultured Enterobacteriaceae bacterium | reverse complement strand
TAACATTACAGAGAGAAAGTTTTACGACACCTGCTAGCAACAGATACAGCAAGTCCGACGGAGATCCCTCCAGAAAAAGGACCGTGCGGCGTCTCACTCGCTGCAGTGAGACATAAGGCAGGAGCTGTTCCAGTTGTTGATCGGAAGCCCAGGGAAACGCATTGAGATGGCGTAGGGTGGAAATATTTAAGACAAATTCACCCACCGTGCCGCCTCAATTGACAGGCAAGCGTCTGAGGTCTGATCAGTGTACTTCCATTGTTTTCCACGTTGACCGGCTACGTCTTTTCCCGGAGGAGCAGATCATAGTCAACACGCACGTGGTGCCCTGTCGAAGAACCTCGCTGCGCTCACAGGCGTGAGACACCGCTACTGTGTTCCCACGTCGGGTTCGACATAGACAGGAGTCACGATATGATTCGCCGCCCGGTCTAAGTCTCGCTCCGTAGCAGCACGAAACACTCTCGCTGGTGACTCGCACCGCAAACACTGCTGAAAGGCCGACTCATACATGAGCTGTTCCTTCTCGCTCAGGTGATACCGTGCGATGAGGTGTTCGCGTAACCGATCGTTCGTGGCTTTTTCTTCAGTCGTCATCACATAATGGACCCATCCGCACTCCGGACACGTGAGAAATCGCCGGTTGAATAACACGGTACTGGTCCGCCGTTCAGCTTCGTGCTCATTTTCTCTCACAGCTCACCTCGTCCGATTATGTCAACACCAAGCGGTAGCTCTGTCCCTGGTTATTGTCCCAACGCTCAAAATCATCATCAGGGATCGGTGAGTTCGTGCGCAACAACTGATAGACGTATTCCACAGTGGCGTTGCGTGGCCCCCAGACCTTGGCTACATAGCGACGCGGAAGCGGTACGGTCTGGATCAGTTCGTAGATCGCATCGTCTGCTATCCCTTCGCCTTCCCGATCATGCCCTGCCCTGGTCGGGATCATGTGCAACTTGAGCCCTTCCAGTTTCGCTTGCGTCCAGTTCTGCGCGGTCCATCCGTTCACCCCCCAGAGCAGTCGCACCTCGGTGATCCGCCCATCAGGGTCTACGTATGGCACCTCCTTGGCTACAATCTCCTCCGTAAACACTGGAGAAAATTGCTCCTGTCCGCCCCGCACAAAGACAAAGCGATGATGCAGTAAATAAGCGTCTTGATCGCCGAGGTAACGTGGAATCTCCATCACGACCTGCCGGACCTTGGGGTCAGTGTTCGGCACTACCGTCATCACTTCCTCTTCCTCTTCCCCCGTCCATTTGGCTGGCTCGCCGAGCGCTGACCACGTATAGCGAATCTCGACCATCTCAATACCCGGCTCCTGATCAATCCATACTTTGGTCAGCTGAAACATGGTGCACCTCCTCAGAGACCAACTCTGTCGCCGCTGAATCTCCCAGGGTTACTCCCATCCCCAGGTTACGTTTCCACATTTTCGATAAACGGACTGATGACAAACGACTTTGTGACTGCCTGCTCTGACAGGCTCCGCTTGACCTCATAGCTTCGCACGGTCGGTCTCCCCATGAAGAGTGGGGTGATGCGGGTGAATAAGTCTCGTGCGACCTCGCCTTCCGCATAAGCGGCAAGGTCCTCCTTTGTTTCCCAGATACTAATACCGACAATCTCGTTACCGTTCTGCAGAAGCTGGGTGAGCAGACAGCCACGCAGTCGCTTCACTTGGTCAACAAACTCGTTCAATACCTCCAACGCCTCCCTCTCTTTCCCCGATTGGATCGTTCCATAGAAGAGACGAGTATACATACTTCCCTCCTTCAACCTTGAGGGTGCTGGACTTGGCAGGATAACTTCACTCTTCATATCGGTGCGCTGAGTTCCTGCTGACCACTCACAGGGTATGGACAACATATCCCCAATAATCTTCCCACCGTTCCTGCCGATTCGGCGTCCACAGACCTCCCACGTGCCAGCGTTGATGCACCTGGGCTCCCTTCGGACCACGGATCTTTCCCACAAATCGACGAGGCACGGGGAGCGATTGGAGCATCTCCGAGCGTATCCGGGAGAAGGTCTCCATGTCCTCTGTTCCGTAGAACTTGTACGAACGATGCGGATTATCCTCACCAAAGCGCTCGATAAACTCTGGCACCTCGGTCGGCTGATACTGCGGCGCGTCCCAATCGTACACACTCCAGAAGATACACATGCCTCCTAAAGTGCCATTAAAATCGATAAATTCCACCTCTTTGTTCACGATTTCCTCGGTGTACAGGGGACTTTGTTCCCGTTTGCCGTTGCGAAAAATCTCGAAATAGTAGTGGAAGGCGTAATGCTCAGTGTAATTGCCAGTTTCTGGGTCGAGGATCGAGTTGGGTAAGCGGATGATCTTCCGCCGGCTCCCGTCGTCGGGTAACTCGACGCGCTCGCTGGACGTCTGGACAACTTCACCCGACTCGTCGAGCGTCGTTCCTCCCATCCCCCGGACAAGGACCCCGCCACGAGGCATGGCGCGAGTCTCACGCAGGGCTTCCCAGTCAGGCAGTTGGCCAACCGGCGTCCACGTGTAATGGAGGTTGACCAGTTCGATGTCAGGCGTGTTATCGACGAAAGTCTTTTTCACGTAGAATGACAATGCCATATGCCCCTCCTTCTGGCAGGATTTGTTGTTGGTGAGTACCTGTTGTTGAGTTCCCTCTAGCACCCCCTCCTTCCTTATGCAACGGTTCGACCGCTTCTTTTTCTTTCACTCACCTGCTCTCCTTAGACGGCCCTCTTCAGTCTGAAGAGAGCATAATATCACTAGAAGTTACTGACGCGACAAGGTCTTTGCATAGAGCACCTGGATAGCTGAGGGTTCAAGCTGCGCGGTGCGAAAGTCCGGTGAGTGCTGGAGGCGTCCTTCGGGGGAAACGTCCTCAACCTGGCTCATCCCACTGAACACATGTCCCATCCGCGCGAGCTGACACACCTGGGCGTGCCGCCGGTCCTTGTTCAGTATAATGAGCGCCTTTTCTTGCCTATCCCGTGACGATTTCACAAAGGCAAAGACACTTGGGTTCCCCGCATCTACCAGATCGATGGGACCTTCTTCGTTAAAAACCTGCCGGGATGCTTTTAAGCGGTTCACTGCGATGATGAAATCACCGAGATCCCACTGCGGCTCCTCCCAATCCTGCGGTCGGGTTCTGACCACATCGAGGTGACGGCGAAACCCATACTCGAACCCAACTGGCATCAGCACCCCAGTGGAGAAGAGCGCGGAAAACGCATAGCGTAGCTTGACGGCCGCGGGGTCGCCCCGTAGCTCCGTAGCCAAGCGGTCAGTGTCATGGGATTCAGGAAAACTAATGGAAGGAACCAGGGGGGCAGTTTGCCGGTACTGATCGAGGCACCACGGCTCGGTAAAATCCCACCATTTCGAGCTGTTAAAGATAAAGTCAAAGCCAGTCCCTGCCAGTCGCAGGATGTCGCTAAAAGGACAACCGAGCAATTCAGCCACAAAGACCGTACCGGGGTACGACCTGCTGACTCGATCAAACAGAAACCGCCACAAGTCGACCGGCACTTTATAGGCGGCATCGCAGCGAAAACCGTCAAACCCGCAGGAGGCATAGTGCTCAACGAGCTTGAGCCAATAGTTCCACAGGTTATGACGGTCCGCGCTCTCGGCATTATCAATCTCGTAGAGGTCCCCCCAAACAACCTTGCGGTCACCGTCTTTCGCACCTGGATGGAGAGGCTTGCCATCGGCGCCCCGCTTATACCACTCTGGATGTTCTTTGACTAAAGGCGAATCGAAAGCCGTGTGATTGATAACGAGATCCATCATGAGCTTCAGGCCCAGTCGCTTGGCCGTCTGGATCATCTGTTCAAGCTGCACCATCGGAGAGCCTGCAGCAGGATCAAGCAACCGAGGATCTATGTCGTAATAGTCTTTAATGGAGTACAGACTGCCAGAGTATCCAGCATAATGGAAAGCGTTGAGGAACACCCAATTAAACCCAAGACGCTGGGCCCGTTCAAGGTGAGGTGTCCACTCAGGCAATGGCCCGGCAAGCAAGGGGAAGAGATTATAGATCCGTGGTCCTGGAGCCTGTGTGTTCGTGGTATCCATTTGTTCATCCATTCTGATCTGACAGCCGCCAGCCTCTCTCCGGTCAGGCAGCGGCTCTTTATTTGATCTCGATCGGTATTCGTCTGGCCGTTATCCCTCGCGGCAGCGGCAGAGAAATTTCCAGTACTCCGTCACGATAAGAGGCACGGATATGCTCTGGGTTCACGCCATCAGGCAGCGGCAGGATACGCGCAAACCTCTCGTCGCTCCTCCCTACAGAGAAAGGACTTTTCTCACTGCGCTCCCCGTCAGTTTTGCGTTCACCTGCAATAACGAGGTGGTTGCCGACAACTAAAATCCCCACACCCTTTGGATCAACATTAGGTAAGGCCACTGTGAAAACTAATCGCTCCCCTGCGACAGCACTTTCCACAGTAGGGGACCACTGACCTAACCGTGGCTCATTGGGGAAAAGCATTTCCCAGCCATTGAAAAAGCGTACGAACAGACGGTCGATCCCCTGGCGCGGCGCCGGCGACTCTCCCACAGGCGAGTGCAATTCTTCTTCCTGAGTTTTGGCAGTACCGTTCACCGTTCCCCCATTTTCCTTCCAGAGGAAGGTCAAAAGATCTTTGAGATGGGCGCGCCAGCTTGTCCAGTTATGCCCTCCGGCCAGCTCTTGAAAAAAACATGGGCAGCCCTTGGCTTCTAATTGGGGGACGAGTCGTCGATGGGCCGGAACAAACTGCGGCTCATACTTACCGACGTCAAAGTAGAAAGCGATAGGGGTCTGCAACTCCGCAACGAGAGCTGAGAATGGTTTGGGCTCGATTCTTTGACCTTGCGATACGTCAAACTTCGCTAAGAGTTCTTTCGCAAAGGTAGACAGACGCTCCTCTTCCATAAGAAATAAGGCGCTAGACTGGCCACCGACCTTGGAAAATAAGTGCGGGCGTGACAGCGCAAGATACGTGGCAATCACCCCACCCATCGAAGCGCCCATCACTCCCCGCCCCTCCCGATGTGCAAAGGTACGGTACTGGCTGTCGATATGAGGCAGCAGTTCACTTTCTACAAAGCGCGCATAGTTCTCGTTGGCCCAGTACTCGCGAATGCGCTCGACTGGATCCACCATTACGGCAATAAGTGGAGGAATCTCCTGGCTGTGGATCAGGTTGTCCACAATAGTAGGGAGGTGAGCACGCGTACGGTATTCACCACCGTCATGAACATAAAGCGTAGAAAAGCGGGAATGCCGATCTTTCTCGTAATCAGGAGGAAGGTAGACGTAGACTCGTCGCCGGTTATGGAGCACTTCACTCTCAAAGACAAATTCTTCCACCCTGCCATGCGGAATGGTCGGTACCCACTTCAACTCTGGTGGGTCCTGAAAATCTCCGATGGCAAGATAAGAGTTCCGCTCGCCAATGCCGTTGTCTATCGTGTTTGGGCAAAAAGGATCAAGCATCCATTCCCCATCCACGATGAACTTGTACTCGACACGCGCTGGCCCGCGAAACTCCAGGGTGCGGTAAAAGATCCCGGTCTGTCTTAAGGGATTCAGCGGGGTACCACGTGGATTCCACTGGTTCATCTCGCCAGTGAGGACCACCCGCTGCGCTTCCGGACCATAGTAAATAAAATGAACGGCAGAATCATCAATCATCGGCGTGCCAATCGCTTTCAGTATCTGGAGAAAGCGCTCTATTTCCTGCTGGAGTTCGTTCCCCTTCGCCTGTTCCAACCGACGCCGCCAGGTCAGGAAGGTCGGCGCTGCTTCTTCACGCTGCGTGTCCATACGATTTTTTCATCTCCTCTCGCAGACCCTCTGTCAGTAGTCCTCCGAACCGCCAGTCACCTCACCGAGGGGACTGCTCTGTCGAGAGAAACTTCACTTCACGTCGCAAGTTCTCATCCGTTGTATACTTTTGAATAACCTCTCTGAGGCGGCTGACGTGCGTATCTTTGCTCTCCAAATTGATCGGGAAGCCTAAAGCACCCAAATTGCTTGACGAGACCAGCAGTTCACGCAAAAAATCGAGTTCCGAGCACTCCAACTCCCAGGTCATTTGTAAGGCTTGATCTAACGAGGTTCCTTCCTGCGCTTGGCAATGATACTCGGCGACCCGCGTCGCCAGGGCCTCTGAGATTTCGCTCGGCAACAAAAAAGCTTGGGCTTGGAATACGCCTGACAACAGCCCTTTGTGCACCGCCCGCAACAGGGCCGCATGTCCCCCTTCTTCGAGTGCCATCGCACTCCAGAGCGCTCTCAGCTCGGGGTTTTGGCCAAAGGTCGCAGCAAAGGTCACGTAGATTTCTCCTACCAGCAGCTCGATTTTGGCGTGTGCGCTCAGCAGTTCATCAAGGGGCGGCGCGGCTGTGTCTGCAAACTCCGCAGTTTTCACATCGGTGCTCATATGGATTTCTCCTGTGTCGCCTGCCTAGCTTCTCCCTCGCTTCTTTGTACTCTTTTCGTAGAGGAGAAGGCACAAACCAGGGCAAAAGTATATATTGTTAGAGTGTCACTTCCCAGAACCCCCCATCTTTCAACAGCCAGAATCCGCCTTCATTGAAGGGATTATACGTTCCTTGGCGGCTAAAATAGATTGCGTAGAGCACCCGCGTATCTGGCGGTCCCCAAATCCGCCCACGGAAGGTGTGAGGAAGCGGCACGCGAGCAATGCATTTGTATCTTTTGGCCCGTTTCTTCTGGCTCTTGGCGCAGAGCGCCCCTTCAGGGAAAGAGGGCAGGATCTGGTATGAGATCGGGAGCCCTTCGAGCAACATAGCAACGCTCTGCACCTGATCCAGTTCATCGAGGCTATAGTGCAAGAATGCCTCGGTGCATTCAGAAGAGGGATCACTGTGTGTAATCATTACCGAGTGGATCTCCTGGCTCTCTGCTTCCGTCTTCCATACCCCCCCTCTCTGGACAACTTCAAAGAAGGAGTGGACGAGAAACCCAGTCGGCTGCTCCGCAGAGGTTACGGCGAAAAGGGACCTGTGAGAAAATGGCGGAGCGACCCAGATGGAGCAGCGCCGACGAACCGGAGAAACGGTGGACTGGACAGTCATGACCAGCTGGTTCGCTTTTGCCCAGCAAGGCTCTTGCTCGAGTTGGGTAGCCATCCAATGGCAAATGACCGTCTCGATACCATTCTCAGGATCCTGCCATTCTTTCCTCAGAAAAAACATGTGTCAGTACTCAATAGCAAGGACTCAGGAACAGGCCGGGAGTGTTCAGTTTCTTATGACTGACCGCTGGACATTGATGGCGAGCCAAGCGCTTTTTTGGTTCGGCGTTGAGTCTTGCGGGAATGGGGCAACACTGCTGTTTCCTGGTCACATTCCCTCCCTCCATTCACCTGATATTTTCCTTGCCAGAAGACATTAGGGTTAACGTCAGGAAAAAGAGGATTCTGGCGTTCCACCTCCTCGAAGTGTTGCCATTCCTCCTCGGCGATTGACTCACCGCTGATATACCGCTGGCTAAGGAGTTGGCAGTGTTGGAAGTTCTCGGAGTGCAAGGTAAACCGCTGCGCTGCATGATCTGGGGTACTCTGGGTGCTAATCATGAATGGCCAGTCTGACGCCTGCAAGAGCAGCAGTTCGCGGCCACACTGTCGCAACAACCGGGCAAGTTGCGTGTCGAGCCTCTTCCCATTCACAAGTTCTCCGAGGTGCTGCATGTCATATTCGGCTTGATAAAGGTCGCGCCAGAGTCCGCGAGTATCTTTCTGGAACCAGACACGGTGGTCACCCCCTGCACCCCAGGAGGATTCTTTCAGTTGTACGGCACGCTGGGGAGGATGACGGTTGAGATATTCTCCACACGTCATCAGGATTGTGTCGGTGCCCAGTGCGAGTTGTCGGAGCACTTCATATAACCACTGCGGCCCTTCAAACCACCAATGACCGAACAATTCCGTGTCAAAGGCAGCAACCAGGATACCTTGTTCGCGGGTTCGCAGCCAATGGGCACGCAACGTTTCACGCACTTGTCGGACAAAGTGGGTCGCGTGGACACTCACTTGCGCAAACGCCCACTCGGGTACGTAAGTCTGCTTGTAGGCCAGGTCTGTTCTGCGGTCGGTGATCCGCCAATAGCGCAGTCCCCCCCCGCTCTGTTTTTTGTGAAACTCCAGGTACAAGGGATCGCCCGGATAGCCCGCATCGTGCTGCCACACTCGCGAAGTGGTCTCGAAATCACGGGAGAAAACAGCCACAGCGGGCGCGGGAACCGAACTTCTGCCATCCACCCAATGGGCGCGAAAAGGAGAGTGGCGAGCGTAGTCCGGCGGGCTGCTCCTGAGTTGGCGAGCATCCATCACAAAGTAGCGAATACCAGCGGCAGACAGGATGTGGTCAATGGCGAGACGATTGGCAGGACGCAATGCCTCTGTTTCCTCAATAGGTGGCACCCAGTAGGAAGTTGGACGATACGCACATTCGGGTAGCCAGCATCCTTGCGGTCGCCGTCTAAAGTGCCGTTGATAGCACGCAGTGCCTATCTCGATCTGTGCCCGTACACTTTCATCAAAACCAAGCAAGGGAAGATACGCATGGGTAGCTGCCGAAGTCATAATTTCGATCTCCCCCTTGTGTTGGAACCGCCGCAAGGCACCGATCAGGTCAGTGCGGAGGCCCTCCACGAAATACACCTCTATCCGTCGATAAAACTCCCCCCACAGGCCAGCCAGGCGAGCGAGGGCAGTTTCTTTCCTCGATTGAAAAGCGCGGTAATCTTCTTGAGCGAAACGGATTTTCTGTGCCACATACTGCAGCAAACAAGAAGGAAACCGGGGGTCAGCGAGCTGTTCAAGCAAAACCGGCGTAAGGCCGAGTGTGATTTTTGGAGACATCCCCTGCAAGCTGAGCCGCTCCAATGTTTGCAGCAGAGGTAGGTAACACTCGATTGTCGCTTCCAGCAGCCACTCTTCCTCCAAACGGTCGTGAGCGAAGACATAGGGAATGTGAGAGTGGAGGACAAAGGTAAACGCTCCGTACGGTTCAGCCATAATTAAGGATCTTGTATGCCCAACTTTCGTCTAAGGCTACCGAGGGATGACTACCCATTAATCCCATCTCTCCTCGTGGACGGACGGAGAGGGTTTTCCAGTCACTGACGAAGGGAAAGCACCGGACAGCCGGACTCACGTACCATCTTTTCTGTCAGGCTTCCCAAAAGGAGATGAAAGAGACCGGTAAAACCATGGGTCGCCATAATGAGCAGGTCTGCCCCGAGATCTTTCTCCACTTCGAGGATCATTCTGGCTGGATCGCCACTCACATGCAGAATCGTCTCGTAGCGAATACCACTGAGGTGCTGTTGAGCAAGTTCCTCAAGTTTTTGTTTGGCGACCTTTTCCGCCACAAGGTGATTCACTTTTTGCCCTTCCTCGCGCGCTTGATACACATCACGGAGCAACAGATCACTGTCTTCAGTAGGAACAATATGCAAGGGATAGACTGTCCCCTTGCTGTATTCAGCAATACGCTGCGCATACGTCAGCACTGTGACAGATCGTTCAGCAATGTCCATCGGAACGAGAATTTTCTGAAATGGCGTGCTTTGAGAAAGGGTTTCTCCCCGACGGGTCGTAAAAACTGGACAACGAGATTCGCGGACAACCTTCTCCGCAACACTACCGAGAATGAGATGGGTAATTCCTGTCCGGCCATGCGTTGCCATCACGACCAAATCGGCTCCGATTTCTTTCTCTACTTCGAGAATACCTGTGGCCGGATCACCGCTGAGGCGGGTGACAATCTCACACTGCACCCCGTCTAAATACTGCTGCGCCAGTTCCTGCAGTTTTTCCCGCGCGACTTTTTCTGCCCATTGTACATCTGCACCACCCCCTTTTTCGGGACGATACACGCTGCGCAGGAGATGAAACTCATCGGTGGGAACCACATGGAGAAGAGAGACGGTTCCACTCTCCTGCTGAGCGAAGTGTCGAGCATATTGCAACGCAACCGGAGAAGTCTCATCAAAGTATACAGGGGTCAAGATTTTCCGAAACGGCTCTGCCATATAGATGTTCCTCCTGACTGTTGAAAGCTCAGGTTATAGGTATCACATCATTTTCAATCTAAAAACACTCGCTGGGCTTCTTGCAAGAGGGTTTGCACCGTTCTCTCGTTCTTCGCCTCAGCGTAAAGCCGCACAATCGGCTCCGCATCGGCAGATTGCACGAATAGCCATTTTTCACCACTGAGATAGAGCTTCAGACCATCAAGGGTAACGATACGATCAACGGAAAAACCGGCCAATTGTTCAGGAGGAGAGGCCAGGGTTTCTTGCAATCGTTCCTGCTGGGTCGGGGTGAGTCGCACCTCTTGCCGAGCCGGGGAGAACGGACCAACCTGCGCAACCAGCGCAGCAAGCAGTTCCTGCAGGCTCTTACCAGTCCGTGCAACCATCTCAACCGTCAACAGGCAGGCGAGGATGCCATCTCGCTCAGGCACATGGCCACGGATCGATAAGCCGCCGCTTTCTTCCCCGCCCAAGAGTAACTCGTCTCGTGCAAGCATGGCACCGAGATAGTGGAATCCCACCGGCGTCTCGACAACTTCCAAACCGTGGTGTCGAGCCACTGCATCCAGCAGATGACTCGTCGTCACACTGCGTCCGACCTTGCCGGTGAAACCACGGTGGGTTACCAGGTAGTCAAGCAGCAGAGGCAAGATGAAGTTCGGAGCGACAAAGGTCCCGTC
>CAZCWX010000665.1:0-3706 GCA_964502465.1 uncultured Enterobacteriaceae bacterium | reverse complement strand
ACCTACGATCCTGGTGCACTTTTGCTGTATGGTCCGAACGTGAAGTTCACATCTGTAGATCAATTGCTGTCCAGTATTGGAAAGATGGGACGCGCTGGTGTGTTTGAAGTTGGTATTAAGCTGGAGGCCGGTACAACACTGACTCTATCCTTTAGCAAGAAACTGGACCAAGGATTTGAAATTCAGAAAGTGAGCTTTTCTGATGAGAAAGGTACAGTCAATATTCTTTCAGGGATGACGCACGAAGAAGCTGAAGCGATGGTTCTCTCTCGCATTAAAAATTTTTACGAAGAGATTCCCAAAGCCAGGGAAGGTAAGTGGCTTATTGTTCGCAATCGCTGCTTTCTAGAACTGATAGTGGCGATGCCAATAGAGCCATTTGGCACTCCGTCTGTGAGGATAACACCAAGCGCTGCTATAGAACCTCGTATTCGTGAGATCATTCACCTTCCTGGGCTGAGAGGAAATCCGGAAAGGGCCTATCCGATCACTGCTGTGGAGGCGGCGTTTCCTGGCACATTTGAAAACTATACTGCGAGTGTTATCGCCCAGTGGCAAGTAGGCAAAAAAAACGACAGGATAGAACGCTTGAACGAAGATCTTGGACAGCTCGGCCTAACTTGGAAAGTAATCGCAAAATCGATCAACGATACACAGGTCGAGCTGCAAGTGGGGCGACTGATTCGTGCTGCAAAAGGCGGTACACGCGATCTTGTTAACATTGCAGATGTCGGTTTCGGGGTGTCACAAACTTTGCCGATCCTTGTTGCGCTTCAGGTAGCAGAGCCTGGGCAATTGGTCTATTTGGAACAACCAGAAATCCACCTTCATCCACGTGCTCAGTTTGCCATGGCGCAGGTGCTGGCTAGTGCGGCGAACCGTGGTGTGCGGGTGATAGCAGAAACGCACAGCAATTTATTGCTCTTAGGGGTACAAGCGTTGGTCGCTGAGGGGAAACTTGCTCCAGATAAGGTCAAGCTGCATTGGTTCAAACGACGCCACGACGGGAGTACAGAAATCACCAGTGCAGATCTCGATGAGGCAGGTGCTTTCGGTGATTGGCCGGAAGATTTTGCCGATGTGGTGCTTGAAGCGGAGAGCCGCTACTTGGATGCGGCTGGGGCATGGGGCAGGAAAAACGGCTATGGCGGCAAGAGGGTCGAAACGCCTCGTCATTGACGCTTCGGTTGCCCGTGCTGCTGGTGGGAAGGATGCGGTTTTTCCAGGATCAAAGTACTGCCGCGATTTCCTCAAAGCCACCTTGGTAATTTGTCACCATGTCGTTATGACGCCGGAGATTAGTGGAGAATGGAAACGGCACCGGTCTGCCTTCGCTAGAGGTTGGTTGGTGTCTATGGTAGCGCGTAAGAAAATTTACCATATTGAGAATGTTGTGAACGATGATATGCGCAGCAGAATTGAGCATGTTACCGAACAGGCACAGGAGTATAAGCGTGAGGCTATGCGAAAAGACCTGCTCTTAATCGAAGCAGCAATCGCGACAGATCGAGTCATAATCTCTCTGGATGAAACAGTAAGGGGACTGTTTGCCAAGGCAACCCAACGTGTAGGCGAACTGCGAAACATTGTCTGGGTCAATCCGGCGCGCACTGAAGAACAGCCTATCCGCTGGCTGGAGAACAGGGCAAGGCCTGAAAAGAAACGGCTTCTTGGGTTTCAAGAGAGGGGGAGGCGGTGAAGCAGAAAACTGCGCAGAATCTATCTCTTACAACAGCCCAACAACTCGGCAGCATCATCAAGTCTGCCCGTGACATCATGCGCAAGGACAAAGGACTCAATGGTGACCTCGACCGTTTGCCCATGCTTACCTGGGTCCTGTTCCTCAAGTTTCTCGATGATATGGAACAGATGCGAGAGGAGGAAACCATCCTGAGCGGGAAGAAATTTCGTCCTGCCATAGACCCACCATATCGTTGGCGCGATTGGGCAGCAAAAGAAGCAGGTATCACAGGTGATGAACTGATTGCCTTTATCAACAACGATGAAGCCGTGCGTCCAGATGGTGCGCGTGACGCTGGCCTGTTTGCTTATTTGCGTGGATTGCAGGGGGCCAATGGTGGTGACCGCCGCGACGTGATCGCGACGGTGTTCAAAGGCACGGTCAACCGTATGATCAACGGCTACCTGCTGCGAGACGTGATTAACAAGGTGAATGGCATCCATTTCACGTCCAGCGAAGAGATTCACACCCTTGGTCATCTGTATGAGTCGATGCTCAAAGAGATGCGGGACGCTGCGGGTGACTCGGGTGAGTTCTATACTCCGCGTTCGGTCGTGCGGTTCATGGTGGAGGTGATTGACCCGCACCTCGGCGAAACCGTGCTCGACCCGGCCTGTGGCACTGGCGGTTTCCTGGTAGAAACCTACACCCATTTGGAGAAACAGTGCAAAACGGTCCAGGACCGGCAAGTGCTACAGACACGCAGCCTCTTTGGTGGCGAGGCCAAGTCGCTGCCATATCTGTTGGCGCAAATGAATCTACTCTTGCATGGGCTGGAGTCCCCACAGATCGATCCTGGGAACAGTCTGCGCTTTCCACTGAAAGAGATCGGCGACAAGGATCGGGTAGATATCATCCTCACAAATCCACCCTTTGGTGGAGAAGAAGAACGCGGCATCCTGTCCAACTTTCCTGAAGACAAACAGACCTCGGAAACGGCACTGCTGTTCCTGCAACTCATCATGCGTAAACTGAAACGTCCGCCCAAGCCTGGCCGGGCGGGCATCGTTGTGCCCAACGGAACCTTGTTCGGTGACGGTGTCTGCGCCCGTATCAAAGAGGAACTCTTGAAACAGTTCAACCTGCACACCATCGTGCGGTTGCCTAACGGCGTCTTCGCGCCGTACACCAGCATTCCGACGAACTTGCTCTTTTTTGATCGTTCGGGTCCGACGCAAGAGATCTGGTACTACGAACACCCGTTGCCCGAAGGACGCAAGCAGTACACCAAGACCCAACCGTTGCAATATGATGAATTCACGCCCTGTCTGGCATGGTGGAAACAACGCGAAGAAAACGAACGCGCATGGAGAGTCCCCGCTGTTGATGTCCTCAAAAACGGCTCTAACCTTGACATCAAGAACCCCAACGGCAAGCAAGACTTCGAGCACTTACCGCCAGAGCAACTGGCCGACGATATCCTCAAGAAAGAGCAACGCATTGCCGAGTTGATGGCGGAGATTAAACAGATCTTGGCAAATAGGGGTTCGTAGGGGCACGGCGTGCCGTGTCTTGGTGCCTAAGAAGTAAGAAGGACGAAATTATGAAACTCAAGGTCGTGATCCACGAGGCTGAAGAGGGTGGATATTGGGCAGAAGTCCCTGCTATCCCTGGCTGTGCTACCCAAGGAGACACTTTTGAAGAGTTACTGCAGAACCTGTACGAGGCTGTCGAGGGGTGGAAGATGGCGAAATTGCCGGAAGATGTTCTATAAGGGCAGGGCAATGAGCAAACCGTTGCCGCTGGTGCCGTTGGGGGAAATCCTGACCAAGCCAGAAGAGTGGATCAGCATCAAACCAGACGGACACTATCGAGAAGTCACAGTGCGGCTTTGGGGCAAAGGTGTTGTTCTTCGCCGGGAGGTAGCTGGGGCAGAAATATACTCCACGTGGCCTTAGTTGAGACTTTTTGAGCCCCTCGTGCTACAGCAGTCGTGGAGAGGTTTAGTAGCTGAGGTGTTCCACG
>CAZCWX010000664.1:0-4781 GCA_964502465.1 uncultured Enterobacteriaceae bacterium | reverse complement strand
TATGAGTGGTTGGTTAGACCTTGCTCAGTGGGGACTTGCACCCCACAAGAAGCGCCAAGCTTCGCTTGGCGCACTAACGGCTCAAGC
Source organism: uncultured Enterobacteriaceae bacterium (assembly GCA_964502465.1). Taxonomy (GTDB): domain Bacteria; phylum Desulfobacterota; class Binatia; order Bin18; family Bin18; genus CAZCWX01. The sequence continues at coordinate 4,694 of CAZCWX010000664.1, read as the reverse complement.
GTTGCTCTTATCTGTCCTTCCCTCCTCTGTCATGCTGCCTTCTCTTCTCTATTCTTTTCATTATACCTGCATCATTCTGCATTCTACACTCCGGTATCCCTCCCTTGTCAGGGGATTAAGAAAGAGTGTAGAGTTGCCCGCAAAAGTGCTCGGAAACGAGGGGCAAACTATCTGCCCGGATACATGAACGATCGCATCCGCAACCACGATGCGCATTGGTACAACGGGAAGTAGTCAGTAGCCAGTATGGACATAGTCACACTCTTAAACGTTTCGTACAACTGAGACCTGGCAACTGATAGCGAGAAGGAGAAACAGCGTGGAATTCAAAGAGGTTGTAGGGCGCAGGCGGTCAATCCGCTATTTCCTGCCATGGAGGCCAGTCCCACGGGAGAAGATCCAGATTATTCTCGAGTCCGCACGATTAGCCAGCCGCGCCGGGAACGCGGATTTTGCTCGCGCGATCGTGGTTGAGCGAGACACACTCGCTAAGGCTGACCTGCAAGCGCTTACCCTCCCCGTCAACGCTGGCATGATCGAGATGGCACCTGTCCATATCTATTGGTGGGGAGATCTACAAGCATTCACTCGTGATATGCCGTCGCGTGCCCGTGAGCAGGTCGATATGGGCGTTCTCAACATCAGCCACGGCTGGACCCACAAGTTCATCAACGAAGTCGCCTATCCACAAGTTGTACAAGTCTTCAGTTCAGACCCAGTGCTCAACGCCAAGGTAACAGGATGTGAAGCAGGCCTCGCCATCTCCCAGGCCTTGCTTGCGGCAGTCGATGAGGGACTTGGCACTATGCTCTGCACCTATCCGGAGGAACCGGCTCGCAAAGTTTTTGGCGTACCCGATCACTGGACGGCCCTGTGGGTGCAGTTCGTTGGGTATCCGGCAGAAGGATGGGACGCTGGTGGGCAACGACCACGCCCGCCCCTTGGTCAGTTGTTTCACGAAGGACGCTACGGCAACCCCTTCCGTGGCTCTGAAGCAGTGGTTGCCCAACTGCAAGCCGAAAAAATGCTGCAAGATTCTGCCCCTCTTCCCTGGCGTCGTGAAGAGGTGCGGGCAGTGAGTCGGATGCTCGGCTTACCAGAAGAGTAAGCGAAAAAGGAGTCAGGAGTCAGGAGAAGAAGAAAGAGGGACAAAGGAAGCATGAGTACGAACTTTGACAACAATAAGACCGTACAGACCTGGATTGCCGGTGTACATGAGCAGTCTGGGGTCTCCCCTGAAAATGACGCGAAGCGCTTACAAGTGCTGGCAGAATTCTGTGCGCGTGTGGAAAAGGAACCGGACCAGATCATTGACGAATGTCTGCGTGATGTCGATGGGGGGAAGAAGATTCGGGTCAAAGGGCGGCGCTTCTATGCAGAGAAGATTGCCGCATTCGAGCAGCAAGCCGAGGGCACCTCGGCAGAGAAACGACAGAAAGCGAACTATATCCGCAGCTTTTTGATTCACAACGGTGTGCTGTTGCAAACCAGTCCGCTCTTCTAACCAGCGCCCGACAATGACGTGAAAAAGGAGGTATTATGGATTTCTTGCAAGTCTGCGGGCTGCGGCGCAGTATCCGTATCTTCCGCACCTGGCAACAGGTCGAACGAGAAAAAATTCAGCGCATTCTCGAAGTCGCACGCCTGACGACATGCCCAGGGAACTTGCAACCGTGGCGAGCAATCGTCGTCGAACAGAACAAGCTTTCTCCGCAAGATCGTGAGGCGCTTCTCGCTGCTGACAATTACCAGGGGGCGCATGTCCAGGCACCAGTATGGATCTACTGGTTCGCGGACGTTGATGGTTCAACTGCAGAAACTTTCCGGCAACGGGTGCATGAATTGGTAGACCTCGGGGCATTGCCGACATTCTATGGCTGGACACACGAGACTATCGACTCAGCGATCGTCAAAGGAGAGACTGCACCGGAAGGAATGCCGGCGATTCATGCCCTGATCCACAACCTGCCGCGTGAAGCGGCTGCTGCGGTTGCTCGACAGGAAACCGTTGGGGTCTGTGCGGTCGCGACGCTTGCTGCCGTCAACGAAGGGTTAGGAACCTGCTTGCATATGGCAGCGTCAGCCGAGAAAATCCCCGTGCTGAAGAAAGTACTCAAAGCGCCAGAGGGCTGGGAACCGGTCTGGTGCCAACTGGTGGGCTATCCAGCCGAGGAAATGGAAGCCGGCGGCCAGCGGCCACGGTTACCGTTTGAAACGTTGTATTTTGACGGTGTGTACGGCAAACCGTTCATGCGTGATCCCAAAGTGGTTGAGGATCTGACACGAGAAGGCTTACTCCAGACACCGATGCCCAAGCCCAGCCGCTTTGAGGAACTCAAACACCTGGCTCGGATGTTTGGTTTCCCACTGTAATGATCGGAGAGACGTAGCAAAACCGGAGAGACGTAGTGGCCTGTCACGTCGCTTTTTCTGTGTTGTCGTAGCGACTTTAGTCGCTGATGAAGCAAGAAGAACGACTGAAGTCGTCACTACGAACCCTAGCTCATAGCTCTTATGAACGACATCAAATCCTACGATGCAGTCCAAAAATGGATCGCCAATGTCAATCGCTATTATCACCTGAGCGACGCAGAGTGGGCGGGTCGTCTGCAAATGCTGGCCGATTTCTGTCAAACAGAAAACACCGATCCAGATGCCATGATTGCTGAAGCGCTCGCAGAACGTAGTGAAAAAATTGATTATATGCGGCGTTTGAGGACATTCGCCAAAGAGCAGAGTGCGAACCCACGCACTGCCCACGATGTAGAGAATGTTGTGCGCTCGTTCTTCATTCACAACGGCGCCCGCGTGGTCACGCGGCCGTACGTAGACTGAGCAAGGACGAGGAGAACTCGCCCTCTTTCATGCCTATCTACAGAACGACAGACACCTGGTTCTGTCATTCTGAACGAAGCGAAGAACCTCTGCCTTGGCGCGGAGTTGAGAGGTTTCCCTGCGCTCAACATGACACCTTGAGAACCGTTATTTGGCCAGACTCATAGCCTCACCGCTCGCGCAGAGGGTGTCGCAGTATGCCTTCAAATCACGCAGGACAGCAACGATAGCAGCCAGAGAGTACCGTGCATTTCGTGGGCTGGTAGAGGGAATGACAAAGACATTGGTACCGGCAAAACGTTCTCTTTGGCTGCCGAGGCCATGGTTGGAGTTGCCACAACACGCACGGTATCCGGTCAGACCAATGAAGCAGACAATGTGGGGGTTGTAGCGCATCATCTTTTCTTGCAGCACTTTCGCACCACGGCGAAATTCTGCTGGCGTTACTTCATGGATACCATGGGTTGGCCGTTTCACTATGTCAGTAAGACCAATGCCCCAGTCAAGCAAGCGTGCGTCATCCTCCGGTCCAACAGGTTGCGGGACAAGGCCGGAGGCAGACAGAGCCGGCCAAAAGCGGTTGTGTTTGTAGGCGAAGTAATGCCCGACCTGCGCCGAGTAAAGGCCGGGGTTCAGGCCGACAAAGATGATGTCGAGCCCTTCGCGCAGGTAATCAGGAAGGGTTTCCATGGTCGTGCCTTATGTAAATCCCCCCTGCGCTGCGCGTTCCCCCCCTTTATCAAAGGGGGGAGCGAGAGGGGATTGCCCTCATAGCAGAATGTTTTCTTTACTGTGCCGTATATCCGCCGTCGAGGATCAATTCCGCACCGGTCATGTATGATGATTCGTCAGAAGCTAAAAACAAGGCGCCATTCGCAATCTCTTCAGCCGTTCCCTCTCGCCCTAACGGTGTGGCTTGCTCGAAGAGTTTACGCGCCTCCGGGTCAATGCCTTGTGTAACCATCAGTGTCGTAATGACTCCTGGATGAATCGAGTTGACGCGAATCTTTTCTTTCGCATATTGCACCGCCGCACTCTTGGTGAGGATTCGTACGGCACCCTTTGTCGCCTGATATGCTGAGGCAGCACCAACTCCGATCAATCCGGCGATTGACGAAATGTTGATAATCGACCCACCGCCTGCTTTGCGCATCGCCGGAATCGCATGCTTCATGCCCAAAAACACACCAGTCTGATTCACCGCAATCACTTGATCCCAGATTTCCAGCGTCGTGTCCTCGATCCCTTCCATACGCAGAATCCCGGCATTATTGACAAGGATGTTGAGCGTCCCAAAATTTTGCACAGCCGTCTCTACGGCTCGCTGCCAGTCTTTTTCTTTGGTCACATCAAGAGGAATGTACAACGCAGCCCCGCCAGTAGCACGAATCTCATTCGCAGTTTTCTCCCCTTCTGTATCCAGCACATCACCCAGCACGACCTTTGCGCCCTCGCGGGCAAAAAGTTTGCCCTCGGTTGCGCCTTGCCCACGGGCTCCACCAGAAATCAACGCGACCTTGCCATCTAATCGTCCTGCCATTTGCGTTTCTCCTTCTTCTTTTTTTCCTAATTTTACCAGCCTCTAGCCCCCAGTCCCTAGCCCTCGGCTGAGGAGTTGCTCATAATATCGATTGAGCGTCCGATCTGACCACACCGTGCATAAGGAGCGCAGCAAAATAGCGTACACCTGCCGGCGTGCAACTTTCAGCCGCACTGCAGGATCGAGCACATCCGGTGAGCGCCTCACTAAGGCCAAGGTCGCTAAGCCCATCAACAGCGGCCAGGCACAGGCGAGACGCAGCCGCCATTCTCGCCGTGGAATCGCTCGCGTATATGTCCATCCATCCCGGTACAATTCC
>CAZCWX010000663.1:0-5586 GCA_964502465.1 uncultured Enterobacteriaceae bacterium | reverse complement strand
CCTCGATTGATCAGGCTTTTTCTATTTCGCGCTAGAAAGGACGGCTCTCCCTCGAAAACATGAGTCTAGGGGCACCGTATCATTGGGGCAAGATCCAACGATCCGAGTTATCAAATCGCGCAAGTGTTTTTCCCTGCTCAGTAGGGTCCCATATGAATTGATTGTGTAGGGAGTACGAATCCTTCTTAAACATGTCCCGTCAAGGATTTAGGGGACGTTGCAGGAAATGCGGGTGTGACATCGGCGCATAGCTGCTCCCACTACGCCGCCTCCTGACCTGTTCACTGTCTAAGTACTCTGAGTTGAAAGGGCACGTAGCGCCGGATCGTGTCGAAGTGGCCGTCAGCTGTGAGAAACACGGCACCGGTGTAGCGGGCGGTCAAGGCTAAGAGACAGTCATTCTGCAACCGGGCGAGCCCTACCTCCTCATGAGCAGGAAAAATCTTCGGCAGTAAGCGGCCAGTATCATACCAACAGCGTCGCCAGGAAGGTGGGTCCACAGGTAAGAGCTGCCGGACTAACCTCTCGACTTTGCGCCTGCCCTTGTCAGTTACGCCCCGTAACAGTTCACTCGCAACGACCGGCGAAAGCCGTACAGGAAGGAGGTTGATCTCTTGGAGGGCGGTGTCTAACGGGAGTGCGCCGGACAGCAGCGGAATATGAATGCTGGTATCAAAGAAGGCGATCATTGATCTCGGCAGGGTTGAGGGTGCCTGCGGTATGACGGAGAACCTGATGCGAGCGCAGTCGTTCCTCTTCTTCGGCGAGGAGGGTGTTGATGAGATCGGACTGGGTCTTGGCTTTGCGTGCCCGCATCAGTTTGCGCAGGCGGGCCTCGGGGATGCGCACCGTGAGCGCTTTACTGCGTGCCATAGAATACCTCATGTATGACGTTATAGACATTGTGTCATACATATCACTATCCAGGGGACAGAACAACACCGAATGGAATTTAATGAATGTTGCAGGGGAATTCGGGTTTGGCATCAGCGCAAAGCTGCTCCCAATACGCCGCTTCCGGCCACGCCGGTATAGGGGGCGTTCTTGAGGTAGGGGAATAAAGATGACAGAGGCGCAGTTACGGCTGTGAGAGGAGGAGAGAGGATGCCACGCCGCGGAGGCATGTGCATTGATTGATGTGAGGGAAAGTTGGATAGGTGAGATGTGGACCTGACACAGAGAGTTCGTAATCCTCCTTCCGATCGTCCAAAGGAAATAGACGGACGCCGGAGTCCCAGGTACAATATCACCCTAATGAGAAAAACACTGACCGCCGTCTATGAGCAAGGCGTGTTCCGTCCTCTGGAGCCGCCAGACCTCCCTGAACACCAGCGTGTTACGCTTATCGTGTCTGCCATGCCGCCGTCTTCGCAGGAGAAAGACTGGCTGGATGTCGAGTGCCTGAAAGAATGTGCGGCTGAAGCGGACGAGCGCTTTTAGATGCCTGGGTATTTCTTCGATTCAAGCGTGCTCTGCGGTGCTGAACCTAGTGAAGACATGGAGGAGATATGTCAGAACTGCATGATTTCAATCAACAGGTGATTCGTGAATTCCGGGCAAACCACGGGAAGGTGGGCGGTCAGCTGGCCAATATGCCTGTACTGCTCCTGACCACGACCGGGGCCAAGAGTGGGCGGGCGATCACGAAGCCCCTGGTGTACACCACCGATGGGGATCGCCTCGTCGTACTCGCCTCGTTCGCGGGAGGTCCCAAGAATCCACCGTGGTACTACAACGTAGTCGCCAACCCCGAGGCGGTGGTCGAAGTGGGCAGCGAACGCTTTCGGGTGCGGGCGGCGGTGACGGCTGGCGAGGAGCGCCAGCGGTTGTTCGATCGCCAAGCCCAACAGATGCCGATTTTTGCCGAGTATCAGCAAAAGACTACGCGGCAGATCCCGGTCCTGGTGCTCACGCGCATGGATTGAGCGCTGTGCTCGGTCCGGGCGAAACTGGCCGGAACTGGCTTGATGATCACCTGCACCTCGACCCGGCAATTGAGACGGTTGAGGATGGTCATCAGCTGGTCAACGTGCTCAATTTTCTCAAACGGCTTGAGCGGAAAGTCACTCTCCGCATCAGGCCGCACAACCCGGGAGAGCCGTATCAGGAAGTTAGGTTAACAACGAGACGAGAAAAAGGCGAAGAAGCGGGAGATGTCGCGGCGCTGGGCTTCCTCGGTTCCGCAGGCTTGTCCCGCTACTTGGGCGGTGTAGGAGAGCGCAGCTAGCGCCACGAGGTCTCGAGGAGCCTGTTTTTGCAGCGCCAAAACATGACGTTGTGGATTATTCCCAACGGTTAGCATCCTCTTTGCCATTCCGACCTCTCTTAAGGTGTAACAGCTTTACTTCGCAGGGGCATCTGCCAGAGAGTCATCAAGGGGCGTCACCTTAATGGCGATCGTCTTCCCCGATGCGACGCGACTCGCACGGGGACGGAAGAATCCCAGCCAGGCGATCCAGTATTTCTGTTTGTACGCGGTGCCCATGCGTTCGACAACAGCCAGATCTTCGATCATTTCGGCCTGGCCGGTAAACGACGGTCCTTCCTTGCTCCCAACCCAGATGTGCACCGTATTGCTGAGCTTGATCCGACGAGCCTTATAGGATGTGGGAGCCGCCGTCAAATAGACGGCTTCCCCGTCGTATGTAAACCACACGGGTGCGGCTGTGCTCCACTCGCCATTGGCCCGCTTGGTAGCCACGTAGATTTCTTTTGCCGTTTGGAGTTTGGTCCTGGCCGCCTCGCTCAAAGCCCGCACCTCGTGCACCATCCCGACGAGACAGAGCCCAATAGCAATGAGAAGACCAAAGAGCATACTCATCATTATCCTCTCCTCCTGCATTCTCAGGCAACGCCTCCCGCACATCATGACCGGACCTGGAGTAAGCCCGCACGACAGGGGTTTGCTGCCGTTTATGGAGTGGGGCGAGCGGGGGCGATATTCCAGCGCCTGCCTCGATCATTTACCACGATCCGGGTTGGCTTGTCGAACAACGCACCAATGCGAATTGATCCAGAGCTTGCCTCCTCCCCTGATCTCTGTTACGGCAAGATGCAGTACACTTACAGAGGAGTAAGAAAGGAGAACCGCGATGATTGCCTACGTGACGATCGGTACCAACGATATGGAGCGGGCGACGAAGTTTTATACTGCCCTGTTGGCTGAACTCGATTCTGGGCTTAAGGTCCTGATGGATGCAGGCAGAATTAAACTCTGGGGGAAGCCCGGCGCGCCGAGTTTTGCTGTGGCCACCCCGTTTGATGGCAAGGCGGCGACCGTCGGCAATGGGGTGATGGTGGCGTTCGCCGCCGACAGTCCCGCGAAAGTCGATGCTCTTTATAAGAAGGCGCTAGAATTGGGCGGCACGGACGAGGGAGCCCCGGGTCGGCGCGGAGGAGAGAAGGGTCCCTACATTGGCTATTTCCGTGATCTGGACGGCAATAAACTGAACGCGATTTGTATGGGCTAAGTCGCTCTGTTTCCTGCAGACCGCCTCACACTGGAGGTGAGGCGGTTGACTTTGCCTCTCCTCTTTTGGAGCAGAGCAAGGATGAGGAGGTCATGATATGAGCCAACTCCGTGTAGAAGGTGAAGTCCACTCCCCTCGTGCATTGAGTTTTAGTGATCTCGCCCTTCTCCCTGAGCAGATCCCCGATGTCGGGCAGCTCATTCCTGGTCGCGAAGGGGGTGGAGTGCGCCTGCGGTCTCTCCTTCAGGTCGTAGGACTGAAGGAAACAGCAACCTACATTACCCTCGTATCGAGCGATGGGAAATTCTCCGCCAGCGTTCCTCTTGACGCTGTGCGGGACGCGGTTGTTGCGTACCGTCTAGGGGATGCTCCCCTTCCCCCGCAGAAAGGCGGTCCTCTCCGCTTCTTCATTCCGAATGTCGAAGCGTGCGCCATCGGAGGGGTAGACGCCTGTGCCAATGTCAAGTTCGTCGGCCTGATACGTTTGAGCCACGGCCCAGGCGCGGACACACGCCCCACGAGCACAGTGGGGCATGAAGAACTCCATCAACAAGAGGGACATGATCACTGAGAGCGGAGAGCAAGAAGAAACGCTCTCGGCATTCTTGTCACAACCGACAAATAACTATCAAAAATCTTCTTCGACGCTTTACAAGGTTGAGTGTAACTGCTATTGAGTTGCATTAAAGTCAAAGGAAAAATCCGCGTGACGAAGCACGGAGAGAACGGCGACCATGGCCTTGCTCGCGTTCCTGTAGAAATGCATCCAGGTTTCAAACACTAAAGGGATACTGAACCAACAAGCTTGACAACCGCGGCCCGCTCCTTTAGGTGTTCAAAGAGATTTATGGTCACCCAACGGCTGCATCGATCACGGTGGCGATCCTGGATCGCGCTCTCTAGCTTGCTCAGCCTGCTCCTTGTCCTTGCCGTCAGGAGTTCGCACACCCATTTCCCCTCCACTCGGGGTGGAGTGCAGCAAGAGTGTTTGCTTTGCGTCACTGGCGGCGTAAGCCCAGCTCTTACACAATCCTCGCTCTCCTTGCCTGCGCTGATTCTCGTTTTCCTTATCCTCCCACTTATCGGGACTCCATTTCCTCTTGCTCGGCTACGAAAGCCGGGCAATCCCCGCTCTCCTCCAATGTTGGCTAGTTAATTTCGTTTTTGCTCTTCGTTCCGAGGGTCACGACCGCAGAGGGTCTTTGCTTCTGTCGATCGTCATCCCTGGTTGAGTTCGACCACTCATACGTGGTGTTTCTTTTCACTGTGCTCCTCTTGTGTTCCGTCTCTCCAGGGCGCAGGAACGGAACTCCAACTTCAGACAGGAAGTGGATCTCCCGAGCGCCAGGGTCACAACACCTGGCAGGCTTCCCGTCTTTTCAGTGGAGGAAGGTGTCGTGCAAAAAACAACTGCGCTTTTGCTGCTATCGATGTTCCTTGCCCCGCTGGCTCACAAGGCAGCGGCGGCAGATTCTACCGAGGTCGAGGCTCTGAAAAAACAAGTCCAGAGTCTGCAACGGACTGTCGAGCAATTGCAACAGACGATCGGCACTATGCAGAAAGAAAGCAAGGACAACGTCGTCCGCGACCAGCAACTGCGCCAGCAGGTTGAAGCTGTGCAGAAGCGGCAGACTGAAGCGTTGCAAGCCCGAGTCGAGTCGCCCCTCGACCGGGCAGTGAAAGAGCTAGAGCAAGAACAGCCCCAACGGGCCAGCAGTGATCTCTGGTCTCGCCAGGTCGGCGGAGCCAATATACGCCTGCTGGATCTTTCGCTTGCAGCCGAATTTTATGCGGGCGGCTCGACCGAACGCGATGCGGCTATTCAAACACTACAAGCCGGAGGGCATGATCCTCGCAAGCGAGGGTTCACCTTAGCAGAGGCTGAGCTTGGGTTCGTCGGCGCGGTAGACCCTTACTTCTATGGGCAGGCATTCATCTCAACCTCAATTGACCCAATCGAAGGTGAGACCATCGTTGAGTTAGAGGAAGCGTATATCACAACCACATCGCTGCCCTATGCGCTGCAAGCTGAACTCGGCTTCTTTTATAACGAGTTTGGTATCATTAACCCTCAGCATCACCATCAGTGTGACTGGGAGGATCAGCCGATCATCAA
>CAZCWX010000662.1:0-10849 GCA_964502465.1 uncultured Enterobacteriaceae bacterium | reverse complement strand
CCCTGGTCATTGGCGGAAACCTGGCGAAGGTCATCTCGTGGTACGACAACGAGTGGGGCTATTCGATGCGTGTCGCAGACCTGGTGCATTACCTCGCAGCAAAGGGACTGTAGCCATGAATAAGAAGACCGTACGCGACATCGATGTTGCGGGAAAGCGCGTGCTGGTCCGGGTCGATTTCAACGTGCCGCTGGAAGGCGGCACGGTTGCCGACGACATGCGCATTCGAGCGGCGCTGCCGACGATTCAGTATCTGATCGACCAGGGGGCGAAAACTATCTTATGTTCGCACCTCGGTCGACCCAAGGGAAAACCTGACCCCAAATATAGTTTACAGCCAGTCGCAGAGCGACTCAGCCAACTCCTCAATCGCCCGGTCCACATGGCTCCTGACTGTGTAGGACAGGCAGTCGCAGACATGGTGAAGGCGATGCAGCCAGGAAGTATAGTCCTGCTTGAAAATCTGCGCTTCCATGCCGAGGAAGAAGCCAATGACCCTCAGTTCGCGCAGGCACTCGCGTCCGTGGCTGAGGTGTATGTGAATGATGCTTTCGGTTCGGCGCACCGTGCCCATGCCTCAACGGCTGGAGTGGCTGCGGTACTACCGGCAGTCGCCGGATTTCTGATGGAAAAGGAACTCAACTTTCTCGGCCAGGCGCTCGCCACGCCGACCCGCCCGTTTGTCGCTATTTTGGGTGGGGCAAAAGTGTCCGACAAGATCGCGGTGATCAACAACCTGCTGGATAAAGTAGACACCCTGCTCATCGGCGGGGGCATGGCAAACACCTTTCTCAAAGCTCAGGGCAAAGAGATCGGCGAGTCGCTGGTCGAGAATGACAAACTAGATGTCGCCACAGACCTCCTGCAAAAAGGCGACAGCAAGCTTGTGCTCCCAGCCGATGTGGTCATTGCTGACCGGTTCGACGCCAAGGCGCAACGACGCGTGGTTGGTGTCGATGCGGTGTTGGCGGGATGGCGCATCCTCGACATTGGGCCGCAGACGATCGAGCACTTCACAACGCGTCTGCACGGTGCCAAAACCGTGGTGTGGAATGGTCCAATGGGGGTGTTTGAGCTGGCGCCGTTTGCGGAAGGAACCTTTGCCATCGCCCGTGCCCTGGCTGACTTGTCGGGAGCGACGACAATTATCGGTGGTGGTGACTCCGCTGCTGCTGTCGAACAGGCTGGGGTGGCTGACCGGGTCACCCACATCTCGACGGGCGGTGGCGCGTCCCTGGAGTTTTTGGAAGGCAGGGAACTGCCTGGAGTGGCCGTTCTCCAAGACAAGTAAGACACGAGGAGACGAGCATGCGCATCATGCAAGTCACAGCCCACGAAATTTTGGATTCACGCGGTAACCCGACCGTCGAGGGGCAGGTTGTCCTCGACGATGGGACGACCGCATCGGCGATTGTGCCGTCTGGCGCTTCTACCGGCGAGAAGGAAGCAGTGGAACTCCGCGATGGTGATCAACGGCGTTATGGTGGCAAAGGGGTGCTTAAGGCAGTCGAGAACATCAACACCCAGATCGCCCAGGCCATTGTCGGCATGGACGTGACTGACCAGCGCCGGATTGACCAGCGGATGATCGAACGCGACGGCACGCCGACCAAAGCCAACCTGGGCGCGAATGCTATTTTGGCAGTCTCATTGGCCGTCGCCCGCGCCGCGGCTTCTGCGCACCACCTGCCGCTCTACCGCTATCTGGGTGGTGCGAATGCCTCGCTGCTACCAGTGCCGTGCCTGAACGTCATTAACGGTGGCAAGCACGCTGACAACACAGTGGATTTTCAAGAATTCATGATCGCTCCACACCATGCGCCATCTTTCACCGAAGCGATTCGCATGGGGATGGAGACCTTTCATGCCCTGAGAGAGGTGCTCCGCAAGAAAGGGTATAGCACTGGTATCGGTGATGAAGGCGGGTTTGCTCCTGATCTCAAGTCGAATGAAGAAGCTGTGGAGGTCATTCTCGAAGCGATCTCCGCAGCGGGCTACAAACCCGGCGAGGACATTTCGCTGTGCCTGGATCCGGCAACGAGTGAGATGTGGGAGGACGGCAGGTATCTCTTCTTCAAGTCTGACAAAACCAGGAAGTCTTCTGAAGAGATGGTGGCGCTTTGGTCGGCGTGGGCTAAGCAATATCCCATTGTTTCTCTCGAAGACGGCATGGCCGAGAATGACTGGGAAGGTTGGAAAACCCTCACCGACAACCTCGGGTCGAAAATCCTCTTAGTTGGTGACGACTTATTCTGTACCAACCCCAAGATTCTCCAGCAGGGGATTGATAAAGGCATCGCCAACGCCATTCTGATCAAACTCAATCAGATCGGCACGGTGACTGAAACCCTCGATACCATCGAGCTAGCCACGCAGCATCACTACAAGTGCTTCATCTCACATCGCTCTGGCGAGAGCGAAGATACGACGATTGCCGATCTTGCCGTCGCAACCAGCGCTGGTCTGATAAAAACTGGTTCCGGGTGTCGGACTGACCGTGTGGCCAAGTTCAATCAATTGCTCCGTATTGAGCGACAGCTTGGCGATCGTGCCCGCTTTGCCGGAAGATCGGCGTTCAAGCGGTAAGCGAGGGAGAAGTGAACATGAAAAAGCTGGTATTACTCCGCCATGGTGAGAGTACCTGGAACAAGGAGAACCGTTTCACTGGTTGGACGGATGTCGGGCTCAGCGAGAAAGGTGTGCAGGAGGCCATCGAGGCCGGCCGCGTGCTGCGTCAAGAAGGATATGTGTTTGATGTGGCCTATACGTCGGTGCTGAAGCGTGCCATCAAGACGCTCTGGCTTGCCCTTGAAGAGATGGACCTGATGTGGATCCCTATCTCTAACAGTTGGCGTCTCAACGAGCGTCATTATGGAGCCTTGCAGGGGCTGGACAAGGCAGAAACGGCTGAGCGGCATGGTCTGGAACAAACGCAACTGTGGCGGCGCAGCTATGACATTCGTCCGCCGGCGCTGACCCCTGATGATCCGCGCCATCCAGGCCGCGACCCACGGTATGCACAGCTCCGACCTGAAGAACTGCCACTGACAGAATGTCTCAAAGATACCGTGGAACGCTTCTTGCCCTACTGGCATGAGACCATCGCCCCAGCCCTGCACGCCGGACAGCGCATCATGATTGCGGCTCATGGCAACAGCCTGCGGGCGTTGGTGAAGTATCTGGATCAGATTCCTGACGATAAAATTGTTGGGCTGAACATCCCTACTGGAATCCCGCTGGTCTATGAACTCACCGACGACCTCAGTCCCATTCGCAATTTCTACTTAGGGGATCCAGAAGCGGTTGCAAAAGCCAGTCAGGCCGTAGCCGGCCAGTTACAGAAAAAGGCGTAGCCCATCAGTGCTGCGATTCCCTAGAAGAACATGCCAAGTCTTCATACCCTGGCAGGAATGGACCGGAGAACAAAGATCGTCTGTACGATTGGACCGGCAACCTCGTCTGAAGAGCAACTGCGGGCGCTTATCCAAGCCGGGATGAACATTGCTCGCCTCAATTTTTCGCATGGGAACCACGAGGACCACGGGCTGGTCATCGAGCGTATCCGTCGCCTTGCCTCCGAACTCGCAGTTGCGGTAGCCATCCTCCAGGATCTTGCCGGTCCTAAGGTGCGCATCGGCTCGTTTGCCGATGGGTCTGTTGAATTGCGGGCTGGTGAGCAATTTACCCTGACCACTCGTGCCATCGAGGGAAACCAACATGAGGTCTCAGTCTCGTATCCTTTGTTGCCACGCGAGGTCAAAGCGGGCGATATGTTGTTACTTGCCGATGGGACGATTGAATTAGAAGTGCAAGCCGTGCAGGGGGAGGATATTCATTGCCAGGTCATAGTCGGGGGCACCCTGAGTGCACGGAAAGGGGTGAACTGTCCCTCTGGCCTGTTTGGTGTACCAATCTTTCGAGAAAAAGATCGGCAAGACCTCCAGTTCGGTATAGAGCAAGGGGTTGATTACCTGGGCGTCTCGTTTGTGCGGACCGCAGAAGATGTGCGGACTGCCAAACAGGAGGTCGCTCAACGTGGCGGGAACATTCCCCTGATTGCGAAGATCGAGACCCAAGCTGCCCTGAATAATTTTGATCAGATCCTGGCAGAAGCTGACGGGATTATGATTGCCCGAGGGGATTTGAGTATTGAGACCCCTTTTACTCGTGTTCCCATGGTACAAAAACAGCTCATTGCTAAGGCCAATCAGCGAGCCAAGCCAGTGATTACCGCAACGCAGATGCTGTTCTCGATGATGGAATCTCCACGGCCCACCCGGGCTGAAGTGGCTGATGTCGCCAACGCGGTCTTGGATGGTAGTGATGCCGTCATGCTGTCGGATGAAACCACTGTGGGACAGTATCCTGTGCGTGCGGCGCAGACGATGGCCGCGATTATTCGGGATACTGAGCGCGCTGGGTTATGGCTCACTCCTCTGAGGGAAGAGGAGCAGAAAAAAAATGTTGTTCCGACAGAAGAAGAGGCATTAGCCCAGGCGGCGTGTCAGCTTGCCGCGCGACTACAGGCAGAAGTGATCGTCACGCTCACGACTGAAGGAGGAACGGCGCGATTCGTGGCAAAATATCAACCGCTTCAGCCGATTCTTGCCAACACCCCGCGGCCAGAAACGTATCGCCGGCTCGCGCTGATTAAGGGAGTCGTCCCTTTTCTGCTTCCCTCGGCAGCTGAGACCATAGAAGAGCAGATTGGTGCTGCGCAGAAAGTGGCGCAAGCATTCGGCTGGCAGGGGAAGCGGGCGGTCTTCGTGTCTAACGCCTCAGTGTGGAGAGGTGAATTGTAGTGCAAGGAGGAGCGTCTATGCGGTTACCACAGCTGAACGAACTCACCGTTGCGACGTTAGGTCCGTGCCGTTTTCCATCTCCACTGCAGGAGCGCGGTCACCTGTGTGTCGAGGAGACCAACCGCATCCTGGTGAGTGCTCACACGCGAGATCTTCACCCTTTCTTAGAGACCGGGCAGATGCCTCCTGCCTTCGAGCTGGCAGGGCCTCGACCGCAGCTCTTTTTTGACGCCCCTGCTCTCACCTGTGGTATCGTAACCTGCGGTGGCATCTGCCCCGGCCTGAACGACGTCATTCGTTCGGTGGTGCTGACGCTCACCCATTCATACGGGGTGAAACGTATTCTCGGCTTTCGTTATGGCTATGCGGGTCTCTCGGCAAAAAAAGGCTATGCACCTCTCTTGCTTACCCCGGAGCTGGTCGAATCGATCCATCAACACGGTGGAACGGTGCTGGGGTCGTCACGCGGACCGCAGGATCTTGCTGACATGGTTGACACGATTCAGCGCCATCACATCGGCATTCTCTTCGCCATCGGCGGAGATGGCACGTTGCGGGGTGCTTCGGCCCTGAGTCAAGAGGTGAAGCGTCGCAGCCTGCCGATCAGTATCATTGGTATTCCCAAAACGATCGACAATGATTTACAGTGGACCGAGCGCAGCTTCGGATTTGCCACGGCAGTCGAAGAGGCGACCAAATCGATCGATGCCGCTCATACTGAGGCACGAGGGGCGTGGAATGGCATCGGCTTAGTCAAACTCATGGGGCGTCATGCTGGCTTTATTGCGGCGCATGCGACTCTGGCGAACCCTGATGTCAACTTTTGTTTGGTTCCCGAGGTGCCCTTTACCCTTGCCGGCGAGGGCGGCTTTCTCCAGGCGTTGGAACGGCGGTTGGCAAGCCGACACCATGCCGTGGTCGTTGTTGCCGAAGGGGCAGGGCAGGACATCTTGCAAAATCCCGCCCATCAGGAATGGGACGCTTCTGGGAACGTACGACTCAAAGATGTGGGGGTCTTTTTACGCGACCAGATCGAGCGTTATTTTGCTGACCGGTGCATCGAGATCACCATCAAATATATTGATCCGAGCTATATCATTCGCAGCTTACCGTCGAATGCGATCGATTCGGAATTCTGTCTGATCCTTGGCCAACATGCTGTGCATGCGGGTATGGCGGGACGCACCGAGATGGTCGTGGGATACTGGAACCATTGCTTTACTCATGTCCCGATCCAGTTAGCCGTCGGCCAGAGCAAGCAACTCGACCCTCAGGGAGAAGAATGGCAAAGCGTGCTGCAGACCACAGGGCAGCCTGCGTCGATGGTCGGACGGTGAGGTACTCTCTTACGGAAACAGTTGCTCGCCGGTGTCGGCATCCTCGACGGTAATCGCACTCATGGGGCATCCTTCGGCCGCTTCGAGAATTTTCTCTTCTGAGTCGCCTGCAGAGTTGATAACGGACGATTTGCCGGTCGTATCGAGGGCAAACACTGCTGGAGTGGTATTCACGCACAACGTGGAAGCGACGCACTTGGTTTGGTCAACGCGGAGGCGCAGGCGACGCATAATGACTCCCCTTTTTACCGGTTGGTAGTAGCGACTTGAGTCACGGCACCAGTCAGCAGGGCGACTGAAGTCGCCACGACGAATGCTGCAAGTGAACCTTGCCTGACCACTAGAAAGCAACCGGCAGCGCCTTCAGCGCGCGGCTGACAATCGTCGGATGCCATTCCAGATCTTCTGTCTGCAGCCGCAACCCTGGCAGGCGATGCAGGACCGTGTTGATGGCAATCTGGGTCTCAATGCGGGCCAGGGGAGCCCCCAGGCAAAAGTGAATGCCATACCCAAACGCCACATGGAGATTGGGCTGACGGGTAATGTCGAGACGGTCAGGGTCGGCGAACTGCTCAGGATCATGGTTCGCGGCAGACTGTACTAACAAGAGCCGTTGCCCTTGGCGAATCTGCTTGCCGCGCAATTCATAGTCTTCGAGCGCCAGGCGGACCATGGATTTGGAGGGACCATCGTAGCGCAAGAATTCTTCTACCGCGGTCGAAATCAGCGACGGATCGTTCCTCAGCTTGTGCATCTGGTCGGGGTGGCGGAGGAGGGCGTGCACGCTACTGGAAATCAGATTTGTCGTAGTCTCATGACCGCCGAAGAGCACCAGCACGCAGGTGGCGATAATCTCATCTTCACTGAGCAGATCATCGCGCTCTTTTGCCGCCAGCAATGCGCTAATCAGATCGTCACGTGGCGCTTGACGACGCGCTTCGATAATGGTGCGCAGGTAATCCACTAACTCCAATAAGGCGTGTTGCGCACGCTGTCGCCGGTCTGCGACACCAATCGCGCCGAAAATAAACAGGGTGATCTCATCAGAGCAGTGTTTGATCATCTCCCGGTCCTGCGGCGGCACGCCGAGCAACTCGGCAATAACGGTCACCGGCAGGATGTAGGCAAAATCACGGATCAACTCGACTTGTCCCTTGTCTGTTATCGCATCGAGTAATGCATCGACAATTGCTTGAATGCGGGGGCGGAGCCCTTCGACGCGACGGGGCGTGAATGCCTTGTTGACGAGCAACCGGAGCCTGGTGTGGGTCGGCGGATCGGTAAAAACCATCCATTTAGAGAAAATACGAAAGCTGGGTTGGAGTTCTTCAGCGTCGCTTTGGGGGAGGTCTTTCATGAAGGGAGTCATACGATCTGCCGATAAGCGTCGGTCTTGAAAGGCAAACTGTACGTCATCATAGCGCGTGAGGATCCACCCTCCCCATTTGGGGTTCCAATGCACGGGATCTTCGGTGCGGAGTTGATGGAAATAAGAGTACGGATCGGCAATCACCTCAGGCGCAGACAGATTGTCGTGCACTGACATGCCAGTCTCCTTTCACGTGTATCACAGCCTGTTTCAGCCTGTCTCCATTTATGTTTCTCTGACAGGGCGACACCAATGTGCACGCCATCTCAGGAGTTTGCAAGGCTAGTAGTCTGTCAGTGTGAATTTGAGGGGAAGCCATGGTTACGTCATTCCCGCGAGAGCGGGAATCCAGACCGGTGCACTTGAGGTTTCGGCTTGAGCTTCCTGGGTGCCCGCCTACGCGGGCATGACGGCAATTAACCCATCCAAACCATCTGGACTGAGTACGAGCCCTCACAAGGGCAGGCGCGGGAACCTGCCCTTCCAAGGGAACGATTGGCAGAAGAGAAAAAGGAGACAGTGTCAGCCAAGAAAACGCGACACTGCGGTGACGAATGCTGCTGGCTGTTCATACGGGACCATATGAGCGGACTTGTCGATCTGGATCAGTTCCGCATGGGGGAGCAGTTTGCAGAAGTGCTCAGCATAGACCGGTGGGATCAACTGATCTTGCTGTCCCCAGACCAACAATGTCGGCGCAGTGAGACGATACAGGCGCTTTGAGAGCCGGCGGTTCGGCACCGGGAACAGGATCTTGCCGGCCATACTGAGTCGCCGCGAGTTGGCGATGTAGAATTCCGACAGGGCATCGGGGTTTTTGAGATCGAGACCGCCGGTCAGGAGCGCTTCGCCTTGGGCACGGTCGTAAAAGAGATATTGGGCAAACTCGTGCGGCAGAAAGGAGAAGATGTCTGGAATGGGTTGCTCGGGCATCCACAGGCCTGCCGAGGAAACGAGCACCAGCTTCGCCAGATCATTGGGCGCGATACAGGCCATTTCGGCGGCGATCATCCCGCCCATGGAGTGCCCCACGAGGTGTGGTTTCGTGATGCCGAGCGTCGCAATAACGTCCCAGCCGTGCAGGGTGAAGTCGAGCATATCCTCGAGCAGTTCATCGCCGGTGGATTCACCGAAACCAGGGAACTCTGGCGCGAACACGTGATAGTGTTCAGCCAGGCGCTCGAGGAACGGGTTCTCAGCAAACAGGCCACCCGCTCCGTGGAGGAAGACAAGAGGCGCTCCACTGCCAGCTTCGAAGACACAGACTTTCGCCCCTCGTTTCGTCTCGATCGTGCGACTCTTCATAACGGGATCCTCCCGTGTTGTCGGGCTTTCTCTACGTTGTCCTCAGGATGCAGGCGTTCTTCCATGGGTTTGCACCACCAACGAGTGTCGTCTTTCCACTCCGGCCACATGGTGTGGAGGTGTGGCATGACTTTCTCTGCGAAGAGTTTGGTGGAGTAGCGGGTCTTCCAGTCCGGCATATTGCCGACGTGAATCAGACAGAAAACATGACCGACACGCAAGCTCTTGATGAGGTCTTCCATGCGCTGCCGCACGGTCTCCGGGCTGCCAGCAATGACATAGCCTTCGTCAACAAGCTGCTTCCAGGTGAGGGTGGGGAAGAGTTTCTGGACGTCTTCGCTGATTGCGGTCAGTACGTTTGCCTGGAGGGTCTTGATCGTGCGGTAGCCCGGTGCGTCGGCAAAGCCGCCATGGATATGGAGGCAACGGTTATAGAAGTAACTCACATGCTCGGCATAGAGCTTCTCGGCTTCCTGGTCCGTCTCGGCTACACAAATTGTTTGCGCAAATGCCGCGCGATACGGCGACTCGTCTTTGCCACGCTTGGCAATACGGTCCCAATAGCCGTCAAGCAGCTTCTTGCCGCGCAGGTAGCCAGTGAAGGAGAGGTAGGAATAGTTATAGTCATAGTCGAGGCAAAAGTCCCAGGTTTCGATTGATCCGCCTCCTGGGATGTAGATCGGTGGATGCGGCTTCTGGATTGGTTTGGGCCAGCAGTTCACATAGCGTAACTGGTTGTACTTCCCATCAAAAGCAAAGGGTTCGTCCTCTTGCCAGGCGCGCATGATCAGTTCGTGCGCCTCCGCATATTTGTCACGGGTGAGCGCTGGGATCTGCCCATAGCAGTAGTTGGTATCCATCGAGGTCCCAACGGGAAACCCGGCAAGGAGGCGACCACCGGAGATCACATCGAGCATAGCAAACTCTTCGGCCACACGAATGGGTGGGTTGTAGAGCGCAATCGAGTTGCCAATGACGGCAATCGCTGCCTTTGACGTGCGCCGCGCCAGCCCTGCGGCGATGATATTGGGGGAGGGCATCAGCCCATAGGCATTTTGGTGATGCTCGTTGCAACCAATGCCGTCATAGCCTAACGAATCGGCGTACTCGAGCTGATCCATGTACTCATGGTAGACATGATGCCCCTTCTTGGGGTCGTACAAGGTGTTGGGGATATCGACCCAGACTGAATGATTCTTCTCGCGGAAGTCATCTGGGAGGTGGGGCCACGGCATGAGGTTGAACCATGTGAACTTCATTGTTGCCTCCTTTTATTGATAAAATTCTCAATAGATGGTATTGATAGGATTGTCAATAGAAGGATAAGAAAATTATTCACTCAAGAATCACTATGGGAGTGTTATGAATTACGCAACCCCTGAAAAGAGTGATGTTTGCCATCCACGGGCCCGCCGGTTACCGCCAGCCGAGCGGCGAGCCCAACTCCTCACGTGTGCGTTGTGCGTGTTCGCCCGGCGTGGTCTGGGGGAGGCACGGCACGCGGAGATTGCCAAAGAAGGCAGGGTATCTCTTTCCAGCGTGTTCTTCTATTTCCCTACACGTACCGCGTTAGTCCAGGCCGTGCTTAATGAGGTCGAGCGTTTTTACCTGGATATGGCTCAACGGATACACGGGCAGGACCTGCCTGTCCCACACATACTCTGGGAGCACTCCGTCGTGTTTGCCGAGTCGGTGGACACCCATCCAGACTACGCGCGGGTATGGCTCGATTGGAGCACGGCGATTCGCGATGAGGTGTGGCCTCGCTATCTCGACTTTCAGGAACGCCTTGTGCGGATTCTCGAGAAATCGGTCCATCGTGGGCAACGCGAGGGCACCTTCGCTCCAGACGTTGACGCGGAAGACATTGCCCGCTTTCTGCTCAGTTCGGCCCACATGGTAGCCCAGCTGAAATTCACTCGCTGTGCACCCGAAAGGGTCGAGCGCTTTATGCGCACGGTGATTCGCTCGGCCATTGGCGGGCTGCCGTCCGACGGTATGGTGTCTGCCTGACACACCTTCTGTTAAAAATCCTG
>CAZCWX010000661.1:0-2505 GCA_964502465.1 uncultured Enterobacteriaceae bacterium | reverse complement strand
GTCGTTAGGTTGTGCAGTAACAGTGCTCGAAAAGACGATCTTTACAGTCCGTGACTTAATTGAAGAATTAAAAGCTGGTCGCTATCACCCGGGCCAGGGACTGCATGTGGGGCAGTTTCGGACGTTTCCTTGAGAAAGCTTGCAACTGTCAGCTATGAGCTTTCAGCAAGGGGGATAGGGAATTGGAAACCTGTTCTTATTTCGTGTTCTTCCTGACCTTTGACTTTTGGGAGTTTGCTCCTTTTGCTTCTCAGTCGGGTAGCTGAAAGCTGAGCGCTCTGCAGTTGACACTGCCCTCTCCCCTGCCGACAATATCAAAATGACCGTCGCAAAAGCACTCACGATTGCCGGCTCTGATAGTGGTGGCGGGGCCGGTATCCAGGCAGACCTCAAGACTTTTCTGGCGCTCGGCGTCTACGGTACGAGCGTGCTCACTGCCGTGACTGCGCAGAATACGCTTGGGGTACAAGCGGTGGTCGAACTTCCTATCGATTTTGTCGCTCAGCAGTTTGACAGCGTACTTTCTGACATTGGCACCCATGCTGCTAAAACTGGCATGCTTTCATCGATTCCGTTGGTCCGAATAGTAAGCCAGAAGATTCAGGAGTATGGGGTACACCAACTCGTAGTCGATCCAGTAATGGTCGCAAAAGGTGGGCACCCTTTGCTTCGTGAAGAAGCTCGACAAGTCCTGGTTGAGACTCTGCTGCCCCTTGCGTTGGTTGTCACCCCAAATCTCCACGAAGCGAGCCTGCTTGCTGGGATGGAAGTCACTAACCGGGCCAGCATGGCAGAAGCAGCTCGACGTATTCAATCTCTTGGCCCAAGGTATGTGGTGATTAAAGGAGGCCATCTGGAACAAGAAGAGGCCTACGACTTATTGTTCGATGGTCATGAGTTTCATTCGTACACTGCCCAAAAAATCGACACTATGTGTACTCATGGCGCAGGATGTACCTTTTCCGCGGCTATTACTGCCAGTCTTGCTCAGGGACAGAAAATCGTAGAAGCAATCGAGACGGCAAAGGCCTTTGTGACCCGAACGATTGCTGCTGGCGTTCCTATTGGTCGGGGCCATGCGCCTCTCAACCACCGGGCTGGTTTCGTTCCCTAAATAGTTTTTTGTTGATTGTTCAGCAAAAGTAGGCTTTTTGCGACCTGCTTCGCCTTGTGGCTCTGCTGAACCTCAGGTATGATGCGGTGAACTTTCGTCTTTTTTCTTTATGGATGGGGCCCGCAAAAATGCCGCTCTCAAACGCGGCGCACAGAAAGCGCGTGCCGCAATGACTGCCCGGTCGCCAATCCGGCCGAGGAGCGGCCATGGCTTACGCTTACTTGAGGATATTGGTACTCTCATTTCCCGATCCCACGATCTGCAAGAGACGTTAGAGGAAATCACCCAGATCATAGCCGAACGCATCGGCACGGATGTGTGCTCACTCTACTTGTTTGACCCGAAGGAGAAGCGTCTTACTCTATGGGCGACGACAGGGCTTGAACGTGTTGCCATCGGGAAAGTGAGCATGAAGATTGAAGAGGGGCTTTCCGGGCTAGTGATAGAAAAGATGGAAGCAGTGGCCGTGACTGATGCCATGACCCATCCGCGCAACAAATATTTCCCTGAGACTGGGGAAGAACGGTTTCATTCGTTCCTGGGCCTTCCCGTGGTCGATAAACAAGGGCCACTTGGAGTGTTGGTTGTGCAAAGTCGCAGTAGGCGGCGATTTTCGCGCACTGAGGTGCGGTTACTCAAGACGATTGCCTCCCACGTCAGCAGCATCATCATCCAGGCGCAGTTACTGGAATCGCTGAAGAACAAGGAACGCGAGCGGGAAGAGTATCGTGCGCGTATGCTTGCTGCTATTAGAAAGTTAAATGTCTACGAGGAAGAAAAGGGCCCAAAAAAGAAAACTACGGGCCGGGCAAGTCGGCTCCGGTTGACGGGGATCGCTGCCTCACCGGGCTTCGGCATTGGCCAAGCCCACCTCGTCCATCCGCAAGTGCATTTTAGTGCGCTCACTGAGCGCTATACGGATGATCCAGATGCAGAAATCCACCATCTGCACGCTGCGGTCCAACGCTCGATCGAGGAAATTGAGACGCTCAAAGAACGGGTGCATGACCACCTGCCAGAAGTCAATCGTGCGATCTTCGATGTCCACCGTATGATGCTCGAAGATCCAGGATTTATCGACAAAATTGATGCACTGATCCGGCAGGGGTGGGCCGCGGAAACCGCGTTGAAGCGCGTCATCGACGAGTATGTTGAAGCCCTAGGACGTGCAGGCAATGAACATCTGCGTGACCGTGCTATCGATATTCGTGATGTCGGTCAGCGCGCGCTCCGTCATCTTCTCGGCTTAGAGGAAAAGGAGGGACCACGTGGCGAGAGCCTGATCCTTGTGGCAGAGGAGCTGACATTGTCCGATCTTTGCCGAGTAGATCATTCTCAGCTCAAGGGTCTTGTTTTAGCGAGTGGAGGAGCGACCTCACACGCTTCCATTC
>CAZCWX010000660.1:0-3366 GCA_964502465.1 uncultured Enterobacteriaceae bacterium | reverse complement strand
GAACGGCGCCGTCTGTTTACCACTCTGGTCGAATCGCCTCTGGTAGAGTATGTTCGAGAGCGACAGATCGAGAAGGTTAATGCGCTCTTGCAACAAACGCTCGGGAAATCCTGTACTCTTGAGGGCTTAGGCCTCTCTTTGTAATGGAACTCTCCTTACTGAAGATCGCGCTGTTTTTCTATTTGCTCAGCACGGCGACCTTTGTTTTCTCCTTGCTCTCCGCGCGGCCATTGCCTCGTCCCCTTGCACCTGCCCTGCTGCTGGGGGCATTTCTTGCCCATGCGGGTGCGATTGCTGCTCGCTCTGTTGCTGCTGGATATATTGCAGTGACGAGTTTCTATGAAGCGGTCTCATTTTTCGCCTGCTTGATGTCAGGGCTCTGCCTTTTGGTCCAGTTACGCGCACCGGTAGCGATCTTAGGCGTGGTTGTGAGTCCGCTGGGATTTGTGCTTACCATGGGGGCATTTGTGTTCTATTCCCAAGTGCGCGACCTCCCCCCGGCTCTCCATAGTGTATGGTTGCCCGTCCACGTGATTCTCGCCTTTCTCGGCAATGCCGTATTTGGTGTGGCGTTCATCGCCAGCTTGATCTATCTGGTACAAGAGCGGCTGCTCAAGGGAAAGAAAGGTCTGTTATTCTTTCGCCGTCTTCCCTCGCTCGAAACGTTGGATAACCTGAATTACCATTCTCTTGCCTGGGGGTTTCCGCTCTTGACGCTAGGTATCCTGACCGGTGCTATTTGGGCTGAATATGCGTGGGGGCAATTCTGGATTTGGGAACCTCGCCCAGTGCTCTCTTTGCTCACCTGGATCCTGTACGCTCTTTTATTACACTATCGCAGTGTGGGATGGCGCGGGCGACGGGCCGCGACCTTAACCATCGTCTGTTTTGCGGTACTGCTGGTCTCCTTCCTCGGGGTTCGCGTGCTTCCTGGGCGGCATGGAGGCGAATTTGGCTAATCACGGCACGAACCTCTTACTCATAGGGCTCAACCACCACAGCGCGCCGGTTGAGGTACGCGAGCAACTGGCGTTTGACAACGGACGCCTTGAGTCTGCCCTCCGCCGGTTGGTGGATACTGAGACCATATACGAAGGAGCGATCCTGTCCACCTGTAATCGGGTCGAGGTCGTGACCTGTACGGCCAACGTGCGTGCGGCTGAAGAAAAGATCAAAACTCTTATTGCCGAAGAGCAGCAGATTCCCAGAGCGCTCTTCGAGCCCCACCTGTACGCCCACATTGGCAAAGAGGCGGTGAGTCACTTATTTCGTGTCACCGCGAGCCTGGACTCCATGGTGGTCGGTGAGCCGCAGATCTTGGGACAAGTCAAAGATGCGTATGCAGCCTCTGCCAGCCTGGGGACACTCGGGACGATCCTGCATCGCTGTTTTCATAAATCCTTTTCTGTGGCGAAACGGGTACGGAGCGAAACCCGTGTCGCAGCCAAAGCCGTCTCGATCAGTTCGGCGGCGGTCGATCTCGCGCGCAGTATTTTCGATCATTTAGAAGACAAGACGGCGATGGTCATTGGTGTCGGAGAGATGGGTGAGCAAGCCGTCCGCTATCTGCAGAGCAATGGCATCGGCAGTGTGCTGGTCACCAATCGCACCTTTCAGCGAGCCGTTGAACTCGCGCGACAATGCCATGGCTCTGTCGTGCCATTTGATCAACTGCACAAACATTTACGACTGGCTGATGTGGTCATCGGCTCGGCTGGCGGGCACGAGTATCTGCTCAGTCCGGCTGCCGTAGAAGAGGCATTGCATGAACGCAGGTGGAGGCCGATGTTTTTTATCGACCTTGGTGTCCCACGCAATTTCGATCCGCACATCAACGATTTAGATAACGTCTTCCTCTATGATATTGACGATCTGGAACAGGTCATCGAAGACAACAAAGACGAACGTCAACGCGAAGCCCTGAAGGCTGAAGCGATTGTGGAAGAAGAGGTCGAGGCCTTCTGGCGCTGGCTCGCCGGAATGGAGGTCACGCCTACCATCGTGGCGCTGCGAGCGAAGGCAGAGATGATCCGGAAACAGGAAGTCGAGAAAACGCTCGCAGCGCTCAAAGATCTCCCCCCGCAGGTGCTCCAGGCGATCGAGATGCTCAGTACGTCGATCACGAACAAGCTCTTACATCCACCGACAATGTACCTGAAGCAGGGAAGCAGGAACGGCAGTGCGCAAGAACGGGTTGAGATCACGGCAGTCCGCCGGATTTTTGGCTTAGATGAGGACAATGAATAGAGAAGCGATACACCTTTCCTCTTTCTCGCCTACTCAGCAAGAGAGGATTGGGACGAGGGCCTCTCTCGCTCTTCGCTTTATCGGCTTGTGACAAGGCCAGCGACTATGAAGCAGCACCTGCGGATCGGCACTCGCGGGAGCGCCCTTGCGCTCTGGCAGGCGACCTGGGTCCGAACGCGCCTGGAAAGCCTCTGGCCAGACGTTGAAGTAGCATTAGTACCGATCAAGACTTCAGGCGACAGAATGCAAGACATCTCTCTTGCCCAGGTCGGAGGCAAAGGGCTGTTTGTCAAAGAAATCGAAGAGGCGCTCCTGTCCAGGGCGATTGATGTGGCAGTCCACTCGATGAAAGATCTGCCTGGGGATTTGCCCGACGGACTCACTTTGAGTGCAATCCCGGAGAGAGAAGACCCACGCGATGTGTTGATTACGCGACATGGAGAAACGCTTGCTGAACTACCCGATGGAACCCGAGTAGGCACCAGTAGCCTCCGACGCCAGGCATTGCTCCTGTCTTTGCATCCTGGGCTGCGTATTGAGATGTTGCGGGGCAATGTGGATACACGGTTGCGAAAACAACGAGAGGGGGTTGTGGATGCAACCGTATTGGCAGTGGCGGGGCTGAAGCGATTGGGACTGACCCCAGAACACAGCCACATCCTTGATGAGCACATTTTTCTTCCCGCAATCGGTCAGGGTGCACTCGGCATTGAAACCCGAACAGATGATGCAATCGTTGCGTTGGTTCGACCTCTTCATCACCAGGAGACGGCGATTGCCGTTGGTGCAGAACGTGCGTTCTTGCGTTGTATGGGCGGGAATTGTCGCACGCCGCTCGCGGCCAAGGGAACGATCACGAACGGCTCAGTGCGCCTCGCCGCTTTAATTGCGAGTCCCGATGGCAAACGCGTGATCCGTGGTGAACAAGGTGGGTTGGTAGAAACGGCGGAACACGTCGGGACTCAGCTCGCGGAGTTTCTCCTGGCCCGAGGGGGGCGCGAAATATTAGCCGAACTCCAACAATGAGGGTCTACCCTGTAACTGTTCCTCGCTCAGGCAAAGGTCAATACTGTTCGGCACTCATTGTGCAGTGCGCCTCTGGGTCCCTTCTCCCCTGGC
>CAZCWX010000659.1:0-4626 GCA_964502465.1 uncultured Enterobacteriaceae bacterium | reverse complement strand
GGGGTTGACGCTTTGGTAGGTCATGGTTTCCTCCGCTTTCAATCTGGTTCGCCACAATTTAGGCCCGCGATGGATCTCTGTGATGGATTCGGCTTTCGACTTGTTACCGTCTGCGCCCACGTGTCCGCTCAGGGTCACGACGCCGACCAGCTTGAGGTTTTCTGTATCCGCAACCACGGGCGCGCAGCCGCAGCCTGAATCGTGTATCGCTCGCGCCGCGTGTGCCGCCGTGTCTTGCGGCGTACAACACGAAGACGCTGCGATTGGTTTCATCACCTTACTACAACAACTCATTTTCTTTTCCTCCTTCAGTTTTTGAGATCGCCATGGCGCTGCACTCTGTTTGCTAATGATTCATGCGAGTGATCATTGCACGGCATGCCTTTGCACAAGCACGACAGGACTGAGCGCATCTTGCGAGGTGCTTGTCCGACGGGAATTTCTCACACTCGGCAGCGCACTCGTCGCAGGCCTTGGCGCATGCTTCACAAGCGAGTGTGCACAGAGGACTCTGGCGTGCGACCAACCTGGCGGACGTGGCGCAGAGATCCGCACAATCGATGCAGAGCAGCATCGCCTTGGCGTAGGTTTTGTCGCCCGTGGTGATCAACTCAGCGCAGTGATGGAAGCACGAGTCGCAGTCGATCTGGCAGTCAGCACAAGCCTTGGCGCACTGGTCAACCTGCTCATGCTGTGCGTGACTTTCTTCAGCGTGAGCCTCGACCCCGGCCAGGACCGTGAGCCCAGCAGTCATTACCCGCAACATCCCGAGCGCTTCTCGACGGTTCATAGATACCTCCTGGGAAAGAGCAATGCTTCATGCATGCTTTCATAGTATGTGATGTCCTCTACTTCTCACTCACGACTCACCCTCTGTTTCCGGGTTTGCTGCCACACTTACCCTTGCCTCTGCCAAGGTGATGGCCAGCCAGACGTCGAATTTGTCCACCTGAGGTTCCGCAATTCCACAAGTGTCTATGGCTAACCATCTACAGGCATTCGGGCTGCCTCGCCCACCACGCGGATAAACGCCACTCGCTGTGTGCCTCGCGTTCCTCAAGTCCTCTCAACCACGGCTTCGATCGCCACGGCGTGTGCCTCATCGCAGCCGGACAAAATCCTCCTTGCTTTTGGCCGGTGAGCGCCCGCATGCATCGCCTACGACCTTCATGAAGATTCCATGCGAATGGGTTAAAACCAGAGGCGAACACCGACGACGACACCAAGGCTCAGCCCAACCTCTCTTTCACTTCTCGCGAACGCGGCGGTTTCACCGAAGGTCCACACAAAACTTCTCTATTAATAGACGGGAAAGTTGATTCTTCATTACACCTCCCGCCCCTGACCTCTGCGCAACACAGCTTGCCGTACCCGCCGGGCGTACTCACAGCGGCACCTGAAGAACCCGTGGACGGGACAGGTCAGACACGTTTGTTGCAGCCGTCGTCTGAGTGCTGACCGGGCACGGTGAAGACGGACAGTGAGGTTATTCACCGTCGTCCCGAGGCTGGCCGCAACCTCCTCTCGCGACTTTCCCTGGAGATCAACACGCCGAAGAACGTCTGCATATTCCGGCCTGAGTGTTGGGAGGAACCGGTAGAAGCAAGTACAAATAGTCGTAAAGATCTCTTCAATGTCAGAAATGCTGGCGCTCCTGGCCTCGTCTCCCTCGACCTCGGCCCTTCTGGCCGCTGCCCGCTGTCGGTAATGGTCAGCGATGGTCGTCTTGAGCACGCGGGACAACCAGCCTCGGAGGGAGGGGAGATTGCGGAGGTCGGAGGCACGACTCAGGCTACGAACGTAGAAAGTACTCAACACCTCTTCCGCCTCATCCCGCGTGCCCAGGCGACGGGTCAGAAACCGCAAAAAATCGGAGTGGCTCTCCGCGAGGGTGGCACGCACCGCTGCGTCAATCGATGTTAGCCCTCCCTTTCTCGAGTTGCTTTGCTTTCTCCTCACCATAGGTGATGCACCTCTAGAACACCGAACGGTTTGAAACTGTTGATCTCGTGACTACTGTTCCTCCGCACGCCCAGAACCCGTGAGTTGCTTCGCCACGGCTGCGTGTTCCGCGGCCATCGCGTCCAGTTCCTTGGCCGCCTCAGTATAGGAGGCAATGACCCGTTCACAATGCTGGATCATCTGTTTGCGCCCCTGGGGGTTCATCACCGTATACGGTTGCTCGGTCCCCCTCTGGTAGACGTCGATGGCAATCTGATGCCGCTTGATTGCCTCCCGCGTCTCCGCTGCCTCCTGCTGGTACCGCGCCGCAATCGCCACATGCTCCTCCACCGGCGACGCCTCCTCTTGTCCGCGGAGGGTGGGTGCCAACCCAGCCCATAAGACAAGGAGGGCCACAACGCACGCAGCACTGTTTGTTATCATAGGCCAGCCGCTGCTCTTGTGTTTCATCATGATCCTTCCTTTTTTCTATGTCGAGTTCTGTACTTTTTCTGTGCGAAGGAGGGGAACACGCTGTTCACTCTAGCGCCTTAATGTCGCTGATGAGGATCGCGTTTGTCGTGACATAGTATTTCCCCGCGACTCGCACTTTCTTGGCGTTCATGTCTGACGAATTGATCAGGTTGTTCAACTCGTCGTTGTTCCCATACAGCGGATGCACGTGCCCGTCTGCCATCACGAGCACGTGGCAGTGCCGGCCCTCTTTGGTGCAAATCTCCTTGTCCTTTGCGTCTTGCGAGAAATCGTGCCGCAGGCAGTACAGCGTGCCCTCCCACTCCGACAAGTTCATCGCCGACCCGTATTCTCCCAGGATCATGCCGGATGGGCGGGTGCTGGACTGGGCCAAGACACGAGGCCCCAGCCAAATGACCAACAGGAATACTCCGCACACCAGCGCCACTCTTTGCCAACGCCAGTCTGCCACTTTCATAATACCCTCCTTTCTTGGCAACACATGGTTTATTGGTTTCCTCCCTCCGCAGAAACACGGCCCTCTTTACTCTTCTGTCCTCTTACGAGGTGTACTTTTCCGGGTTCTGATCGAACTGCTCTTTGCATTCCTGAGAGCAGAAGGAGTAGGTCTGTCCTCGGTAGGTACTGGTCGCCTCCGCAGCCTGCTCGTTGATCTCCATCTGGCACACAGGATCTTGTGTCATCGTCGTGTCCTCCTCTCTCTTCTCTGTACCTCTTACACAAAGAGTTATAACTTTTTCCTGAGGTCTCTGGCATGGAAAACCCGCTGGCCGGCATCGACGTCCGCCACTGACCGTGCCACGCCGTGGTGTTCCATCGAAGGCAAAGTAACCGCAGTATGCCCCTTCCCGTGCCGGATCCGGGCCCGGCACTCGTCGAGTTTGCCAATTGACTGGAGCGACGCAAGGATGCGTTCGACACTGCCCCAGTCGCTCCAGCCCACGGGTGGGACCGGCAGCTCACGCAGCCTGGACGGCAGGGGTTCGCACACGCCGGTGGAGAAGTTGACCGCACGTAACGTCCGATAGACGCTCTCGATCACACTAGCTGCGTGGGCGCTGCCCAACGCCCGGCGGATCGCCATGAAGTCCTGGTACAGGTCAGGGGCTGCTTGTCGGGTCATTTCCCACAGGGTCGTCGCTTGCGCCACACACACGAACGTGTTCCATAAGGCGCCACGGACGAAGAGTCCCTGGGCACAGGGCGGCGAGGGTTTCTCCCAAAACCGTTGCACCGCTCGGGTGTGACGCCCTGCTTCCTCTTCTCCCGGCTCGATCCAGCCGTAGCCCTCCTCAACGCGATCTGGGGTCATACCTAGCAGCGTGAGCTCTCGCGGGAAGCGCCGCGTCTCTGTGACCGCCTGACTCACCACAGCCATGAACCGCCCTTCGTCCAGCAGAAAATGGTCCGAGGGAAAGAGCGCGACAGTGGCGAAGGGCTCGCGGTGCGAGGTGTAGGCCAGCGGCAGCAAAATCCCCGGTGCGGTGTCCCGATTCGCCGGTTGATAGATGATGTTGTCCACCGGCCAGTCGGCCAATTGGCGTGCGACCTCGTCCCGGTGGTGTGAACCAACAATAATGAGAATACGCTCGCGGGAAATGAGTCGCTCGACCCGCGCCAGCGCGTGCTGCAGCATTGAGCGGCGGCTGATGACCGCGCAAAACTGCTTGATCCCGCGCCCACCACAGAGGTGGGTGAGAAAGTCACGCACGCGTGTCCCGTCGCCGGCCGCGAGCACGATCCCCCAGAGCTTCCGGTCGTGCCTCAGACTCATGTTTCTTCCTTCCCTTCCTGTTTATGCGGCGATGGTCAGCGGCCGCACGACCGCCATCAGCCGTTGTTTCTTTTTCTGTGGTGCAGCCGCGTGGGACTGCCGCCACCGTTTGAGCTGCAGGCGTACGGCTGTCGGATCCAGGCCCAGCACGGCACAGATATTCAGAAAGGAAAAGAGCCAACACGGGTCGTCGATGAAAAACCACTCTTCGGCCTCTCTGGCCAGGCGCTGGGCACGCCGTCCATTCGTGACAAACTGTTTCTCAAAACACGTGAGTGCATCCTCCAGCACCGCGCCCATCAGCATCATCACGCCATGGCCGCTGCCGGTCAGCGCCGGGGTACAGGAGAACTGCTCTGGCAAGATAGCCTCAGCAGCAAGCACCTGACTCGCCACACTCAGGTCATAGAGGTGCA
>CAZCWX010000658.1:0-5779 GCA_964502465.1 uncultured Enterobacteriaceae bacterium | reverse complement strand
GTCTGCGGGTCCCGGCCGTATTCACGACAGAGAGCAGCCAGGTGCGCTTTGCCTTCTCGGTATTTTTCTGGCGTGATAAACGCAGGAGCCCAGGCTTGACCGTATTTTGCCGTGCGCCTCAGCGCGGCTTCACTGCGACCGCCGACCCAGATCGGTGGGTGCGGCTTTTGCAAAGGGGAAGGGAGAATAGTCACTTCGTCGAACTGATAATATTTCCCCGAGAAGGCGACTGACGACTCGGTCCAGAGGCGACGTAATACGTCGAGCGCCTCGTTGGTGCGAGGGCCGCGCTGATGCACTGGCACCCCTGAAATCATAAACTCTTTCGGGTGCTCACCCCCAACCCCCACGCCAAAGACGAAACGACCGCCTGACATGTGATCAAGTGTGACGACGCTTTGGGCCACATGGACCGGGTTACGCAAGCACAGCAGCAGGACCGCCGGACCAAATTGTACGCGTGTCGTGCGTGCCGCCACTGCCGCAAGGGTAGAAAAAATCTCAAAACGCGGGACGTGGAAAATAATGTGGTCTCCTGCCCACACGGAATCATAGCCGTACTCTTCGGCCCGTTCGGCCACTTGTAAGAACAAGGTGGGATTGACCTCTCCACGGGGAAATCCGTTGGGCAGGCCAATACCGAATTTGACTGCTGTACCCATTGTTCCTCCCTCGAGCAACTCGCTGCTTGCGCAAGTGGGAAAAGCGTGAGTTAGAAATGATCTTTGAGAAACCGCGTCTTTTCCAGCACGGTTACTGGGTCCAGCGTCAGTGTAGGAAATTGTTGTTTGATATGAGCCTGGAGTTCAGCGTTATTCACCCGGACAAAGGGGTTGATGTCCTTCTCTTCTGCGACCGTGGAAGGAACTGTCGGCAATTTTTTCTCCCGCATCGCTTGCGCCCAGTTGAGTTTAGCCTGAACCTTGGTGTTCTGCGGCTCGAGAGTGAGCGCGAACTGCAGGTTCTTTACGGTATACTCGTGACCACAGTAAATCTGGGTGTCTTCAGGCAGAGCCATCAATTTGACCATGTTGTTGTGCATATCTGCTGCCGTGCCTTCGAACAGGCGGCCACACCCCGCAATAAAGAGGGTATCACCAGTGAAGACTGCCTGCTCTTTGGGGAAATACACGGCGACATGACCACTGGTATGACAGGGAATAAAGAGAAAGCGGCCTTCGAGCGTACCAATTGTGACACTATCTCCCTCATCCACCAGGTTTGTGATACATGGAGTACGATCGCGGTCGCGTTTATGGCCATAGACCTTGAGGCCGGGGAACGCTTGCACGAGTTCCTTGTTGCCGCCGACATGGTCCCAATGGTGGTGAGTATTCATGATGGTCGTGAACTTCACTCCCTCACGCTTGACTGCGTCTGCGACCGGCTTCGCCTCTGAAGGATCGACAACCGCAGCCTCACGCGTGGCCTCGTCAACGAGCAGATAGGCATAATTGTCCGTCAGAACGGGAATAGGGATTATTTTCATTGCCGTCACCTCTATAGTTTGGTCTTGAAAGAGCGCAGCCCATCGTACAAGAGAGATCTCTCCTGGGTCAAGCGGAATTCGGTGTTGCTTGACAAAGGCAGTCTAGGATAAGAATTGGCCATAGACCAGAGGGAGAAGGAGGTCTTTATGCAGGGTGTTATGGATCACCTCGTCCTCAACGCGGAAAACATCGAGGCATTAGTGCGCTTTTATACTGAAGTGGTTGAGCTGGAACCGGAGCGGCTGGAAGAATTTCGCCATGGCAAGGTGCCTTTTCCCTCAGTAAGGGTCAATGCTGACACTGTCATCGACTTGGCACCGAGAGTGATGTGGGAAAGAGTCCAGCTCCGGACAAGGGGACGCCCGAACTTGAATCATTTCTGCTTGACCCTCCAGAAGATCGATTGGGAGAAACTACAAGAACGTTTGACCACACGACGGATTGCGATTGAAGGTCCGGTTCCACGCTGGGGTGCCCGAGGCTATGGCACCTCTTTCTATTTTCACGATCCTGAGGGGAATGAGATCGAGGCGCGGCACTATGAGGAATAAAATTGTGGTTTCTCAACAAGAAGAAGTGAACCTTCAGAGGTGTCCTCCTGATATGTCTATACACCCTGAAGCAACGATCGAAGACTTGTATCGTACTCCGGGAAAGGCTGAGCTTGTCGATGGGAAGGTCATGCTCATGTCGCCAACAGGTGGGGCTCCTGGATATGCAGGCGATGAGATTTTTGCCTCTTTGCGAGAGTATGCTTGCCGTACTCGCTTGGGGTACGCTGTTGGAGACAACAAAGCTTTTCGCGTCAATCTGCCACGTCGCAAGTCTTTTAGCCCGGACGCGGCGTTTTACGTTGGGCCGTCTCCGGGCATGAAGTTCTTCGAGGGCACACCAGTCTTTGCGGTTGAAGTCGGAAGTGAAAGGGATTATGGCAAGAAGGCCGAGCGAGCCATGGCGAGAAAGCGGGCAGACTACTTTGCGGCTGGTACGCTTGTTGTCTGGGATGTCGATCTCCTGAGTGATGATGTCGTGAAAGTGTATCGAGCAAGTAATCCTGATCATCCGACTATGTACCGGCGTGGCGAGGTAGCCGAAGCTGAGCCTGCCGTCCCAGGCTGGTCAATGCCAGTAGATGATTTGTTTATGTGAGACGTGCGTGCCTCTACAGCACTTTTCGTTTGGATGAATAGACTCGTTGCCGCTCCTTTTCCCCTCACCCTGTCCCTCTCTCGCAAGGGCAATGGCATTAAGTTCAGGAATGGCTGTCATTGCGAGGAGCGTCAGCGACGAAGCAATCTCCTGCGAAAACACAGATTGCTTCGCTACGCTCGCAATGACACTACGGCTTAACTTAACAGCATTGCCACAAGGGGAGAGGGAACCAAAAATCTCCTCTCTGCACCGTGAAGCTAGGAGCAGACGGCTACTGTTTCATCGGAAACCCATAGAGCTGCGCCGCGTTCTCATAGACCAACTTGCGGCGCTGCCATTCCGGTAGATGCCCAAGTTGCTTCTGCAAATATTCTTGCGAATCTGGCCAGACCCCGTCCGGATGCGGGAAATCTGACCCCCACATCACGTTGTTGACACCAACTTTCTCAACCTGATCGATCCCGGCCTGATCCTGCTGGTACGTTGCATACATTTGTCGGTACCAGTAGTCGCTCGGTTTCATTGTCAATTCCAGGTCTTTGAATTGATCTTCCCATTCGTAATCCAGGCGTTCTAACACATACGGGATCCAGCCGATGCCGGCTTCGCCGATAACAATCTTCAAGTTTGCATAGCGTTCCAATGCGCCGCTATAAATGATCGCCGCCATGGCATCGACCATGGACATTTGGAAGCCTGCTAACAAGGTCGCAAGCCACAGGCGACGGGAACGATGGTCGGTGAGCCACTTCATATCTTGTTTCGGTCCGATGGTATGAAAATGCACAGGAATGCCGCAATCGTGGGCTGCTTCCCATAAAGGATTCCAGTCGTGATGCCAGAGCGGCATCATCCCTGGAGACACAGGAATCTCAGCGCCTTTGAGCCCCATGCGTGCGCAGCGCCGTAACTCCTCTGCCGCACGCTCCGGAGAAAAGGTGGGAAGACAGGCGATGGTGGCTAGCCGTTCTGGGCACGCTTTGCAGAAATTCGCGGCAAAATCATTATAAATACCCACAACTGTTTCAACGATTTCCGGATCACTGAGGCGAAACGCCGCGCCGAGAATACCGTAGATAACTTCCCCTACCACACCGTCTCGGTCTTGATCGCGCAGGCGCAACTCTGGGGTAGCGGTGCGCAAAATTCCCCTGCTCAGGTCATCGTAGAGGCCCTCTGCTGCCATGCGATCAGAGCGGTAAATTTGTCCAGGGATATAGGGACGGCCTGCTGACCCCATACCGCCCGCCAGCCCCAGGTGTGTCCCTTGATGGGACACCCATGTTCTTCCTTCCGGAGAATCGACGACCTTGGGCATTTTGGCTTTCAGCGAAGCCGGCGCGTTATCCGTAAAGAGGGTTGGGGGCAAACACGGTAAATCGATATGGCCATCGGCTGAAATCACCGGGTGATTCCACATATTCTTCTCCTCCTTCTGGTGGGGTAGCGACAAAG
Source organism: uncultured Enterobacteriaceae bacterium (assembly GCA_964502465.1). Lineage (GTDB taxonomy): Bacteria > Desulfobacterota > Binatia > Bin18 > Bin18 > CAZCWX01. Next base: position 1,682 of record CAZCWX010000658.1, on the reverse strand, counting down.
TATGCGTGTAGGGAAAGCGGCCTCTCGACCTCCAACTGCTTTTCTTCTTTACTAGCAGAAAACCCTCCTGTCAGAAAAGCTCAGAGACAGGATACCCAGGCTCTGCTATGGTGGGGCAAAACACACAGAGGGTGGAGAGCGGGGAGTGAGTCGGCGCATTTTCTATACACTTAATCTTGCTGTTTTCACGGGGATGCTTGGTATGGGGATCGTTATCCCTTTTTTGCCCATTTATGCCAAGACACTGGGAGCGACTCCGCTCAGTATCGGGATCTTTTTTGCCAGCTTCCCTTTGGCGCAGATGTTATTTATGCCAACCATCAGCCGATTGTCAGACAGACATGGACGGAAGTGGTTTATCACGGTAGGGCTTTTGCTAGCCAGTCTCCTGTCTCTGTGGTACGTCTATGCTCCGACTATTGGCTATCTGACCCTCGGTCGCTTCCTACAAGGAGGGGTCATGGCTCTCATTCTCCCCATTACAACCGCATACGTGGGAGACCTTGCGCCGCCAGAGAAGCGTGGCACGTACATGGGGATTTTTAATCTGTTTCTCACCAGTAGTTTCGGTATGGGTCCATTGACGGGTGGCTGGCTCAGCGATGCCTATGGGATGGAGGCCACCTTCTATTGGATGGGTGCACTCAATGCTGTCGCGTTTTTTGCTGTCCTCTTGTTCTTGCCAGAGGTTCGCCATGCGGCGCATGCCAGGACCCAATCTCCTTCATATCGGACGCTGTTGCGAAAGCCGAGAATCCAAGGAATCGCGCTCTACCGCATGGCGAACGCTGTCCAGATGGGACTGTGGTTTTCCTTCTTACCGCTTCTTGCGGCTGAGGTGCTCGGTATCAGCAAGGCGCAAATTGGTGTCGTCATTGCCATCTTTATGTTGGCCAACTCTTTGGTGCAGGTGCCGTTTGGTCGCTTGGCAGACCGGATGAGCCGCCGTGCCCTCATTGTCGCTGGCGGCTATCTTGGCTCTCTTGCCTTTGCCACCGTTTTTTTTGCTGAAGGATTTTTGCATCTGTTGATCATTGGCGCAGTCACTGGTGCCATAGGGGCGATGGCGATGCCAGCATTGAGTGCGCTGGCGGCAGATGAGGGGCAGAGCAGCGGTATGGGCGCGGTTATGGGAGTGATCAACATGGCGATGAGTGCTGGCATGATGCTGGGGCCCGTACTGGCAGGAGTGCTGGCCGAAATCTTTGGCCTGCGTGGGCTATTTATTTTTGGTGCAGTAGCAGGAGGAATCGGGACGCTGCTGTTCGCCTGGCTCTCCGGGGAGCACCGGATCGCAGCGGTAGTGACCCCAGAGGTGGGAGAGAGACAGACAGAGGTGAGTTCGTAGCAGAAGCGGTCAGCTTTCAACGAGGCTATAGGCTTAAGGCTAAAGGCTAAAGGGCACCCTAAAGCCTATGGCCTGCGGCCTATAGCCTGGTCTAAATCAAACCACATAAGATTCGTACACTACGTAACACCCTGTTCCATATTTCGCCCGGCGATCAATCGCCGGGTTACATGACAGCGCCCCCTGAAGGGGGCTGAAAGCCGGCTTTAGCCGGCGTCGTTCTGCAGCCCGGCCAGTTCATGGCCGGGCGCAGGTGAGTTCACAGTAAGTGCTGGAGTGTGCCAAAGTCGTGTGGTCCAATTTAGCTGATGGCTGATTGCGGAAAGCTTTACGG
>CAZCWX010000657.1:0-5063 GCA_964502465.1 uncultured Enterobacteriaceae bacterium | reverse complement strand
ATAAATCATAGGAAAATGTCTATTTTCACTCTTCTATCGTTGAAGGGCCTCACTTCGCAAGCTCACTTGAACACGAGGCGAAGGTACACAAGGCCGCACAAAACCAGAGTTTGTGCGCCATTTCCCCTGAATCAGCTTGATGGCGGGCACAGCCCGCCCTACGAGGCTACTCCCGTGGAACCCCCACCGAGTAGAGCAGGCTATGCCTGCCGTTTTCAGCATAAATCCTGGACATGAGCCGTCGTCTTCAGTCAGGTCCTTTACAAACAGCGCTCCTTCCCCAATGCTCAAGACGAGCATTGGGGGATGGACACACCGGCACGCCAAACGTCAGGCAAGCACGTCAGGGGACATAGGTATTTCCACGTGACGGTGCTTGAGGAACTTGATCCTCGCGTCTGTGAACAGGTGCACTGCGCTGCAGAACGGGCGGGCCTCAGTGCAGAAGCTGACTTTAATGTCATCAAGATCGACGAAGCAGGCAAGCAGATTTCCTTGCTGTACTACGAGCACTTCTTTGAGAGCCCGTTTCCTGCATTGCAGCGTTCGTGTGTCATCAATTTGGTATCTGGTCGAACAAAACGACTGCGTTACGACCTGTCTGCTAATCCTCCTATTCTGCATCGTAAGGAGCTGTTGCTGCCACCCGATCATCCTCAGGTACCGCTCTTTTCCACCCTGACGCAGCAACTGGAAGCCGCGGGACTCTTTCGCGACACGCGCCGCATCGGCTTTGCGCGCGAGTGGCAGGCACGTCTGCAAACAGCAGGCTATGCAGTGCGAGACCATCAACTGGTTCCCCTGAACGACACTGCTCGACAGCAGCAGTCCCCAACCGAGACACTCGCACGACACCGGACCGCCCTGCAGCGCTATGCACTCTCTACCCCCATGCAAGCACTCCACCGCCATGGTTATCTGGATGGGTCGTGGACCATTTTTGATTATGGCTGTGGCAAGGGAGATGACATACGCCTCCTCCGCCACAACGGCATCGACGCAACGGGATGGGACCCGCATTTTGCACCAGACGCCCCAAAGAAAGAGGCGGACATCGTCAACATCGGTTTTGTCATCAATGTCATTGAAGATCCAACGGAGAGAGTCCAAGCGCTGCGCAATGCCTATGCCCTCGCTATTCGACTCCTGACCTTCGCCGCCATGCTTACGGGAAGGGAGCAGCCCAACGGTGAACAGTATAACGACGGAGTCCGCACCCGCCGCAATACCTTCCAAAAGTACTACACGCAACGAGAACTAAGAGACTACCTGCGCTCGGTGCTCGACAAAGAGCCGGTGGCAGTGGGGCCAGGCATTTTTCTCGTCTTCAAAGACGAGGGAGAGGAACAACGCTTTTTTGCGCAGCGGGTGCGCAATCGCGGAGGACTGGACCGGCTCATTCGCCGGCTGCCAAAACCCACCAGCGCAGAACGAGAACAAGCCTTCTACGACGCACATCGCGACCTGCTCGAACAGGTATGGGAAACCTGGCTTGACCTCGGTCGCAAGCCAGAGCTGAGTGAAGTGGAACGGCGTACGGAAATCGAAGAGGGATGCGGGTCGCTGGGAAAGGCGCTGCGGTTCCTCGAACGATTCCATGGTACAGAAGCGGTGACGACGGCGTTCCGCTCGCGAAAAGAAGACCTCCTGGTGTACTTTGCCCTGCAGCAGTTTGAACGCCGAAAGACCTATACGGCATTCTCAGACGAACTCCGTCGCGATATCAGAACGTTCTTTGGTAATTACCAGAACGCCCAGGCCGAAGCGCGACAGTTACTCTTTTCTGCTGGCAACCGAGAGCTTGTGCGGCAGCTCTGTCGCGAGGCCGCAGGCTGTGGCCTTGGCTGGTTGGAAAAAGACCGTGCGCTGTACCTGCATACCAGCCTGGTGGAGCGACTCCCCGCGGTGCTGCGCGTCTATGTCGGATGCGGAAGTTATCTATACGGTGATGTGACCAGTGCGGATGTGATCAAGATTCACAGTGACTCTGCCAAACTGACTCTGCTGTCGTGTGATGACTTTGAGGGGAAACCGCTGCCTCGTTTGCGTGAGCGCATCAAGATGCGCTTCCGTGATCAGGAGGTTGAGCGTTTTCCCTACGGTGAAGCGTACGAGCCGCCCTATCTGTACCAGAAGTCCCGCTTTATTACCGAAGATTTTCCACACTATGCCGAGCAAATTGCCTTCGAACAGGCACTGGAGGTGCGTCAGTTATTCGACTTCAAAGACGGCTACGGACCGTCTCCTCAGGTCTTCGAGAACCGGCTCAAGGCCGCACGGTTAGAAGTGGATGGTTTTGAGTTGAAAGCGTCCCATGCGCTTCCGAGCATCGATGAGAAGTGTGGAAAGCACTTCACCTTCCGCGACCTCATTGCCTGTGGAGAAACGCAGGCAAGAACAGGTATCCCCAACATTGCGGAACAAGCCGAGACATATAACGCCCTTGCGCAGTTGGCGATGCTTGTCCTTGATCCCGTGAGCGACTACTTCGGGGAGATTTCTCTCACGTATGGTTTCTGCTCGCGCGAGCTGGCCAAACATATTCCTGGCCGCGTAGCCCCTGAACTTGATCAGCATGCGAGTCACGAGCTGAATTCCCGGGGAAAACCAATCTGCAAGCGTCTTGGCGCGGCAGTTGATTTCATCGTCACCGACGAAAGCATGCTGGAAGTGGCCCAATGGATCGTCCAACATACGCCGTTCGATCGTTTGTATTTTTATGGCGATCACCGGCCTCTGCATGTGAGTTGTGGACCGGAACAGAAGCGTGAAATCGTGATGATGACACTCGAAAAAAGTGGGCGCTCTGTCCCCAGGGTAGTGAAGGCAGACGCCTTTCTGTCGTTGTCGCTGGATTCAATTGCCTCATATACGCAGTCCAGCTGATTGGTGGCCGTTGTGATACGGTGAAATTTGCTGAGGTGATGCAGGTGTGGCATTGTTTCCAGAAGAAGTCCAAGCCTGGCATCACTACATCACGAATCATGCTATACCCTGCATCCGTGGTCCAGTTTTTTCTTACCTCTCTTCACTGTTGCTCGCTGGGAGTGTGTGTATGTCTACCATTGCTGACGCTGTTGTCATTGGCGGCGGGGTAACCGGTACAAGCCTTGCCTATCATCTTGCTCGAGCAAAACTGCGGGTGGTGTTGCTGGAGAAAAAACATCTCTGCGCTGGTGGCACCGGGAAATCGACCGCGGTCGTGCGTATGCATTATGAAAATGAACCTGAAACACGCCTGGCCTGGGCGAGCTTCCATACCTATGCGCATTTTTCTGAGGTGGTCGGCGAGGAGTGTGGCTTCGTGCGCTGTGGGGTCCTCTGGCTCGTCGATCAGATAAACGCCGAGAAGCTCAAGGCGAATGTTGCGATGCACCAGCGGGTCGGCGTCAACTCGCGTGTCGTCACTCCCCAGGAAGTGCAAGAGATCGAACCTGCCTGCACGGCGGAACGGGTTGCGCTCGGCGCATACGAGCCGGACAGTGGCTACGCGGACCCGTTGTTGACGACTTTTGCCTTTGCCAGACAGGCGCGCCAGCTCGGTGCAGAACTGCGTGAAGGCGTGACAGTCACAAACATCCTGACACAAACGAGCCATATCCGAGGAGTGCAGACGGATCAGGGCCTGATCGAGTCGCCGGTGGTCATTAACGCAGCCGGATGCTGGGCTGCACAACTTGGCCGCATGGTTGGCCTTGAGGTGCCGATTACCGTGCAACGCAACCAGATCGCCCTTTTCCGTCAGCCGTACGAACTGTTACGCCGCCACTGTGTCGTTGCAGATATCACAGTAGGCATGTATTTCCGTCCCGAAGAGTCCATGGCAACCATGGTTGGTGCTGGCGCAGGGGAAGATGGTGTTGATCCTGATGCCTACAATGAAGCAGTGAGTGCGGAATTCCCCTCTTTCGCGCGACGGAAGGTGAGTGAACGAGCACCTGTATTCGAACGGGCAGTCTCGCGTGGCGGCTGGAGCGGTATTTATGACATGACCCCTGACGGGAAAGCGATCCTTGGTCAGGCCGGACCCGAAGGATTCTACGTCGCCTGCGGGCTGTCGGGCACAGGCTTCAAAAAGGCCCCAGCGATTGGCCAGGGCTTGACCGAGTTAATCACGCAGGGGCAGAGCAAGACTGTGGACCTTTCTCCGTTTCGCTTCAGCCGTTTCGCTGAAGGACAGCCGTTACGTGGTCAGTACGAATACGGCGATGGCGGGCATTTCTGGCAGACGCGAGAATAAGTGACCAGTCGCTGGTGGTCAGTTGTCAGTAACAAGGAAAGAAAGGGTAAGTCATGCCAAAGATGGAACCGGTGAATGGTCTGCCAACCGCAATGATCAGGGTACGGATGAGCGCACACGATGCCCACTACGGTGGAAATCTCGTCGATGGGGCGAAAATGTTACAGCTCTTTGGCGATGTCGGTACTGAACTCAGTATTCGGTTCGACGGTGACGAGGGCTTGTTTCGCGCTTACGACAGCATCGAGTTTCTCGCTCCGGTGTATGCGGGTGATTTCATTGAGGTCCACGGTCGCCTCGTCACAATTGGTCGCACTTCCCGTAAGCTTGAATTCGAAGCCTGGAAAGTGATCCGGCCTCGCCCTGATCTTTCTGACTCTGCTGCTGAGGTGTTGGACGAGCCCGTCCTCGTATGCACAGCGAGCGGCACGGGCGTGACGCTGCTTGAGCGGCAGCGGTACAAGAAAACCTGATCGTCTCGACGCACGTCCAGGAAGAGTGAGCGCCGTTCATGCTTCGACAGAGCCTGTCCTGAGCCCGTCGAAGGGTGGAGGTACGTTTTCTCTCCATCTCAAAAGATTCCTATAACCTGCCCTACTCGGTACGTGTTCCCCAGCGGGGGTCCTGTAGGTCGAGCCGTGCCCGCCATGATGACGAACTCTGAAATTTATTCCATATGGACCATTAGGAAATGGGATGCCGTGCTGTGGTATGATGGAATCGAGTATGGGAGATCAGCACCAGACAAAGGCTCAGCTCATGGCAGAGTTAGAGACTTTGCGCCAGGAGGTTGCAGCCCTCAAAGATGGCGAACTTTCACTCA